>CAZMCA010000104.1:0-11674 GCA_964564595.1 uncultured Caulobacteraceae bacterium
ACGTCGCAATCGAGCGTGATGGTGCGGTCACCGAGCAGCTTCAGGTCCGTGACAGATCGTAGGGAGCGGCCAACCAAACGCTGAATCTCTTGGGTGCGCCCGCTCTGCTGGCCCTGCGCGGCTTCACGGCGGCCGCGCGTGTGGGTCGCGCGCGGGAGCATGCCGTATTCGGCGGTCACCCAGCCGCGGCCCTGGCCCTTCAGCCAGCCCGGCACGCCTTGCTCGACGCTGGCGGTGCAGAGCACGTGCGTTTGCCCGAACTTCGCGAGGCACGAGCCCTCTGCGTAGCGCGAGACGGCGGTTTCAAGCGTGACTTCGCGGAGCTGATCGGCGGCGCGGCCGGACGGGCGCATAAGCGTCTCCTGTGGGGGAGGCCGCGCTCTAGCTGACCGGGCGGGTATAGGAAAGTTCGGCTCTGTTAGGTGTCCTCGACCTAACATTCCCTAACTTCCGTATACGCCAGTATATTTCTGTTAGGACTGGTTACGACGAATCGCCCTAACTCGCCCTAACAAGCCTATGGATCCCCGCAAAGACCCCTACAATCCGGGCGCCGGCGCCCCTCCCCCGGAGCTGGCCGGCCGGGACGATCTGATCGACCGGGCCGACCTCGCGATCTCCCGCACGCTCGGCGGCAAATCGGCCAAGAGCATGATGATGCTGGGGCTGCGGGGCGTCGGGAAAACCGTGCTCCTCAACGAGCTCGAGCAACGCGCGGAATCCTTGAAGTGCCAGACGGCGATCTTCGAGATCGATCCGGATAAGACGCTCGCCGCGCAGCTTGCGCCGCAGCTTCACCGCATCCTGCTGCGGCTCGACCGGATCAAGCGCGCCGGGCACGACATTCAAAACGCGTTCTCTACGCTTCGCGCGTTCGCGAGCGTGTTCAAAGTTCAACTTGGCGATCTTGAGTTCGGCCTGGCGCAGCAATCGGCCACCGGCGACCTCGCGATCGATCTTACCGACCTTCTCGTCGCTATCGGCGAAGCGGCGGATAAGCGCGAAACGGCCGTCGTTCTGCTCGTCGATGAAGTCCAGTACGTCACCAAGAACGATCTCGGCGCGCTGATTATGGGGCTGCACAAGGTCTCCCAGCGCCAATTGCCGCTCATTCTGATCGGCGCGGGGCTGCCGCAACTCGCGCGCCTTGCGGGCGACGCGAAGTCCTACGCGGAGCGCTTGTTCGATTACCCGCCGATCGGCCAGCTCGATCCCGCAAGCGCGCGCCGCGCCCTGCAAGCGCCGGCGCTCCGCGAAGGCGTCGCCTACACGGATGAGGCGCTCGACTACATCCTGGCGCAGACCGAGGGCTATCCGTTCTTCCTGCAGGTGTGGGGATCGAAGTGCTGGGAGGTCGCGACCACCTCCCCCATCACGCTCGACAACGCGAAGGCCGCCTCCGAAGAGGCAATCGCCACACTCGACGAAGGCATCTTCAATGTGCGCCTCGCGCGGCTGACGGACCGGCAGAAGGTGTTCGCCCGCGCTATCGCCGAGTTCGGCCCAAAACCGGTCAGCTCCACCACCGTCGCGAACGCGATGGGGCTTTCGCTCAGCCAGGCCGCGCCGCTTCGCGAGGAGCTGATCCGCAAAGGCATGGCCTACAGCCCGGACCGGGGCCTCATCGGCTTCACCGTGCCCAAATTCGACGAGTTCATGCGCCGCAAAATGCCCCCGCCCGCCCCGCCCAAACCAAAGGCCAAAAGGCCGTAAGGGGAATTGCACTCCCGCCCGCACGCGCTACCTAAGCCCCGCCATGCCGGTTGCGGACCTTTCCTCCCTGGACGCCCGCTCGCGCGAGATTTTCCGCGAGATCGTGGAGGCGTACCTCGCCACCGGCGAGCCGGTGGGCTCGCGGACGCTTTCGAAACTTGGCGGGCTCGCGCTCTCCCCCGCCTCGATCCGCAACACAATGGCCGACCTCGCCGCGCTCGGTTTGCTGGACGCGCCGCACGCAATGGCGGGCCGGCGCCCCACGCATGCGGGCCTCCGGTTCTTCGTCGATAGCTTGCTGCAGCTCGGCGAGGTTTCCGATCCGGAGCGGCGCGAGATCGATGCGCGCATCAAAAGCGCCGGCGGCGGGCCGCAAGACGTGCTCTCCGCCGCATCGGAATTGCTCTCGGGCCTTGCCGGCGGCGCGAGCCTTGTCGTCACACCCGAACGCGAAGCGCCAGTGCGCCACGCGGAGATCGTGCAGATCGCGCCTGGGCAAGCGCTGCTCGTGCTGGTGTTCGAAGACAATCAGATCGAAAACCGCCTGCTCTCGACGCCGCCCGGCCTGCCGCAATCGGCGCTGGTGGAGGCGACGAATTTTTTGAACGCACGCTTCCGCGGCAAGACGCTTGCGCAAGCGCGCGCCGAAGCCGGCGAGACGCTGGCGCGCGATCGCGCCGCGCTCGATGCGGCCGCCGCCAAGCTCGTCGAGCTCGGCCTCGTCGAATGGTCGGGCGAAGACCCGCAAGCGGGGCGCTCGCTGATCGTGCGCGGCCGCGCGAATCTGCTTCAGGATCAGCAGAACCTGGAAGACATCGAGCGCGTGCGCACGCTGTTCGACGATCTCGAGAAATCGAAGGAACTCGTACAGGTGCTCGATCTCGCCAAAGCGGGCGAAGCGGTGCGCATCTTTATCGGCGCGGAAAACCCCCTCTTCTCGCTCTCGGGGTCGAGTCTCATCGTCGCGCCCTATATGAACGCTGAAAGACGGGTCGTCGGCGCGCTCGGTGTGATCGGGCCGACGCGGCTCAATTATGCACGGGTGATCCCCGTGGTGGACTACACAGCGCGTGTCGTCGGGCGGGTGCTCGACGGGCGCGCCGAGCGTTGAGGAAGATGATGCAGGAAGAAACGGAACAGCAGCCGCAAGAGGAAGCCACGCCCGCCGCTGAAGCGGCGCCGGCTGGCCCTACGCCGGAAGCGCGCATCGCCGAGTTGGAAGCAGCTCTCGCCGCCGCGAAGGACGATCACCTGCGTGCGCTCGCGGAAGTGGAGAACACGCGCCGCCGCGGCGAAAAGCAGGCGCAGGACGCGCGCGCCTATGCGATCGACCGCTTCGCCGGGGATCTGCTGCCGGTGGCGGACACGCTCGCGCGCGCGCTCGAAACGCTGACGCCCGAAGCGCGCAGCGCGCTCGACGATGCGACGCGCAATCTGCTTGACGGCGTCGCCATGACGGAGCGCGCGCTCATCGATGCGATGGGCCGTCACAATTTGCGGCGCGTCGGCGCCAAGGGCGACAAGTTCGATCCGAACCTCCACCAAGCCGTCGCGCAGATCCCATCCGATCAGCCGGCCGGCGCGATCGCCGAAGTGATGCAGCCCGGCTACGTGCTCGGCGAACGCACGCTGCGCGCGGCGATGGTCGCCGTCTCGCTCGGCCAATCCGCGACAGCGCCGCCAGCCGCCGAGGGCGGCGTCGACATCAAGGTCTAGCCTTCTCCGCCCCCTTCCCTCATTCCGGACGCGAAGCGCTGATCCGGAATGAGGGAGACAGGAAAAAGTTGCGCATATTTCGACAATCGTCTAATTAGACGCACATCGAAATGACCGAGCCCCTCCCCCTCCTCGCCTTCAAAGCGCTGGCGCATGAGAGCCGGCTCAGGATGCTGGCGCTGATGAGCGCGGGCGAATGCTCGGTGCAGGCGCTCGCCGCCGAGGCGGGCGTGAGCGAACCGACCGCGTCACACCACCTCGCGCTCCTCAAGAGCGCCGGCCTCGTCACGATGCGCAAAGACGCGACGACGCATTTCTATGCGCTCGACGCGAACGCGCTGCGGCGGCTTGGCCGCTCACTTGCGTCGCAAGAAGCGCTCGCGCCGCCGCCGCCCACCGAAAACCGCGTCGTCGCGAACTATTTGACCGCGAACGGAAAGCTCAAAGCCTTCCCGGCCAGCCGCAAGAAACGCCGCGAAATCCTCGCTTGGCTCGCCGCGCAATTTGAAGAGGGCCGCCGCTACCCCGAGGCGGAGGTGAATGCGCTCATTGAGCAGCGCCACCCTGACCGCGAAACGGTCCGGCGCGAGTTGATCGGCTACAATATGCTGGCGCGCAAGAACGGCGTGTATTGGCGCCTGCCTGAAGCCGAATGGGCCGAGTAACGCGAAAAATGAGCCGGTCCGAATCCGGCCAGCGCTGAGCCGCGCGCCGTGGTCTCCTCCCCTGCAACAGAGGAGATCACGACATGGCCAGCATTCGCCGCGAATTTCACGTCGCCGCACCCGCCGATAAAGTGTGGGACGCGCTCAAGGACTTTTACGCGCTGCACACGCGCCTCGCGCCCGGCTTCATCGCCAACACCGAGCGCGACGGCGACGCGCGGATCGTCACGTTCGGCAACGGCATGAAGGCGCGCGAGACGTTCGTCGGCGCCGATGACGGCGCGCGCCGCCTCGCCTACTCGATCGACGCCAACGAGCGCATCACGCGCCACATGGCCTCCGCGACGGTCGTTCCCAACGGCGAAGGCTGCATCTTCGTTTGGCAAGCCGACGTGCTGCCCGACAGCGCCGCCGAGATGATGGGTCCGATGATGGATGCGGGCGGCGCGGCGATGAAGCGCCACTTGGACACCCTCGCGTAGCGCACAAACGAAAACCGCCGGCATCTCTGCCGGCGGCTCCCGTTTTCTCAGAGCGCTTGCGCGCGAGAAACTAGATCTGCGCCTTCATCGCGGCCGACTGGCGGAACGCGAGCTTCTTGGACGCCTTGATCTTCACCGGCTCACCCGTTTGCGGGTTGCGGCCGATGCGCGCCTTGCGGTGACGGATCATCACCATGCCGAGGTCGCCGAGCTTCACCTTCACGCCCTTGAGGACGTGGGCCTTCACGACGTCGATGTAGGTTTCGACGAAGCGCTTCGCGTCCGCACGGCTCATGTCCGTGTGGTCGGCGATGACCTGCATCAGCGCGCCTTGCGTGATCGCCTTGCCGGCGGGCGCCGACACCTTGATGTTGCGCGACGGCGCAGCCGGGGCGGCCTTCTTCGCGGTCTTCTTCTTCGCGGGGGACTTCTTCGCAGCAGCCTTTTTCGGGGCGGCCTTCTTCTTCGCAGCCATCTTCAATCTCCTCAAATCTTGTCTGAATGTGAACGGTTGGGTTGGGTGTGTTCTTTTTGCGGTCCGGTCGTGAATCCCTTTCGAGATCGCATCCTTGATCGCACTCCAATCGTTTCCCATTGCTTGCCGAAACGCGCTTATCGCAGCGTTTTTTGCGATGCAATGCGCAATCTGTCCTTATTCCATGCGGTTTTTTCGCCACACCCCCTCGAAAAGCCCGCAAAACAAGGCTGATTCGCCGCTGCTTTGGCCCGTGCGATCGGCCGGAGCCGAACGATCTTTCTTGCGCGCGGCAGTTCAAGCATGCGCGCCGTCCCGAGAAAAATAGCCAAAACACAAAGAAAACCGTCGCCTTTCGGTCAAAATCACGCTCTACGAAATGACTGAACGTTAACTTTGGCGCCCTTCGGCGCTCAGTGTTCGGCGGGTTCAATAAGGAGCGCACGATGCGGGGGATGTTGGTGATGGGCGCGGCAGCGGCCGCGCTCGTGGGGATGTTCGCGGCGCCGGCCAACGCGCAGGATGCAGAAATCGCAGCGACGGCCGCGACCTCCGGGCGCATCGCCGTTGGGCAAAGCGTCACCGGCGCGCTCGAAGCGGCTGGCGATTCCGACTGGTATCAAGTGAGCCTGCGCGGCAATCAGGGCTATCGCTTCACGCTGCGCAGCGCCGATGGCGATGGCGCGCTCGCCGATCCCCTCCTCCGCCTGCTGGACGCGAGCGGCACGGAAGTCTCGGTCAATGACGACTCGGGCGGCACGCTCAATTCGCGGATCAATTTCACCGCGCCAGCCGATGGCGTCTATTATCTCGACGCGCGCGCGTTCTCTTCCGAGGACAGCGGCGCCTACGTGCTGACCGCAATTGAATATGTGCAGCCGACCGACTCAATCCCGGCGGGCACGGGCACAACGGCGCGCCTTGGCGCAACGCCGGTTACGGATTCGATCAACTTTGACGGCGACGTCGATACCTGGCGCGTCGCGCTGGCGGCCGGCTCGATCTACACGTTCACGCTGAACTCGGCCGCCGAAAACGGCTTGCCCGATCCTTATTTGCGGCTCCTCAACGCCGCCGGCGAAGAAGTCGCTTCCGATGACGACGGCGGCGGCAACCTCAACTCGCGCATCGAGTTCGTGCCCGAAGCCAGCGGCGCGTTCTTCATCGAGGCGCGCAACCTCTCCGAGAGCGGCGAAGGCGCCTACACGATCAGCATGGAGCGGCGCGCCCTGCCGGCGGACGCCGTGCGCGGCGATCTCGGCACGCGCGCGCGGATCGCGCCCGGCGGCGAAGTCGCTGGCGTGCTCGATTATCCGCGTGACCGCGACTGGTACCGCGTCGCGCTGCAAGAAGGCCAAACCTATCGCTTCTCGCTCGACAGCGCTGCGCCGCAGGGCGGCGGCGAGCAGCTCGGCGATCCGCTGCTGCGCGTGCTCGATGGCCGCGGCGAAGAAGTCGCGCGCGATGACGACGGCGGCGATGGGCTGAACTCTTATCTCGAGTACACCGCGACGCGCACGGGCGACTTTATTTTGGAAGCGCGCGGCTTCTCGGATATCGCGGAAGGCGGCTATCGCCTGCGCGCCCGCACAGGCGACATTCCGGGCGACACGACGACGGACATGACGCTCTCGGCCGAGAGCGGCGATTATCGCGAAGGCCTGCTCTCCCCCGCCGGCGACACCGATTGGTACGCGATCGACCTTGGGCAGGGCCAGACCATTCGCGTGCAGCTGCTGAACGGCGGCTCCAACGCGGTTGGCGATCCGCTCGTCACGATCCGGGACGCTTCGGGCGCGGAAGTCGCGCGCGATGACGACAGCGGCGGCGAACTCAATTCTTATCTCGAATACACGCCCGCCGCGGCAGGCCGCTACTTCATCGAAGCGCGCGGCTTTGCCGAACAAGCGCAGGGCACGTACGTGCTGCAGGTGCAGCCGGGCGAGATCGGCGCCAACCGCGAAAGCGCCGAGAGCATCAACATCCAAGCGCCGCGGATGAGCCAAATCTCGGCGCCAGACGATGTCGATTGGTTCTCGCTTACCCTGATCGAAGGCCGCAGCTATCGCATCTATCTCGATGCGGGCCCGGACAGTCAGCTCGATCCCTACCTCACGCTGCTCGGCTCAGACAGCGTCGAGATCGCGTCGGACGATGACGGCGGCATGGGCGTGAATGCGTATCTCTCGTTCATCGCGCCATCGTCGAACACGTATTACGCTGCGGTTTCCGCGTTCAACGCGGGCACGACAGGCCAGTACGTGCTGCGCGTGATGGATACCGAAACGCCCGGCAGCTCCGTGACGGACGAAATGCTCCAGCCCGATGACGATGCGCGCGCCGCGCGGATCGACTTCCCGGGCGACAAGGATTGGTTCGCCGTCGATCTCGCGCCCGGCGGCAGCTACGAAATCAGCGCCACCGGCAGCGGAACCGATCCGCTTTCCGACCCGATGCTGACGGTCGTGCGCAGCGAGGGCGGCTACGAAGACCACCACGGCGAAGGCGGCGAAGTCAGCGACACCGTGGTCGCCAGCGACGATAACAGCGGCCCCGGCCGCAACGCGCTGGTGCGCATCACCGCCGAAGACGGCGGCACGCACTTCGTGCAGGTGAACGGCAAGAACCGCCTATTGGGCGATTACACCGTCTCGATCCGCCGCACGGACGAGACGCAAGCGCAGTAGCGCGCAACGCCAAGCACAAACGGAAGCGCCCCCTCCTCTCGGCGGTGGCGCTTTTGTTTTGCACGTTTGCGCAACGTTACGAGATCGACGCCAGACGATCTCCGCCCTGCCGCTCCAGCATCCAGCCCGGATATTCCGGCGGCAGCGCCGAGACCTTGTCGAGCGCGGCGAGGTCTTCAGCCGAAAGCTTCACCATCACCGCCGCGAGATTATCCGCCAGTTGCTCAGGTGTGCGCGCGCCGATGATAACGCTCGTGACGTGCGACTGATGCAGCAGCCATGACAGCGCAACGCGCGCCACGCTGGCATCCTGCCGCTCACCGACGCTGCGCATCACGTCGATGATGTCGAAGCCCTTCTCCTTGTTGACCGGCGGAAAGTCGAAATTGGTGCGCCGCGCATCGTTCGGCCCGCCGCCTTGGCGCTGGAATTTGCCGGAGAGAAACCCGCCCGCCAACGGGCTCCACGGCAGGATCGCCAAATCCTGATCCTTCGCGAGCGGCACGACTTCGCGCTCAAGATCACGCCCGGCGATCGAGTAGTACATCTGCAGCGACTCGAACCGCGATATGCCCTTCGCGGCGGAGACGCCGAGCGCCTTCGCCGTTTGCCACGCCGCGTAGTTGCAGAGGCCGATGTAGCGGACGCGCCCGGAGCGCACGATGTCGTCCAGCGCTTCGAGCGTTTCCTCGACCGGCGTGATGTTGTCCCAGCCGTGCACTTGGTAGAGGTCGATGTGATCGAGGCCGAGCCGCTCAAGGCTTTTGTCGACCGCATCGAACAGGTGCTTGCGCGAGAGGCCGCTGATGTTGCGTCCGGCCATCCGGCGCTGCGCTTCGGCCTTCTCCGCGTCGCTCGCGTTATCGCCCAGCACTGGCGTGACGCGCCCGAACGCTTTAGTCGCCACCACGATCTCATCGCGCGGCAGGCCAAGATTCTTGAGAGCGAGGCCAAGGATGCGCTCGCTCTCCCCGTTCGAATAGACGTTAGCCGTGTCGAAGAAATTCACGCCCGCCTTGAACGCATCACGCACCAGCGCTTCTGAGTCCGCATCGCCCAGCGCGCCTATTGCGCGCCACATGCCGTTGCCGCCAAACGTCATCGTGCCAAGGCAGATTTCGGACACGACGAGGCCCGTGCGGCCAAGCTTCTTGTAGCGCATGACGGTTCTCCTGAGCGCCGGCGCGCGAACGCGTCGCGCGCTATGAAAAATGTAGAGGTGCATGAGGGAGCGCCGTGGCGCTCAGACCGCTATCTTCTTCACAAGCGCACGTGTGCGCAAGTAGCCGTGCGCGTTAAGCGCGGCCGCGCAATCCGTTGGCGCGGAAATGCGCAAGCATACGTCCCCACGCATCGGTTGCGGCTGCTTCATTATATGTAGGGCGATAGTCCGCGTGGAACCCATGCTCGGCGCCAGGGTAGACGACTATCTCCGAGCGCGTCGGATTGCCGTTCGCCGCGAGCGCGGCGCGCATCGCTTCAACCTGCTCGAGCGGAATGCCCGTATCGCGCTCGCCGTAGAGCCCGAGCACCGGCGCATGCAGCTCGCTTGCGAGATCGACGGGCCAGCGCCGCCCCTCCTCCGCGCCAAATCCGCCCGCAGGCGGCGCCGTCAGGCGCCCGTACCACGCAACACCGGCGCGGAAATCGAGCCGCGCGCACGCTTGCCACACCACCGCGCCGCCCCAGCAGAAGCCCGTGATTCCAAGATTGCGATCGCGCACGAAGCGATGGCCGCGCAGCCAATCCATCGCGCCGCCGGTATCGCCCATCACTTGTTCGCTCGGCGTCGCCGCGACGATGCGGCGGATCTCGTTCATGTCCGTCACGGTTGCGGGATCGCCGGCGCGGTCGAAATAATCCGGGGCGAGCGCGACATAGCCTGCATGCGCAAGCCGGCGGCATACGTCCTTGATGTATTCGTGGATGCCAAAAATCTCATTCACGACAACGATCGCGCTGCGCCGGCCCGCAAGGCGCGGCCGCGCGAGATAGGCGGGCACGGCGTCGCCCTCATGCCCGAAGATGCGCACCTCTTCATCGATGCGCAGCCCGTCGCTCGGCGTTGTGATCGCCGTTGCCTGTGCGGGTTGCATCGAGAGCGCGTAGCCGGCGGTGAACAACGAGGCGATCGCGCCCCGGCGTGTCGGCGGCGGCGCTGGCGCGCCTTCCGGATTGGTCAATCTCAAGCGCGCCCCCTCATGTGCGTGCGGTTCGCCAGCAAAGCGCCCTTGGCTTGAGCGGGCAAGGCGAAGCGTTCAGAATCCCCGGACAGGGGTTCCCATGCATCGCGCAATCGCCGCATCCGCGTTTCTGTTCCTTTTTGCGGGCGCCGCGCACGCTGCGCCCGCGTTCGATCCGGACGCCGCGACCCGCGCGTGGCTCGCCACCATGGGCCCGGAAGCAACCGCGCGCTCCAATTCGTATTTCGAGGGCGGCTATTGGATCGGCTACCTCGGCTCAGCGCTCACGATCGCCATATCGCTGGCGCTGATGATCCTTGGCTGGGCCGCCGGCGTGCGCAGCTGGCTTGAGCGCACGGTCAAAGCCTACTTCCTCGTCGCTCTCGGTATGGCGCTCTTCTACCAGCTCGTCTCAACCGCGCTGACGTTCCCGTTCTCTTGGTATGTCGGCTTCGTGCGCGAGCATCAGTTCGGGCTCGCCACGCAGAGCTTCCCGGAATGGTTCGGCGAGTATCTGATCAACGCCGCGCTCAGCATCGCGGTCGGCGCTCTCTTCATCGCCCTGCTCTATCTGATCGTTCGAGCCGCGAAGAAGACGTGGTGGCTGTGGGGCGCGGGCGTGACGATCGCCGGCATGATCGCGATCATGACGCTCTTCCCCGTCTTCGTTGCGCCGCTCTTCAATACCTACACGCCGATGCAGGAAGGCCCGCTCAAGACGGAAATCCTCGCGATGGCGCAGGCCAACGGCGTGCCAGCCGACAATGTCTACGTGTTCGACGTGTCGCGGCAGTCAAACCGCGTCACCGCCAACGTCTCCGGGATGTTCGGCACCACGCGCATTTCGCTCTCGGACACGCTGATCGAGCGCGCGAGCCCTGCCGCCGTGCGCGCCGTGATGGGCCATGAGATCGGCCATTACGTGCTGCAGCACCTCGTCTCGATCCTCACCATGCTCGCGGTGCTGATCGCGCTTGTGTACGCGCTGGTGAATTGGAGCTTCCAGCGCGTGGCGCGCGGCGAGCGCTGGGGCGTGCGCGGCGTCGATGATCCCGCCGGCCTGCCGCTCGCGTTTGCGCTGCTGACGTTCTGGTTCGCGGTCGCGACGCCGATCAACAACAACATCACGCGTTTCCACGAGCACCAGGCGGACATCTTCGGCGTCAACGCGTCGCGCGCGCCGGAAGGCTTTGCGGAAGCGGCCGTCATGCTCTCGGAATATCGCAAGATGGAGCCGGGCCCGTTCGAAGAATGGTTCTTCTACGACCACCCCTCGGGCTATGCGCGCATCCATATGTCGATGACGTGGCTTGCAAACGAGATCGCCGCCGGCCGCGCACCGCCCTCCCCCGGCGGCCCGCCCGAAGGCTGGCGGCCGGACTTCGTGGTCACGCAGGAATGAAGTCGGCCGCGATCCTTGTGTCCGCATTGGCGGCAGAGTTTTCGGCGACGGCCCGCGCGGAGCTGCTCGAGGAGCCCGTCGCCGGGCCGATGCAGATTTGTTTCAAGTATAGCGCGTTTTCACTCGCCGACGGCGAACGCATCGTTGGCTTTGAGCCCGGCTTTGAGGGCATGGCGATCAATGTGGAAAGCCCTCGTGGGGACTATCGCATTGCAGAAAGCGAGGTGTTCGCTACGCCGCGCCCTGGTCGCTTGGTGTCAGACCGCGACGGGACTCGCGTGTATCGCTTGGGCGGGCGCGCTCGCGAATATACGGTTCGCGGCGTTACCCCCTTCTCACACGGCGCAGAAA
>CAZMCA010000105.1:0-11616 GCA_964564595.1 uncultured Caulobacteraceae bacterium
CGCGATGTCGTCTTCCGTGTTCGTCTCGGTGGCGGCGACGATCAGCACGTCGTCCATGCCTTCGCGCAGACGCGAGAACGCGACGCCCGCGACGATATTCTGCCCCGCGAGCTTATCGACCACGCCTTGCGCGCCCTTCGGCAGCCGCACCGCGAACTCATTGAAGAAGCGCGGCGTCAGCAGCTCAACGCCTTTCACGCCCGCCAGCGCATCCGCGAGCGCGCACGCCGTTTCGTGGTTGAGCTCCGCGAGCTGCGACAAGCCCCGCTGCCCGAGCAGCGTCATGTGAATCGTGAACGCGAGCGTGCAAAGCCCGGCGTTGGTGCAAATGTTGCTGGTCGCTTTCTCGCGGCGGATATGCTGCTCGCGCGTCGATAGCGTCAACACGAAGCCGCGCTTGCCATCCGCATCCACCGTCTCGCCCGCCACGCGCCCAGGCATCGAGCGCACGAGCTTCTCGCGCGTCGCGAACAGACCGACATACGGCCCGCCAAAGTTCAGCGAATTGCCGATCGACTGCCCTTCGCCCGCAACAATATCCGCGCCCATCGCGCCCGGCGGCTCGACCATGCCGAACGACACGGCTTCGGTGAACGTCGCCACCAGTAGCGCGCCCTTGGCGTGCGCCGCATCAGAGATCGGTGTCAGATCTGTCACGGTCCCAAACACGTTCGGCGATTGCACCAGCACGCCCGCGACCGTGTCATCGAGGTGCTTCATCACCTCCGCTTCGCCATCGACGGCGGGCGGCAACGCGACGATTTCCACGCCCTGCGCTTCGCAGAGCGTGCGTGTCGCTTCAATGTAGTGCGGATGCACGCCGCCCGAGACGATCACGCGTTTCCGCTTGGTCGCGCGCGCCGCCATCAGCGCCGCCTCCGCGCACGCCGTCGAGCCGTCGTACATCGAGGCGTTGGCGATCTCGCAGCCGAGCAGTTCGGCGACTTGCGTTTGGAATTCGTAGAGCGCCTGCAGCGTGCCCTGCGCGATCTCGGGCTGATACGGCGTGTAGGACGTCAGAAACTCGCCGCGCTGGATCAAATGATCCACGCTCGCGGGCACATGGTGGCGGTACGCGCCCGCCCCAAGGAAAAACGCCGTGCGCCCAGCTGGCGTGTTCTTCTCCGCCAGCGCACGCATGCGCCGCTCGACGGCGAGTTCGCCCTGCGCTTTCGGCAGATCGACAAGCCCTTTGAGGCGCGCCGCCTGCGGCACGTCCACGTAAAGATCATCGACCGATGTCACGCCGATTGTCGCGAGCATCCGCGCGCGATCGTCCTCGGTCAGCGGCAGATAGCGCATCAGAGCCCTTCCACGAATGTCTTGTAGGCGCCCGCGTCCATGAGCGCGTCCATCTCGCCCGCATTGCTCGGCTTGATCTTCACGAACCAGCCGCCCGCCTCGGCGCCCGCATTCACGGTTTCCGGCGCGCTGCCGAGCGCATCGTTCACCGCGACGATCTCGCCGCTGATCGGCGCATAAACGTCAGACGCCGCTTTCGCGCTTTCGACGACGGCCATGTCCTTGCCTTTGACGACCTTCGCGCCAATCGCGGGCAGTTCGACGTAAACGACGTCGCCCAACTGCTCGGCCGCGTAAGCGGAGATGCCGACGACGGCGACATCGCCCTCCATCCGCACCCATTCATGTTCTTCGGTATATTTCATGGCTTCCTCGCGTAGCGGTGCGGGACAAAGGGAAGAGAAACGATTTCAGCGGGCCGCGCCTGGCCGCGCACGATGAGATCGACGCGCGTGCCGACCTTCGAAAATTCGGGCGTCACATAGCCCATCGAGATCGGCGCATTGAGCGTCGGCGAAAATCCGCCGCTCGACACAACACCTATCTTCGCGCCGTTCGCGTGAATCTCGACGCCGTCACGCGCCGGCGCGCGTTCCAGCGGCTTGATGCCCACACGCTTGCGCGCCGGCTTTTCCTTCAGCTCACGCAGGATGCGCTGCGCGCCCGGAAAGTTCGCGGCTTCACGGCGCGATTTCTGGATCGACCACGCGAGCCCCGCCTCGATCGGCGAGATCGTTTCGTCTAGCTCATGCCCGTAGAGACAAAGCCCCGCCTCAAGCCGCAGCGAATCCCGCGCGCCGAGCCCAATTGGCTTCACTTCCGGCTGCGCGAGCAGCAATTCGGCGAACACTTTCGCTTCATCCGGATGCACCAGAATTTCGAAACCGTCTTCGCCGGTGTAGCCAGACCGCGCGACGAGGCAGCGCGCGCCGGAAATGTTCATCCGCCGCGTTGTCATGAACGTCATCTGCGCGGTTTCGGGCGCAAGGCGCGCCATCACTTCGTGCGCTTTCGGCCCTTGTAGCGCGAGCAGCACCTGATCGTCCGCGCGCTCCAGCTTCGCGACCGAGCCGGCGGCTTTCGCGATCAGCGCAAAGTCCTGCTCTTTGCATCCGGCGTTGACGACAATGTAGAGCATCCCCGCCCGCTCGGGCGCGACAGCGCGCGCGATCATCAGATCGTCGAGCACGCCGCCTTCGGCGTTCAGGATTTGCGAGTAGCGCACCTGCCCAAGTTCGAGCGCAGCGATGTCGGCCGGAACAAGCGTCTCGATGATCGCCGAGACGCGTTCATGTGCGCCTGGCTGCCCCATCCCTTCGTTCAACGACAGGAAGCACGGCCCCATGTGCGAGACATCGAACAGCCCCGCATTCGTACGCGTCCAATTGTGCTCCGGGATGAGCCCTTCGAACTCAAGCGGCATGTCGTAGCCGGCAAAGCCGCCGAACTTCTTCGCACGCGCACGCCATAGCGCATCGAGCAGCAACGGCTTTAGCGGTTCGGAGGATTCTGCTTGCGCCAAACGGACTCTCTTGCGGGCTGACGGACTCGTCCGCGCACGCCGCGCTCACGAGCCGCCCCCGCTGTCCGATGGCCTGAGAGATTCACGCGGGACGAGCCCGGCTTACTCCGTCGGCGGCCGAACAGGCGAACCTCTTACGAGACCCCGGATCGCCGCTGCGCGTCGTCCAGGGCGCCTTCGGCGCTTTCCAGCGTGTTCATCCCCCCACGGTCCGGATCCCTGAGAGTTTCCGGGGCGGTTGCTCCTTCGGGGGCGGCCATCAGACGGCGAACCGTCCTGCCGCGCTCTCCCGCGGGGTTCACTTGTTTGACCAAGCCCAGGCGGCTCACGCCGGCCAGACTCGTTAACGCGGACCGTGCTGCGGCCCCCGGAACGAGTCAATGCGCCGGACCAGCCCTCCTCAGCCGTCCCAGGGGATGGCGCCGCCGCCGCGCAACACCGCATCGGCCGCGCCCGAATATTTGGCGCCGCTGTCGTCATGCAGCACCAGTGGGGCCAACAGCCGGAACGGGGCCCGCCCGCCCTTGATCGCCCGCACCAGCACGCGCCCCGCCGCCTCGCCCGCTCGCGGCGTCACGGGGCGGACCGCGACGCTCCCAAGCCGTCCCTCCAGCGCCGCCAACACCAGCGGCAGCGCGGGCGCCTTGTGGATCAGCGTCAGCGCCCCGCCGCCGCTGAGCTTGTCGGCCAGCACCTTGATCCAGGCTTCGAGCGGCGCGTCCGCCACATGCGCCGCCGCCCGCTCCGGCGCGGGCGCGCGCCCCTCGCCTGGCGCGTCAAACGGCGGATTGAGGAACACCCCGTCGAAACCGCCGCCAACCGCAGCGCGATCCAAAATGTCGGCGCATACAATCTCGGCCTTGGCGCCATTCAGCTCGACGTTCTCTCGCGCCAGCGCTGCGGCGGCAGGGTCGCGTTCAACGCCCACGAACGCACTCTCCGGGTAGCGCCGCGCCGCGCAAAGAAGCGCGCCGCCGACGCCGCACCCAGCCTCCAACAGCCGCGCGCCGAACGGCACGGCCGCCGCGAGCAATACGGTGTCGACGTTCACGCGATAGCCGCGCGCCGGCTGGCGGATGCGGACCTGTCCGCCGAGCAGCAGGTCTTCCGTTACGTCAGCACCGCTCATTCCACCGGCGGCGCGGCGTCGAGTTCAGCCAGCAACTTGAGCGCCGCGTCCGCCTCGCTCTCAGGGACCATCAGCCGCCGCGGCAGCGCGCCGATCGAGCCATCCATCACCGCCATGCCCGCATCGAGCACGACAGGATTGAGCCCTTCGCCGCGCAACAAAGCTTGGGCGTAGCTCAGATAGACCAGATCGTTCGTGCGCCGCAGTTCACGCATGGCCCAAGAATGGCCTCTGCGCGTTGCCGGGACAACATGCCGGCTTGACCCGGCCGGCGCGGCCTGACCATCGTCGCCCCGCATCGGAGCGCAGCTGGACAGCATGGCGAACGCAAGCGCGAATAAAGAAAAGCCCGCGCCCGGCGCCAATGCGGTCGATCGCATGATGTCGCTGGTCGATGAAGATATCCGCGCCGTCGATGCGCTGATCCATCAGCATATGGCCAGCCCCGTCGGGGTCATTCCGAACCTCGCCGCGCATTTGATTGACGCGGGCGGCAAGCGCATCCGGCCCCTGATCACGCTCGCCTCCGCGCGTGCGCTCGGCGGCGGGGGCGATGCGCCCCGCAAGCTCGCGGCCGCGGTCGAGTTCATTCACTCCGCCACGCTGCTGCATGACGACGTCGTCGATGAAAGCGAAATGCGGCGCGGCAAGAAAAGCGCGCGCAACATCTGGGGCAACGCGTCGAGCGTGCTCGTCGGCGACTTCTTGTTCGCGCGGTCGTTCAACCTGATGGTTGAAGCGGGCGACATGCAGGTGCTCGATATTCTCGCGCGCGCCGCCAGCGTCATCGCCGAAGGCGAGGTGATGCAGCTCGCCGCCGCGAATGACGCGGATACGACGCTCGCGCGCTACATGCAGATTATCGAAGCGAAGACCGCCGCGTTGTTCGCCGCCGCCGCGCGCGTGGGCGCGTGCGCTGCGGGCAAGCCCGGCGTCGAAGCGCGCGCGATGGAGCATTACGGCCGCGAGCTTGGGCTTGCGTTCCAACTCGTCGATGACGCGCTCGATTACGGCGGCCAGTCCGCCAAGATGGGCAAGAACGCCGGCGATGATTTTCGCGAAGGCAAAGTCACGCTCCCCGTCGTGCTGGCGCGCGAAGCGGGCGATGAAGCCGAGCGCGCGTTCTGGCGCCGCGCAATGGGCGGCCATCAGACCGAGGACGATTTTCCCCGCGCCGTCGCGCTCGTGCGGCGCCACGATGCGCTTGCGCAAACCGTCGAAGCGGCGCGCGGCCACGCCAAAGCCGCCCGCGAGGCGCTCAACGCGATCCCGCACAACGCCTATCGCGATGCCCTCGCCGATCTTGCCGATTTCGTCGTCGAGCGCGCGAGCTAGCTAAGGCGCGTCGTGCCCGTGGGCGCGCGCGAACGCCCGCACACGCGCCGAGATCACCAGCGACACGCCAGCCAGCACAAGAAACACCGCGATCGGCGCGTACGTCGCCGCGGTCTCGGCAAAACTCCCGCGCGCTTCGAACGGCAGCCACGCGCCGCGCGCGATGAACGTCGCGCCGATCGCCAACACCGCGCACACGCCCGAGAGCGCCCAATAGGTCAGCGACACGCGCCGGTGCGTCCAGCCCGCGCGGAGCGCGATCTGGAACATGTGATCGCGGTGCCCATCCAAGAGCTGCGGCCGCTTCCCAACGCGCCACGCCAACGTCAGCAGCGCATCGGCGAGAAACGGGAAGAACAGCGCCACGGGAATGAACGGCGAAATGCCGCCGTCCTCAATCGCGATTAGCGAAGCGAGCGCGGCGAGCGCGCCGGCGAACAGCGCGCCGGCATCGCCTGCAAACAGCCGCCCCGCCGGAAAATTCCAAACCAAAAAGCCGCCCAGCGCCGCCGCGCCGCAAAACGCCAAGGCCGCCACATGCGGCGCATCCGCCACAAGCGCGCACGCCGCCAGCCCCGCCAATCCGACAAGCGAAGAGCCCATCGAAAGCCCGTTCGCGCCATCGAGAAAGTTCACGGCGTTCACCAGCACGAACACCCACAGCGCCGAGCCCATCAGCGCCAAGATCGGATGCAGCGGCAGCACCAGCCCTTCGCCGATCGGTATCGCGAGCGGCCCGCCGACGACGATCGGCGCAACCATCGCCATCGTCACGAACAGCGCAAACTTGGTGCGCGGCCCAAGATTGTGCGCATCGTCCACAGAGCCGAGAACGGCAAACAGAAACGCGAACGCGCTCGCGGCCGCCATATGCGCAACTTCTATTTCCGTGAGCCCATCGCTCCACGCCCGCACCGGCGGCGTCATCAGCACCGCAAGCCCAAGCGCAAAGCCGAGCGCTGCACCGAGACCGCCGCTCGTCGGCGTCGGCCGGTCGTGCGGTTTGCGCGGATCGCCCGGCGTATCGGTCACGCCAGCGGCCATCACGAGCCGGCATGCGCCAAAGCTCGCGCCGGCCGCCACAGCCATCGCCAACAGGAAATCGACCGCCACGTTTTCCCTCTCGTCCCCCCAGGACGAATGCTTGGCGCTAACGCGGGCTGACGTTCAGGTCAACGCGCGCGAGCCGCGCAGCTGCAACCCACCAGCCGGGAATGGTCAGCCGCGCCGCGAGCCGGCCCGCGCGCGCGCGATCCGCAGTCAGCGCAAACACGGTCGCGCCGCTGCCGGAGAGCCGCACGAGCTCGGCTTCGCCCGCCGCGCCAAGCGCGCTCAGCGCATCGGCGATCGGCGGGCAAACCGACATGGCCGCCTCCGTCAAATCGTTGCGCATGTCCTTCAGCGCGCTTCGCGCCGCGCCCGCATCGGCCCAGCGCGGCGGCTCGGCGCGCGCGAACGCGCCGCCGCCGCCAAGGTCATCGAACGCGCGATAAACCGGCCCTGTCGGCGTTGGAGCGCCCGGATTGACCAACACCGCCGCAAGTTCCGGCAGATCGAGCGGCGCAACTTCTTCGCCCCCGCCCGTCATAAAGCCCGAACGCGAAGCCACACACGCCGGCACGTCCGCGCCAAGCTTTGCGCCAAGCTTCATCAGCGCTGCTTCATCCAGGCCCGCGCGCCAAAGCGCGTTCAAGCCCCGCAGCGCCGCCGCCGCATCGGCCGAGCCGCCGCCGATGCCGGACGCGACCGGCAGCGTCTTCGTCAACGTCAGCGCAGCGCCCGCGCGCAGGCCTGCAGCATCGCGCAGCAGGCGCGCCGCGCGCAGCACGAGGTTGTCGCCCTCGCCCGCAAGCGCGCCCGCGAAAGGCCCATCCACAACGAGCGTCAGATCATCTGCTTCTTCAAGCGCCAGCTCATCGCCGACATCGGCGAACGCCACGATGCTTTCGATCGGATGGCGCCCATCGGCCCAAGGCGGGCCGACATGCAACGAGAGATTTATCTTCGCGGGCGCGAAGACCTTCAGCATCGGATTAGCGCGCGCGCGGCGCGCTGTTGTTGGCGAGCGGCGCGGGCGCAGGCAGGCCCGCTTCGATCTTGGTATCGAGCGCAGCGCGCAACGTATCGTTCGGCTCAAGCGTCAGTGCGCGGCGCCATTGGAAGCGCGCTTCAAGCCGGCGGCCCACACGCCAATATCCATCGCCAAGATGATCGTTGAGAACTGCGTCGGCGGGCTCAAGCTCCACCGCGCGCTCAAGATGCACGAGCGCCTCTTCGTAATTGCCAAGCTGATAATGCGCCCAGCCGAGAGAATCGAGGATCGCGCCGGAGTTGGGCCGCAGCTCCGCCGCGCGCGCGATCATGGTGAGCCCTTCTTGCAGGTGCTCGCCGCGATCGACCCAGGTGTAGCCAAGATAGTTCAGCACGTCCGGCTGATCGGGCGAAACTTCCAGCGCGCGCCGCAGATCGGCCTCCGCTTCCTGCCAGCGCCCAAGCCGTTCGCGGGATGCGCCGCGCGCAAAGTAGAGCCGCCAATCGTCCGTGCCGTCGCCGATCAGTTCGGAATAGATCGGCTCTGCTTCGCCATAGCGTTCGAAGCTGCGCAAGAGATCGCCCAGCGCGATCTTCGCGCGCCGCCCGCCGGTTTCGGACGCAGCGCGCGCCGCGGCGATTGCTTCATCCTGGCGGCCCTCGTCGCGCAAGATCCACGCCGAGATCAGCCGCGCCGATTCCGCGTACACTGAATCCTGCGGCAGCGACGCCAGCGTCTCGCGCGCTTCGGCGTTGTGGCCCTGATCGCGCTGCGCTTCGGCGAAGGCGAGCTGCGCGCTTTCCAGTTGCGGATCGAGCATCAGCGCGAGCGACAAGATCACCAGCCCATCGTCGGCGTAGTTTTCCTGCGTCAGCAGCGCGCCGAGCCCATAAAGCCCGATCGCCGCGCCGCGCGCAGCCGTCATCGCGCCGACCGTGAGCGGGCGCCCATCGGCAAGCCGCGCGCGCGCATCTGCGATCTCTGGATTGGTGGTGTCGTTGGCAAAGCGCGTCATCAGCGCGAGCGCCTCATCGCGCCGGTTCATGCGCACCAGGAGATCAGCATGGCGGATCACGCCCGGCGGCAGCCAGAGCCCTTCGCCCTCCGCGCGCACATAGGCCGCGAGCGCCTCTTCGTTGCGCCCAGCAAGATCGAGCGCCATCGCCTGCTGAAACACGAACACGCCGGAGAACGGCCGCGGCGCCGAGAGGCGCTGAAGATCGGCAAGCGATTCATCCGTGCGCCCATCGCCGGCCTTGGCCCACGCCGTCAGCATGCGCGCGGCGAATTCTTCTTCGATCGCGCCCTGCGTACGATCGAGCATCGCGCGCGCCGCGGAATGCCGGCCTGCTGTCAGCGCCTCCGCCGCCAGCACCAATTGCGCGGCCGGCACATCCATGTCGCGGTTGGCGAGGCGCGCTACTTCGCGCGCGCGGCGCGCATCGCCGGTGGAGAGCGCCGCGCGCACGCCGCCTTCGATCAAATAGCGTTCGCCCGGCGATTGGCGCAGCGCGCTGTAGAAACGGTCCGACGCGACCCGGTGATCTTCGCGCGCGTTCGCGACGCGTCCGATCAGAAAATCGGCGTAAGACTGCGCCGTGGGCGGTGAGGCCGGCCCCAGGCTCGCGCACGCGGAAAGCGAAGCCGCGCTTAGAAGAACCAGTCCCAGCCGCCGCATGCCGCCCTCGTCTTAGGTGTTGTCGCGCTGGCTCGACGGCAGCTCGACTTCCGGCAGCGCGCGTTGGCGCGGCGCGGGGTCGGTGAGGCCGTTCTCGATCTTTGCATCGAGCGCGCGCCGGCGGAGCGCATCCGGGCGCGCCGCAAGCGCTTCGCGCCATTGCGTGCGCGCCTCGTCCTGCCGGTTGAGCCGCCAGTACACATCGCCGAGGTGATCGAGGATTTCGGCGTTCTCGTCGTTGCCGGTGAGTTCGTTCGCCCGCTCGATCAACGCGCGCGCCTGTTCGAATGCGCCGTGCAGATAATACGCCCACCCAAGGCTATCGATCACCGCATAGTCGCGCTCGCCGAGCAGGAAGCCGCGCCACAGCAGGCGGTAGCCCTCTTCCAGCCCTTCGGGCTTCTGGATCAGCGCATAGCCAAGCGTGTTGAGACGCGTCACCGAATCCGGGCGCTCCGCGAACAGCACGCGCGCTTCGGCGATCGCATCGGTCCACGCCGCGGGATCGTCCATCAGGATCGACACGAACATCAGGCGCGTATCGTCGTTGCGATCGAGTTCGAGCGCGGCGCGCGCATCGCGCACGGCGGCCGGCACATCGCCCGCGAACCGGTGTGCATAAGCGCGGTAGCGCAGAATGCTGGCGCGATCCTTGGTTTCGCTGGCGAGCGCCAGCGCGCGGTCGAATGCGGCGGTGGCTTCGGCGGGCCGGTTGGCGGAGCGGAAGATATCGCCAACGCTGGCGAGCACTGACCAGCGGTTCGGATCGAGCGTCTGCGCGCGCGTTGCGGCGGCGGCGGCGGCTTGATCTTCCTGGCGGTGCAGCAAGATCGCCGCGCGCGTGAGTTCAGCTTCGGCGCCATAGGGCGAATCCGAACGGATCGGCGCGATCAGGCGCTCGGCGCCGTCATAACCATCGGCCGCCATCACTTGGCCCGCCGCAACCAAACGCCAATCGTCCGCGGAGGGATCGAGCGCGAGCGCGAACTGCAGGAACATCGCCGAAGACGGCGAAGCGATGCCAGTGACCGGCCCTTGCGCGGTCAACACCGCAGCAATTCCATCTGTCTGCCCGAGATAATCGGAAAGGAATGTCAGCCAGCGCCCAAGGCCGCGCCGCGCATCGAGCGCGGGTTCGAACGGCGCCTGGTTGCGCGCGAGCCGCGCGAGGTTCGCCTCAACATCCGGCGAATGGGGCGCAAACACCTTCACGAGATTGTAGAGCCGCTCGGCCTCTGCGCGATTGCGCAGGCGATGCTGCACCAACGCAGCGCGATAGAGCGTGTGGGTGTTCCGGTTGGCGGAGAGCACGCGCTGCAGCTCTTCCATGCTGTCGGGTTCGCCGTCCGGCAGCGGCGAGGTGTCCATCGTGGCGATCACTTCGCCGTAGGTGCGCGCCGCATCGTTGAGGCGCCCAGCGGATTCGTACACCAGCGCGCGCATCACCGCCGGCAGCGGCGCTGGTAGAGAATCCTCTGACGCATCCGCGCGTTCGATGGCGCGGTTCAATTGCCCTTCCGCGACCAGCAAGAACGGCTCGAAGAAATCGCCCGCTTCGTCATCGCCCGCGGCTTCGTTGATCTGCGCCAGCGTTTGGCGCGCCTGGCGCGGCCGGTTCGCGGCCATGTCATCCAGGAACACCAGCATGCCGCGCGCCATGCCACGATCGCCGCCCGTGAAGGCGCGCCGCGCATCGGTCACAAGATAATCGAGATCGGCCGCGACGAGCGCGTCCATCGGCTGCGCGTAGGTGCGATCGGACGCCGCGCGCGCGGGCGCGGTGGCGACGACTGCCTGCGAATTCGCGATCCGGATGAACTCTGCGTGGGCGGGCGCGGCGAGCGCCGCAACGATAACAAGACCTGCCAGCACACGCATTCTAATCGGTCCTTTCCGCGAACCTGTCACATACTTGGGTAGTTCGGTCCGCCGCCGCCTTCGGGCGTCACCCACACGATGTTCTGGCTCGGATCCTTGATGTCGCACGTTTTGCAGTGAACGCAATTCTGGGCGTTAATTTGGAAGCGGGGATTGTTCCCCTGCTCGTCGTACAGCACCTCATACACGCCCGCGGGGCAATAACGCTGCGCAGGCTCAGCGTAGAGGGGCAAATTCACCTTTATCGGCACGCTCGGGTCCCGAAGCGTCAGGTGCGCCGGCTGATCCTCTTCGTGGTTGGTATTGGAGAGGAACACCGACGAAAGTTTGTCGAAGCTGAGGACGCCGTCCGGGCGGGGATACGCAATCGGCTTATGTTTCGCGGCCGGTTCGGTTGAGGCCGCGTCCGTCTTCTTGTGCTTGAGCGTGCCGAAGAACGAGAAGCCGCCAAGCAGCGTCGTCGTCCACATATCGAGCGCGGCAAAGCCCATCCCGAAGATCGTGCCATAGCGCGAGAGGAAGGGCTTGGCGTTCCGGACTTTGTTGAGATCCTTGTAGATCGGGCTTGCACGGTAGGCGTGCTGATAGCTCTCCAGCACATCGCGCTGGCGCCCCGCGCCGACAGCTTCCGCCGCCGCTTCCGCAGCCAGCATCCCCGAGAGGATCGCGTTGTGGCTGCCTTTGATGCGCGGCACGTTCACGAAGCCTGCCGAGCAGCCGATCAGCGCGCCGCCCGGGAA
>CAZMCA010000106.1:0-11534 GCA_964564595.1 uncultured Caulobacteraceae bacterium
GGCCTCGGGCGCGGCGGCGCGGGGCGTGCGGGCGCTGGGCGAACTGGAGCGGGTCGCGTCGCGGCGGGCGGTTGGCCATGCTGGCCGTGTTGCGCATAGGCGGGCGCAGCGAGCGCCAGGCACGCGGCGAAGGTCGCGAAGCTCAGCGTATTGGCGCGCGCGTTCATCGGACGCTTTTCTCCAGGAGCTCAATGAGTTCAGCCGCCTTGCGGCGCTGCGCGGTGGCGTCGCCGCTAACGATCGCGTCCTCGATGCAGTGCGCGAGGTGCGCTTTCAGCATCTCGGCTTCCGTCTTCGCGAGCGCGGCGCGGACGGCTTCGATCTGGTGCGCGATGTCGATGCAGTAGCGCCCCTCTTCGACCATACGCGTGAGGCCGCGGACTTGGCCTTCGATGCGCTTGAGGCGGTTGAGGGTGGCGGGCGGTGGGGACATGCCGATACCCCCTAGGGGTATATCAAAGACTTGTCCAGCTTGACCGATTGCCGCCCCCTGGCCATGACCCGGGCTCCCCGCCGACCGAGAGAAGGATTTCGCCAATGGCCGACGACTGGACGATGCCGAAGGGCCAATTGATGGCCGGCAAGCGCGGCCTGGTGATGGGCGTCGCCAACGACATGTCGATCGCGTGGGGCATCGCCAAGCAACTCGCGGCGCAGGGCGCTGAGCTGGCGTTCAGCTATCAGGGCGAGGCGCTGGAAAAGCGCGTGCGGCCGCTGGCGGAAAGCGTCGGCTCCAAGTTCATGGTCGAGTGCGACGTGACAGACGATGCGGCGCTCGATGGCGCGTTCGATAAGATCAAAAGCACCTGGGGCGGGATGGACTTCCTGGTCCATGCGATCGCGTTTTCCGACAAGAACGAGTTGCGCGGCTCCTTCGTGGAGAACACCACGCGCGAGAACTTCCTCCGCACCATGGATGTGAGCGCGTACTCCTACGTCGCCTGCGCCAAGCGCGCCGCGCCGATGATGCAGCCGGGCGGCTCAATGGTGACGCTCACCTATCTCGGCGCCGAACGCGTGCTGCCGAGCTACAACGTCATGGGCGTCGCCAAAGCCGCGCTCGAAGCCTCGACGCGATACATGGCGCGCGACCTGGGGCCGAAGGGCATCCGCGTGAACGCGATCTCCGCGGGGCCGATGAAGACGCTGGCGATCGCCGGCATCCAAGGCGGGCGCGGGCTGATTTCGACGGGCCGTGCGTGGAGCTTGATGAAAGAAGACACCTCGATGGAAGGCATCGCGGGCGCGGCGCTCTGGCTGCTCTCCGATCTTGGCCGCTCCACCACGGGGGAAGTGATCCACGTCGATGCGGGCTTCCACGTTGTTGGTTTGCCAGAGGGCGTCGAGGCGTAAGGGGCGCATTTGCGCTGAATCAACGCGCTGCGGCGGCTGTTGGGGCGTCCTGCCCCAATGGACGCCCGCCTACTGCCCTACGCGACGCAAAACGCGCCGCGATACACGAGCTACCCGACCGCGCCGCACTTCAACGACAGCGTGAACGGCGAAACGTTCGCCCGCTGGCTCGGTGCGCTGGACGAGGACGCCGCGCTCTCGCTGTACCTCCACGTGCCGTATTGCCGCGAGATTTGCTGGTATTGCGGATGCAACACCTATGCGGCGCAGCGCGATGAGCCGCTCGCGGAGTACGCCGACACGCTGATCCGCGAGTTGGACATGACCGCGCGCGCGACGCCCGCGCGGCGCGTGCAATCGCTACACTGGGGCGGCGGCACGCCAAACATTCTTTCGGCTGAGCGCTTCGAGACGATCTTCAAGCGGCTCGACTATTGGTTCGATCTTTACGACATCGAAGAGCACGCGATCGAGCTTGACCCGCGCACGCTGACAGCGGCGCAGGCCGAAACCTATGGGCGGCTTGGCGTGACGCGCGCCTCGCTCGGCGTGCAGGACCTCACCCCGCGCGTGCAGGAAGCGATTGGGCGGGTGCAGCCGCTCGCGGTTGTGAAGCGCGCGGTCGATGCGCTGCGCCGCTCCGGCGTGCGGGAGCTGAGCTTCGATCTCATGTATGGCCTGCCGCACCAGACGCCCGAAGATTCGCGGCGCACGGCGGAGGCTTGCGCACGGCTCGGGCCAAACCGCATCTCGGTGTTCGGCTATGCGCATGTGCCGTGGTTCAAGACGCGACAGAAACTCATCGACGAGGCCGCGCTGCCGGACACCGCTGCGCGCATGGAAGCGGCCGAGGCGGTGCGCGCCGCGCTTGAGCAAGAGGGCTACGTCGCGATCGGGTTCGATCACTACGCGCGGCCGGATGATCCGCTCGCGAAGGCGGCGCAGAGCGGCGCGCTCAAGCGCAATTTTCAGGGCTATGTGCATGACGACGCCGACGCGCTGATCGGCCTCGGCGCCTCGGCGATTTCGACGCTGCCGCAGGGCTACGCGCAGAACGCGTCTGAAGTCGGCGCGTGGGCGCGCGCCATCAAAGCTGGGCAGTTCGCAACCGCGCGCGGCCGCGCGCTGACAGATGCGGACCGCACGCGCCGCGCCTTGATCGAGCGCATCCTGTGCGATTTTGCTGTCGATCTCGATACGTTCGGCGGCGCGAGCGCTTACGCGGACGAGCTTTCCGCGCTCTCCCCGCTTGCAGCTGACGGCTTGGTGCGCATCTCAGGCGCACAACTGACGGTGCCGGACGATGCGCGCCCGCTCGCGCGGCTGGTCGCGCAGGCGTTCGATGCATACCAGGCGCAGGGCGGCGCCAAGCACTCCAAGGCCGTGTGACTTTCTGCGCCCGCCAATCTGCGCTAGGCGCAGAGGCGGAGGCGCGCATGCAAGGCAAGACAGTCGTCATCACGGGCGCGACGTCGGGGATCGGCGAGGCAGCGGCGCTGGCGCTCGCGCGCCAAGGCGCGCGCATCGTGTTCACGGCGCGCGATCAAGCTAAGGCAGATGCGCTGCTGACGAAGCTGAAGGACGCGAACGGGAACGCCGCGCATGCAGCGCATCTGGGCGATCTTTCAACTGTTGCAGGGACACGCGCCGTTGGCGCGGCAATCGCGGCCGCCGAGCCGAAGATCGATGTGCTCGCGAACAATGCCGGGGCGCTGTTCGTCTCGCGTGGCGAAACGGCAGATGGGCTCGAGCGCACCTTCGCGGTGAACCACATGGCGTATTTCGTGCTGACGAACGCGCTGCTCGCCAATCTCAAGGCGACGCCAGACGCGCGCATCGTCTCAACGTCCTCGGACGCGCACCGCGCCGGCGGGCCGCTTAACTTCGATGATCTGCAGGCCAAGCAGTGCTACACATCGTTCGGCGCGTATGGCCGCTCGAAGCTCTGCAACATCTACTTCACGCAGGAGCTGGCGCTGCGGCTTGAGGGTTCGGGCGTGGTCGCGACGTGTTTTCACCCCGGCTTCGTGGCCTCGAACTTCGGGACCAACAATGGCGTGCTGGCGAAGGGCGTCATGCGGCTCGCGCAGTTCGTGGCGTTGACGCCGGAGAAAGGCGCGGACACGCTGGTGTGGCTCGCCTCTTCGGCCGATGCGCCGCGCGAAGGCGGTGGCTTCTACGACCGGCGCAAGCCGGGCGCGATGGCGCCGTACGCGCACGACCGCGCAGCGGCGGAACGGCTCTGGGCGGTGAGTGAAGAGATCGCCGCGCGTGGCTAGCAGCGCGGCGTGCAACCCGGGAGGCGCACGATGCGTTCGCGTGGGATGGAAACCAGTTTGGCGGTCTGCATCGCAATCGGCGTGGCGGTCGGCGCAATGATCAGCGCCGCGAGCAACGACGTTGGCATCGGAATGGGCGTTGCGATCGGCATCGCGCTAGGCGCGGCTGCTGGCGGCATTCTGCACACCTACGCCGCACGCAACGCCGAGGACGAAGAGCGCAGCCGCTGAACTCCGAACCGAAGGAGTAAGCGAGATGGGCGGACGAAACCCGCAGAACGAGGGCCGTCAGGACGACGGCAAAATGCCGAAAGACGCCAAGGGCGGGCCTAAGACCGCGCCGCCGGAAAAGACCGGTTCCAAGCAGCAGGAACGGCCGCGCTGACACTGCTGGAACACGGGCTCGCTCCGGAACGCCGTCTTCGCGAAATCGTTGATACACACGCAGCAAGAACGCTGCGCTCCGCCACGAAGAGGAACAAGACTCCAATGGCTAACCAGCAAAACAATCAGCCGCCGCAGCGCAAAGATCAGCAAGGCGGTCAGGCCGATCCGAGGCAGCAACAGCAACAGGATCCGCGCCGGCCAGGCCAGGAACGCGATCAGGAGCGCCCCGGCGTGAATGATCGGGATCCGAAAAACCCTCAGCGCCAACGCGACGATCAGCAGCGCTAGCGCAGGAACGCAAAGAAGCGGCCCAGTGATGGACCGCCTCTCGGCGTTTGATGGAGAGAGCCGCCGGCTAACGCCGGCGGTTCTTTCGTTTGTGCGTTAGCCGTTGCTGGCTTCGCGCGGCCGGCGCTCGCGGCGCTCACGGCGTTCGCCGCCGCCGCCTTCACGGCCGCCGCCGCCGCCTTGATCATCGTCCGCGCCGCCGAGGTCTTCGCCGGTTTGCTGATCGACGACCTTCATCGACAAGCGCACTTTGCCGCGATCATCGAAGCCGAGCAGCTTCACCTTCACGGTGTCGCCCTCTTTCACGACGTCTGACGGCTTGTTCACGCGCTCTTTCGCGAGTTGCGAAACGTGCACGAGGCCGTCCTTGGCGCCGAAGAAGTTCACGAACGCGCCGAACTCCATGACCTTCACGACCTTGCCGTCGTAGATCTGGCCGACTTCAGGCTCGCTGGTGAGGCCCTTGCTCCACTTGATGGCGGCGTCGATGGAGCCTTGGTCGGCGGACGCCACCTTCACGGTGCCGTCGTCTTCCACGTTCACCTTCGCGCCGGTCTTTTCCACGATTTCGCGGATGACCTTGCCGCCCGTGCCGATCACGTCCCGGATCTTATCGACCGGGATTTGGATCTGCACGATGCGCGGCGCGTTGGCGCCGACTTCGCCGCGCGATTGCGACAGCGCTTTGTTCATCTCACCAAGGATGTGCATCCGCGCATCATGCGCCCGCGCGAGCGCGACCTTCATGATCTCTTCGTTGATGCCCGCGACCTTGATGTCCATCTGGAGCGCGGTGACGCCCTGATCGGTGCCCGCGACTTTGAAGTCCATATCGCCGAGGTGATCCTCGTCGCCGAGAATGTCGGTCAGCACTTCAAAGCCGTAGCTCTCGAGGATGAGACCCATCGCGACGCCCGCAACCGGGCGTGCGATCGGAACGCCGGCGTCCATCATCGCGAGCGATGAGCCGCAGACCGTCGCCATCGACGACGAGCCGTTGGACTCGGTGATCTCCGAGACCATGCGCAGCGTGTACGGGAATTGCTCGGCCGTCGGCAGGACGGCTTTGAGCGCACGGTAAGCGAGCTTGCCGTGGCCGATGTCCCGGCGGCTCGGCGCGCCCATGCGGCCCGTTTCCCCAACCGAATAGGGAGGGAAATTGTAGTGCAGCAGGAAGCGCTCCTTCGTGGTGCCGCCGAGCGCGTCGACGTACTTTTCGTCTTCGCTGGTGCCGAGCGTTGCGACGACGACAGCTTGCGTTTCACCGCGCGTGAAGAGCGCGCTGCCGTGCGTGCGCGGCAGGAAGCCGACTTCCGACACGATCGGGCGAACCTTATCGACCGGGCGGCCATCGATGCGGCCTTTGTCCTTCACGATGCGCGAGCGAACGATATCGCTCTCAACTTCCTTGAAGGCTTCCTTGAACTGGTTCGCGTCTGCGCCCGTGGGGTTGGCTTCGCTGAGCACCAGCGCTTTCTTGGCTTTGTCGCGCGCGGCGCCGACGGCGTCGTGACGCTCATCCTTCTTCACGATCTTGTAGGCGTTGGCGACATCGGCGCCGACGAGATCGGAAATCTGCTTCTTCAGGGGCGCGATATCGACCGGCGTAAAGTCGAACGGGTCCTTCGCGGATTGTTCGGCCAATTGGATGATCGCATCGATCACCGGCTGCATGCCTTTGTGACCGACGGAAAGCGCCTGGAGCATTTGCTCTTCCGAGAGCTCCTTCACTTCGGATTCGACCATCATGATCGCATCGGCGGTGCCGGCCATCACGAGATCGAGGCGGCTTTCCTTCATTTGCGCGATCGTCGGGTTGAGCACCGGGCGATCGTCGATCCACCCGACGCGCGAGCAGCCGATCGGGCCAAGGAACGGCACGCCGGAAATCGTCAGCGCAGCGGACGCCGCGACCATCGCGAGAATGTCGCTCTCATTTTCATTGTCCCACGACATCACCGTGACGATGACTTGCACTTCGTTCTTGAAACCATCGACGAAAAGCGGACGGATCGGGCGATCGATCAGGCGCGACAGCAGCGTTTCACGCTCGCTCGGCTGGCCTTCGCGCTTGGGGTAGCCGCCCGGAATGCGGCCGGCGGCATAGTATTTCTCTTGGTAGTTCACCGTGAGCGGGAAGAAATCTTGGCCCGGCTTGGCTTCCTTCGCATAGACCACGGTGGCGAGCAGCGCGGTCTCGCCCCAGGTGGCGAACACGGCGCCATCGGCTTGGCGCGCGACGCGCCCGGTTTCGAGCGTGAGCTTGCGCCCGGCCCAATCGATGGAAACGGATTTCGTATCGAACATTCTTGCATCTCCGGGCGATGCGGCCCCTGCCGCACGCCCTCGTCGTCGTTCCACGCAGACGGCGGATCCGCCTGCGTCAGTAGCCTCCGAGCGCACATGCGCTGGGAGGTTGGTGGTGAGAGAAGGTGATTGCGAAAACCTAGGAGGCGGCGCCTGCACCCCTCACCCGGCGCGGCTTACGCTGCGCCACCCTCTCCCACAAGGGGAGAGGGGTTTGCGCGTTTAACGGCGCAGGCCCAGACGCTCGATCAGCGACTGGTAACGCGCGGTGTCGCGCGATTTCACATAGTCGAGCAACCGGCGGCGCTGCGACACCATTTTCAGGAGCCCGCGACGCGAGTGGTTGTCCTTCTTGTGGGTTTTGAAGTGCTCGGTGAGCGTGTTGATGCGTTCCGAGAGGATCGCAACCTGCACTTCGGGCGAGCCAGTGTCGGCGCGCGTTTTACCAAATTCCTTCGCGAGCGCGGCTTTGCGCTCCACCGTAATCGACATCGGCTACTCCTCAGCCAGATGAAACAAACACGCGCGTTGGCTTGAACTTGCCCGCGCGCACGTCGCCCAGCGCAACAGCCCGCCCTTCGAAAAACGCCACACAGGCCCGGGAAGCATCCTGGCCGGAGATGGTGCGGGGGCGGAATTTCGGCCTGAGTTCCTCAACCGCATGCGGCAGGAGAACGATGGGCCGGCCTTGCCGGAGCTTGAATGCATCCTCTCCGTTGATGGCCAGCGCCGGGATGTCGGCCAGCGCGGTCTCTACGGGTTTGAGGCATTCGAACGCGGCGGCCTTATCGCTCAAAACCCTCAGGGCGTCGAGGGAAACCGCATCCGATTCTGCAAAGGGGCCGACCGCGGTACGCCGGAGGCGGTGAACGTGGCCCTCCGCGCCCAAGGCGGCGGCCAGATCGCGCACCAAAGCGCGAATGTAGAACCCCTTCCCGGACCGGACCCGTAGGGTCACGAAGTCGGGGCCTTCAAATCCCTCGGCGGCGGCACTTTCGACCTCGGCCTCGTGCACCACCACCAGGCGGGGCTTCAGCTCCACGGTCTCGCCCGCGCGGGCCAGATCGTAGGCCCGCTCGCCATCGATCTTCACCGCGCTGAAGGCGGGCGGGATCTGCTCGATTTCGCCAATGAAGCGCGGCAGCGCGGCGGCGACAGCCTCGGGCGTGGGGCGCACATCGCTGGTGGCGGTTGGCGCGCCTTCGCGATCCTGCGTGGCGGTCGAGACGCCCCAGCGGATCGTGAAGCGGTAGATCTTCTCGGCTTCCATAAGCCACGGCACGGTCTTGGTCGCTTCGCCGAGCGCGATCGGCAGCACGCCAGAGGCAAGCGGATCGAGCGTGCCGGCGTGGCCGCCTTTGTTGGCGTTGAACAAGCGCCGCACGATCGAAACAGCATCGGTCGATGTCAGGTCTTCCGGCTTGTCGAGCACGACCCAGCCATCGACATCGAGCCCCTTCTTGCGCCGCCCCATTACTCTTCGTCTTTCGAATCGAGATCGCGGCGCACTTCGGGGCGCTGCAGCAGCTCACCGATGTGGCTGGCTTCGGCGTAGGAGACGTCCGCTTGGAAATGCAGTTCGGGCGTGTGCCGCAGATCGACGAGCCGCGCGACGCGGCCGCGCAAGAACGCGCGCGCGCGTGTCAACGCGGCGGCGATCTTCACGGCGTCGCCCGTGCCGAGCGGGGCGACGAATGCGGTCATGTGCTTCAAATCTGGAGAGGCGCGCACTTCGCCAACCGTAACGGACACGCCAACGAGATCGGGATCGCGCAGCTCATCGCGCGCCAGCACGTCGACGAGCGCGTGACGCACAAGCTCGCCCGCGCGCAATTGGCGTTGCGACGGGCCAGCGGCCCGGGCCTGCGATTTCGACGTGCGCTTCATGGCCGCTACGGCGCCTCATACGCGTAAGCCGCGCAGAATTCGGGATCGACGCCGCTCACGCCCGGAGGGCCAGAGCCTTTGAACGCCGCGAGCTTGAACACCCAGCGCCCGCGCTGATCGACGAACTCGCTGACGACGATATGCGTCGCGCGCGCCGGGCCGCAGAGGCCGCCATTCGCCGCGGTTTGCGCCACGGTTTCATCGGTGACGCGATAGAGATGGGCATCGACATCGGGATTGCCGCCGAACACTTCGGCATAGCTGCGCCCTTGCACGCCCGAACGGCTGCGCGCGGGCGTCACCGCGATCGGCTGCGCACGCGTAGTGATGCCGGTTGCAAACGCGAACACCACCGGCCCGCCGCGAACGCCCGCGAGGCTGACGCGCAGATTGCCGGTGACTTGCCGCGCCGGATCGTTCGCAGCGCGCCATGGGCTGCGCGCGACGGCCGGCTCTTCCTGCGGCACGGAATCGACGCGCAGCTCCGGCTCAACGACCGTGCTGGCGCGCACATTGCCCGTGCCCGCGTCGTTCTCCGAGCGTGAGCATGCGCCGGCGAACGCCGCAGCGCTGAGCGCGGCGCAAAGCAGAAGCGATTTGGCGTTGAAGCGCTTCAGGACGAAATTCAGAGTCATAAGCCGCACTGAGAACCTATGATCTAGCGTTCTGCCGGACGTGGGCGCGCCGCTCAGCGAAGCTGAGGGCGGCCCTCGATCTCAAAACGTTAGAGCGAGCGCTGCACCACCTCAACGTTGAAGCACTCGATGACGTCGCCCTGCTTGATGTCCTGGAAGGGACCGAAGCTCATGCCGCATTCCTGACCGGAAACGACTTCGTTCACTTCGTCCTTGAAGCGCTTCAGCGTGGTCAGGACGCCCATTTCCTGGATGACGACGTTGTCCCGCAGGATACGGACGTTCGCGCCCTTGCGGACATTGCCTTCCGTGACGCGGCACCCGGCGACCTTGCCGACGCGCGTGATCTGGAAGACTTCCAGCACTTCGGCGTTGCCGAGGAAGGTTTCGCGCGTGACCGGCGCGAGCATGCCGGACATGACGCCCTTAATGTCGTCGATCAGGTCGTAGATGATCGCGTAGTAGCGAATTTCCACGCCTTCGCGCTCGGCCAGATCGCGCGCTTCCTTCGAGGCGCGGACGTTGAAGCCGATGATCGGGGCGCCCGACGATTTTGCGAGCTGCACGTCGCTCTCGTTGATCGCGCCGACGCCCGAGTGGACGATGCGCGCGCGCACTTCTTCATGCGCGAGCTTATCGAGCGAACCGGCGATCGCTTCGGCAGAACCCTGCACGTCCGCCTTGATGAGAACGGGAAGCTCTTTGGACGAGGAGTCCTTGAACTTCGCCATCATCTGCTCGAGCGACGTCTTGGCGACTCCCGAGGCGCCGGCAGCGCTGCGCTCGCGCTTGGCGCGCTGGCGATAATCGGCGACTTCGCGGGCGCGGTTTTCGTTTTCGACGACGTGGAGAATGTCGCCCGGATCGGGCACGCCTTCGAGGCCCATGATTTCCGCGGGCTGCGCTGGGCCGGCGGTCGCGAGCGTCTGCCCGCGCTCATCCGTCAGTGCGCGCACGCGGCCCCAGGCGCCGCCGGCGACGACAATATCGCCGCGCTTCAGCGTGCCGTTTTTCACGAGCACGGTCGCAACGGCGCCGCGGCCCTTATCAAGCCGGCTTTCGATCACGATGCCTTCGGCGGCGCGGTTCGGGTTGGCCTTGAGATCGAGCAGTTCCGCTTGGAGCAGAATGGTCTCGACCAGCTTGTCGAGCCCGGTCTTCTTCGTCGCCGAAACCTCGACGTGCAGCACGTCGCCGCCGAAATTTTCGGTGACGATCTCGTGTTGCAGCAGCTCTTGCAGCACGCGGTCGGGATTGGCTTCCGGCTTATCGATCTTGTTCACCGCCACGATGATCGGCACGCCAGAAGCGCGCGCGTGGCTGATGGCCTCGACCGTTTGCGGCATGACGCCGTCATCGGCCGCGACAACGAGCACGACGATGTCCGTGACCTTGGCGCCGCGCGCGCGCATCGCGGAAAACGCGGCGTGGCCGGGCGTATCGAGGAAGGTGACGCGCTGGCCATCCTTCAGGCGCACCTGATAGGCGCCGATGTGCTGCGTGATGCCGCCCGCTTCGCCGCTGACGACGTCGGTTTGGCGGAGCGCATCGAGCAGCGAGGTCTTGCCGTGATCGACGTGGCCCATGACGGTCACGACCGGCGGGCGCGGCTTCAGATCCGCGTCGTCATCGACGGCGCCCGAGAGTCCGTCTTCAATGTCGGATTCCGCAACGCGCTTGACGGTGTGGCCGTACTCGGTGGCGATCAGTTCGGCGGTATCCGCATCGATCACATCCGTGATCTTCAGCATCGTGCCTTGGCGCATCATGAACTTGATGATGTCCGCGACGCGGATGGCCATACGGTTCGACAGCTCTTGCACCGTGATGGTTTCGGGAATGACGACTTCCCGCACGATCCGGTCACGCTCGCCGCCGCCATGCATTTTGGCGCGGCGTTCTTTTTCCTTCATCTGCGCGCGGCGATAGGCGGCGAGCGAACGCACCCGCTCGTCATCGCCCTCGGTGATGCGCTCGACCATGTCGAGCGTGAGCTTGCCTTCGCGGCGCTGCGGCGCGTTCTTCTTGGGCGGCGGCGGCGGCGCGGGCGCGCGGCGCGTGGATTTTATCCGCCCGCCAAGCTCGGCGAGCAGATTGCTTTCGTTCGGCGCTTCGGCGGTGGGCTGGGGCTCGGGCTCTGCAGCGGCGGGGCCCTGGCCGCTTTGCACGGCGGCGCGGCGGTTGGCGGCTTCGGCGGCGGCGGCCTCAGCCATGCGGCGTCGATTTTCGAGTTCGACCGCGGCTTGTTCTTCTTCGATGCGCTTGCGCTGCGCTTCTTCCAGGGCGCGGCGCTGCTCTTCCTCTTCGCGCGCCTTCGCCTCGCGCTGGCCGCGATCGGCGAGCGCACGGGCGACGGCCTCCTCGCGGCGGCGCGTTTCTTCATCCGAAATCGCGCCAG
>CAZMCA010000107.1:0-11525 GCA_964564595.1 uncultured Caulobacteraceae bacterium
TCTATCACGGCACGCAGCAGATCAACCAAGGCCAGATGGACCGCTGGTCGATCGTCACCACGCTCAACTATCTGGATCACGACGCTGAAGCCGCGATCGTGCTCGCGAAGTCCAAGGCGTACGACAACGCCGAAGGCAAGCGCACGATCATGAGCATGGTCCGCGTCGCGGATATGACGCGCAACGCCTTCATGAACGGTGACATCTCAACCGTCATGAGCCCGCGCACGGTCATCACCTGGGCCGAAAACGCCACCATCTTCGGCGACGTCGGCCTCGCGTTCCGCGTGACCTTCCTCAACAAATGCGACGAACTCGAACGCCCCACGGTCGCCGAGTTCTACCAACGCGCCTTCGGGGCGGACCTGCCGGAAGCCGCGACGCGGGTTAAAGTCGCGTAGCCAACGCTCACCCCTCCCCCTCGGGGGAGGGGCAGTGGGGGGGCGTTCAGCCGCCGCCTCATTTCGTGTATGATCGCCGGATGAAAACGCACCCGCGCATCGAGATCGATCCCACCGTCATGGGCGGCAAGCCCGTGATCCGAGACACGCGCGTCACCGTTGAGCAGGTGCTGCGTGAGTGCGCGCGCGGCGCCGCGCCCTCTGAGATCGCTGATCAATATCCTCGTCTCGTGCCAGAGGATGTCGCGGCCGCGCTTGAGTTCGCGGCAGACTATTTGGCGAGCGAGATCGTGGCTGCGGAGTAGTGGCGCGGTATCTGGTCGATGAATCGTGTGCGCGCGCGATCGTCGATGCTTTGCGGCAAACGGGCGCCGACGTCACTTATGCGGCAGACAATCATCGGCGCGCTGAAGACGCGGCTCTCGTGGCGCTGGCGGCAAGCGAGGACCGGATCATCGTTACCGAAGACTTTGACTTCGGCGAGTTGCTGGTCCGCCGTCGGCTAATCGCGCCCGGCGCGGTCGTGTTGCATTTGCCATCCGCAGCGCCATCGGAAAAGGCCGCGAGGCTCTCCGCTGTTCTACAGAGCGTTGCGGAATTGGCGGGTCGCCTCACAATTGTGTCCGCCAAGTCCGTGCGTCAGCGAGTCCTTCGCTAGCACCGCCCACAGGAACCGCCATGCCCGACTTTCCCGCCAGCGTGAGTCCAGAGGCGCGCGCCGCGCTGAGCGCGATCCCGCCGCAAAATCCCAACGCCTCGCTCGCGGACGCACGCGCCTTCGCGGACCAAGTGCAGGCGCTGATGCGCGACGTGCAGCTCAAGAAATACGATGTCGCGATCGAGGAGGGCGAACGCGCCGGCGTGCCGTGCCGCATCTTCACGCCAAAGCGCGCGGCGGTGGGCGCGGCGGAGCGCTTGCTGATCAATTTCCACGGCGGCGGCTTCCGGCTCGATTCGGGTTCGTATTCCGAGAACATCCCGATCGCCGCGCTCACTGGCATGCACGTTGTCTCCGCGCTCTATCGTATGGCGCCCGAACATCCGTTCCCCGCCGCCGTCGATGATGCGCTCGCCGTCTACAAAGACGCGCTCGGGACGCACGACCCCAAGCGCATTGTCATCTACGGCACATCCGCCGGCGGCATTCTCGCGGGGCAATTGCTCGCGCGCCTCCGCGCCGAGAAGCTCCCAATGCCCGCCGCCGCCGGGCTCTTCACGATGATCGCGGATTGGACCATTCCGGGCGACAGCGAAGCGATGTTCGCCGCGAACGGCCTCAGTATCGCCGGCGCAATGAAGAATTACACGCGCGACCACGATCTCGCCGATCCGCTGATGAGCCCGCTCTACGACGACCTCTCATCGTATCCGCCGTCGCTGCTCATCGCCGGCACGCGCGATTATCTCCTCAGCCACACCGTGCGCTTCCACCTCGCGCTCTTGGCCGCCGGTGTCGACGCGCGCCTCGCCGTGTTCGAAGCCATGCCCCACGCGCACTGGGCCTACATCGACGCGCCCGAAGCTGATCAAGCCTTCGAACTGATGGCGCGCTTCTTCAAAGAAGCGCTGACCTAAACGCAAACGGCGCGCCCCGAGGGACGCGCCGCTGCGTTGTGCGTTGTGCGTCGCGCTTAGAACGTCGCGCGGGTCTTCAGGTAGTAGAACCCGCCGTTGAAGCCGCCCGGCGCCGTTGCCGGATAGGCCGAGCCGACGACGCCGGCGAATGGGTTGTCCGTCGGGTAGCTGTCGAACGCGTTTTGCGCGCCGACCGAGACCGCGAAGGTGTCGTTGATGTCGTAGGTGACTTCGAAATCGACCGTCCATTGGTCTTCAGCGTCGATCGGCAGATCGCAGCCCGTGGGCGCGGCCGGGTTGTACGCATCGACGTGGCACTCGAAGAACTCACCGAAGTAGTTCGCACGCACCAGGCCGCTCCACGGTCCGTCGCGGTGATTGAGCGTGGCCGAGCCGCGGAAGTTCGGCAGGCCGTTCTCGATCACGTAGCGGCGGCCCGGCGAGAGCGGGGCGGCGGTGTTGGCGCCGGCGTTCGTCACTTCCGTGTCGGTCCAGTTGAACGCGATCTGCAGCGAGGATTCGCCGCCCTCGTAGAGCGCGAAGTTCGTGCTCGCGACGACGTCGATGCCCTGCGTGCGGGTGTCGAACGAGTTGGTGAAGAAGCTGAAGGTCGTGAGATCTTCCGAGCCCGCGAACGCCGCCGCATCGAGCACGTTGGCCGCGTCGAGCAGATTGAGCGCTTGGCTCGTCGACGATCCCGCCGGGATGACCACGCTGTTTTCGCCCGCGACTTCGAGCAGCTCAGCCAAGAAGTCCTGGCTGTCCGAAAGCGAGATGCGGTTCTCCACGTCGATGCGGAAGTAATCGACCGTCACGTTGGCTGCGCCGATCGAGACCGCCGCGCCGAGCGTGAAGTTTTCCGATTCTTCTGGCGCCAGCGTCGGCCTAAAGCCGCTGCTCAGCACGAGGCGATCGGCGATGAACTGGCCCGCCGTCGATGAGAGCGGGATCGTCCCTTGATCGACGAGCGCGGTGCCCGAGAACTGCGTCGTCACGTTGGTGACGTTCGCTTGCCCAACCGTTGGCGCGCGGAAGCCCGTGCTCCAGGTTGAACGCAGCGTCAGATCGTCGGTCACGCGGTAGAGCGCGCCGGCCTTGTAGTTCGTGGTCGATCCGTAGCTGTCGTAGAAGTCTTCGTAGCGAACGGCCGCTTGCAGGACGAGCCGGTCGGTCACGTCCGCTTCGAGATCGAGATAGACCGCGTAGTTTTCCTGCGTCGATTCTCCCGCGATTGCCGGCGTGAAGCCGCCAAAGCCGTTCGAGCTCGACGAGAAGCCTTGCCCGGCCGGATACGCGATCGAAGGCGCAGCCAGCGGTCCAAGCTGATACGAGGCGAGATCACCCGCGATCACTTCGAACGTTTCCGAGCGATGCTCGGCGCCGAAGCCGATGTTGAGCGGCGAAGCGAGCCCAAGCTCGAGGCCATACGCAAAGTCGATGTTGTAGTTCTCATCGGTCTGCGTGTAGCCGCCCGGCGTGAATTGCCGCGGCGTGTTCGGCCCGAGGCTCGCGTTGATCGTGTTGCGGATCGAGAACAGGATGTCGTTGCGCCCGTAGGTGTAGCTCGCGTCATACGTGAGCCCCGAACCGAGCGGGATTTCACCGCGCACGCCGAGCACGATCGATTGATCTTCGAGCGCGCCGCCAAAGCGCGGCGTGAACCCGCCCGGGAAAAGCTCGACGAACGAGAAGCAGTTTGCGTTCGCGCTCACCGCTGCGAGGATCGCGGGATCAGGCAGCAGCCCGCCGCCCGCCGTCAGCGGAATGCCGGCCGGGCAATCGCCCGCGGTGTCGACCGAGAGATCGCCCACCAGCACCGACGGCACGCCGCCGACTTGCGCCGCGCCCGTCGCCGGGTTCACCGCGGGGCCAGCGAACACGCCAGCGCGGTTGGTCGGGTTGCGGAAGTAGAAGCCGCCATCGGTCTCGCGCTCGGAGTAATTGCCGAACGCATAGGCTTCGATCTGCGGCGTGATTTCGAACGCGCTGTTGACGAACACCGTCCAGTCGTTGGTGACGTCCGGCGAGCCCCAGATTTGCGCGGGGTTCAGAACGGCGGTGTTGCCCGCGGCGCGCAAGGCAGCAGCGTCGTCGCGTTGCACGGAGCGGCTCGTTGCATCCGTCTCGCCATATTCGGCGCTGATGTTGACGAAGCCGCGGTCGCCGAGCGGCAAGCCGATATTGCCCGCGATGGAATAGGACGCGCCATCGCCTTCATAGGTCTGGCCCCAATCGGCTTCGATCGTGGCGCCTTCGTTGTCGTCGCGCAGGATGAAGTTCATCACGCCCGCAATCGCGTCCGAGCCGTATTGCGAGGCCGCGCCATCGCGCAGCACTTCAACTTGGCGAAGCGCGATGCCGGGGATCACCGAAATGTCCGGCCCGTGCGCGCCATCAGAAAGCCCGCCGCCGAGGAACGTGATCACCGCCGCGCGATGCCGGCGTTTGCCGTTGACGAGCACGAGCGTGTTGTCCGGCGGCAGGCCGCGCAGATTCGCCGGGCGAATGATCGAGGCTGCATCCGAGATCGGCTGCGCGTTCACATTGAAAGACGGCACGGACGTGCGCAGCACGTTCTGCAAATCCGTATCGCCCTGGCTGAGCAGTTCCGCCGCGCTGATCACATCGACGGGCGCGGGGCTATCTGCCGCCGAGCGCGCCGCGCGCCGCGTGCCGGTAATGACGATATCGCCTTCGTCGGCGCTGGGCGCTGTCTGCGCAAATGCGGGCGCGCCGGCGCTGAGCGCCAGGAGCATCGCCGCCGCAGCCAACAATCTCTTGCTCGTTGACCTAACACGGTGGTTCGTCATGTCGTGCTCCCCTTGCAAGCAAGACCGTCTGCGCTGCGCGCAGTTCATCCGGCAAAGGTTTGACGCCGTTAACCACGCTGACCACCAAAGAACCTGTTTCGATGTCTCCGCAACGGAAGATTCGCCTGCTGCGCGTCGTGAAGCGCACGATACACGCAAAAGGAAACGGCCCCAGCTTGCGCCAGGGCCGCCACGCCGCGGGAGGCGTGGAAGCTTAGAAGCCTACGTTGATGCGTGCGTAGTAGAAGCCGCCATTATAGCCGAACGGTGAGAACGTCGGGTATTGGGTGACCGCAGAGTTGTCGTTGTTCGCGGCGTAAATGCCGAGCAGCGTGCTGTTCTTCAGCGGCGGATACTCATTGAAGAGATTGTTGGCGCCGATCGCCGCCGTGATGTTTTCGGTGATGTCGTAGCTCAGCTCGAGATCGGTGATCCACGTCGATTCAATCTCGTTCTGATAATACGTGCCGCCATCCGGGCTCTCCAGGTCGTAGCTTGGCCCGTAGAGCGTCTGCCGCAGGTTCGCCGAGAACGGCCCGAGCCGCCACAGCGCGCCGAACACGAAGCGATAGTCCGGCGCAGTGTTCTCGAGATACGAGATCGCCGCCGCGTCGTAGAGCGATTGCGGCGCAAGCTGCGCGGGCGAGGGCGCGATCGCAACCACTTCCGTGTTCACGTAGTTCGCCGCGAGCGACCAATCGACCGTGCCGGCCGAGCCGAAATCGCTCGCGTAATTGATCACGAGCTCTGCGCCTTCGGTCTCGGTATCGAGGCCGTTCGCGAACATCGAGATGCCCTGGAACGTCACCGTCGGGTCGAGCACGTTGCCGTTCGCCGCGATCGCCGCGACGACGGCCGGGGAGTTCACCGCGCCGCCAATGCCATAGAGCGCGCCCGAGCCAACGATCCGGCTGTCGATCTCGATCTTGTAGACATCGAGCGTGACCGAGAAATTGTCCGTCGGCTGCGCGATGAAGCCGAGCGAGTAGTTGGTCGATTCTTCCGGATCGAGGCCGTTGATCCCGACGAGCGCGGCCGCCGCCGAGTTCGGCGGCAATTGCACGAACGCCGAGGTCGGCGAAACGTTGGTCGCCGAGTAGTACGATTCCGCGAGCGTCGGCGCCCGGAAGCCGGTTGAAACCGTGCCGCGCACCGCGAACATGTCGTTGAAGTCGTAGCGGCCGGTCAGCTTGCCGATCGTGGTGCTGCCGAAGTCGCTGTAATCCTCGTAGCGGCCTGCGATATCGAGATAGAGCCCATCAATCGGCTCGAACGCGAAGTCGATGTAAGCGGCTGAGCTGTTGCGGCTGTGGCTGCCGGAGTCCGTCAGCGCAAAGCCGGGGAAGGATTGCGAGCCTTCCTTGTAACGCGCCGCCGCATCGCCCGGCCCGATCGCGTAGGTGTCGCGCCGATATTCAAAGCCGAACGCGACGTTCAGCGGGCCGGACATGCCCACATCGAAGGCGCGATCGAAATCGAGTGTCGTCGTCCATTGGCTGGCGTTGAACGTACCGGCCAGGAAGTTCGTCGGCGTAAAGCCGGTGTCGTTGAACAGCGAGACGTTGCCGGACTTGATCGTGTTGATCTGGACCTGGTCCTCGCCCCACGTGGTCGCGAGATCCCAGCCCCAATCCGCGAGCACGCCGTTCGCGCCCAGCGTGAACGAGTAATCGTCCTCGATGGATTCTTCCTGCGGGCTGAAGCCGTTCGGGTAGAGCGCCGGAATCCGCTCGGGCACGCGGTAGTTTTCGAACGCTTGGCCCCGTTTGTGGCCGTAAGAGCCGTGGCTGTAGAGCTCGACCTCGCCGAGATCGAAACCGGCATTGTAAGTGATGACGCTCAGCCGCGAACGCGGGTCGCCAAGAATCCGGTTCACATACGGATAGTTCGGCGCGTTCACGACCGTGGGGCGCGCCAGCAGGTTCGTGGCGCCCACCACGCGCGGATCGATCCCGCCGCGGAAGCTGTAGTCGCGGAAGCTCGAAAACAGCGTGACGTTGACGAAGAGTCCGGGATCGGCGCAAAGCCGAAGTTGAGGCCGACAGCGGCGGTCTCGCCGCCTTCGTCCATATATTGGCCGCCCGTCGCCGCGATCGAGCCGCCGCTATCGTCGTCCTTCAGGATGATGTTCACGACGCCGGCGATCGCATCGGAGCCGTATTGCGCGGCCGCGCCTTCCTGCAGCACTTCGATCCGTCCGATGGAGGCGACGGGAATGAAGTTCAAGTCCGCCGCCGCGCCGCCCTGGAACGCACCGCCGAGCACCGCGAGGTTCGCGGTCGTATGCCGCCGGTGGCCGTTGACGAGCACCAATGTGTGGTTCGGCGAAAGGCCACGCAAGCGCGCCGAGAGTGTGAACGCGGCCGTATCGCCGCCGAACGCTTGCGCTTGAAACGACGGCACGTTCTGAGCGATGGCCGCGATCAAGTCAGGTTGGCCGACACGCTGCAATTCCGCCGCGCCGAGCACGACAACCGGCACCGGGCTGTCTTCTGCACGAATGCCCGCCGTGCGCGTGCCGGTGACAATAATCTCTTCGCCGGAATCTTGCGCAAACGCAGCCGCCGGTACGCCGAATGCAAGCGCGCCCAGTAGCGCTGGCGCGAATGCGCGCCGCTTGCCGACCAATTTCGTCATGTCGTTCCCCTTGTCAGCAACAGTTTCTGTCGCCGCCCAAGGGACGCTTCATCCCGCGCATTCTTCGCGGCGCGTTCGCAACGCGCGCCGCCGCAAGTCCCCGCTCGCACCGCAAGCTTGCGCCGCGCGCGGCAGTGCGAAAGCCGCCGCGATAAAAGAACGCGCGAAATTGTGATCGCCGCACGTTGCCGCAGCATTTCGTGACGGTTCAGTGTAAAACTTTGGGCGCCGTATTTTGCGGCGCCTAAGCCATGAGTGCATTTCGATGTCTTCGCCGATTAACATTCGCCTCGCGCGTGTCGAAGAACACGCCGCGCTCGTCGCGCTCCAGGTGCGCGCATCGCTTGCGAATGAGGGCGATCGCGCGCTGCTGATGGAGCGTCTCGATCAGATCACGTTTCCCGTTGAAGAGATCGCGGCAGGGCAGGTGGTTGTTGCGCAGGCGCCGGACGGGCGTGTGCTTGGTTTTGCATCGGCGCTCCCGCGCGAAGATGGCGACGTGGAGCTCGATGGCCTCTTTGTTGAGCCGGATGCGTGGAAAGCTGGCGCCGGTCGCGCGCTTGTTGCGCATGTCGCCACTCATGCGAAGGCGCGCGGCGCGCGCGCTGTCCATGTTGTCGGCAACGAGCACGCGCTCGGTTTTTATGCACGCTGCGGCTTCGTTGAGGTCGGCGAAGAGAAAACGCCCTTCGGCCCTGTCGCGCCGCGCCTCAAGCTCGCGCTTTAGGCGGGCGCCGCGAGCGCGGCGGTGCTTTGGGCCGCGTAGTAGCGCCGGAGCGTCGCCGCCAGCGCCGCCGTGCCAAGGCTCGCCAGCAAGATCGCTGCCCAGAACGGCGCATGGAAAACGCCGATCAGCGTCGCCGCCGTCAAAAGCCCGCTCGCGCCGCCAAGATCCCAGCCGCCTTCGGCCATCATGTTGAACCGCAGCACGCAGGGCGAAGCCTTCGCGAGCGTGTAGACCGGCGTCATCATCGTCGGCACCACAAGGCACGCCGCGAGCGCGCCGAGCGCATGCGCGAGCACCGCCAGCGCTGGGTTGCCCACCGCAAGCGCGCGCAACGCCATCACCGCGGCCATCACGCCAAACGCGATCCACACGATTTTGCCGCCGTGTCCGCCGTCGATCCAACGACCCAGCAGCAGCCCGCAGATCGCGCCGACCACCGCCGCCAGCGCCAGCGCGCCGCCATATGCAACGAAACTCTCGTTGAGCGAGATGAACAGCGCGATCTGCCAAACCCAGTGAAAGCCCACCGCCTGCCAGCCATCCGCCGCAAACAGGATGAAGCCGGTGCGCGCGAACTGGAACGCGCCTTTGACGCCGCGCTGCACGCGCACGTCAGGCGCAAACAAGAGCGGCAGCGCGGACGCCATCACCACCGCTGTCGTCGCGCCAAACGCGATCTGCGGGCCGAGCGTCACCAGCATCCAGCCCGCCGCGATCGGGCTCACGATGCCAACCAGCGCGCCCATCGCTTCGCGCACGCCCACATGGTGGCCGCGATGCTCATCGTCGCCCAGCGCAGCGAAGAACGCGTGGTAGCTCGTCCAATAGATCGTATCGCCAATCGCGCTCGTCATGATGAGCGCGATGAGCGCGAGCCCTACGCCATCGACGTTGGGCAGGATCAGATACTGGATCGAACTGACCAGCGTGCCGGTGATGATCAGCGCGCGCAGGCCGAACCGCGTCGCGATCGGCAGCATCAGCGGCCGCAGCGCAAAGCGCCCCAGCAGCACCGCCGCCAGCACCAGCAGCACGCCATGCGCTGGCATGCCCTCATTGAGGAGATAGACCGTGAAAAACGCGCCCCCGCCCGTCGAAGCGGCGGCGTGGAGCACGTAGTGCAAGTTAAGCAGATTTACGGTCGCGTTTTTGAAATAGGCCACGAGAGGTCACCGGCGCGTGTGTTGCGATAAGATTGTCGGGCGCGCCGGCCTCACGGGCGGGCGCGCGGAAGCGGCGCGTCGAACGCGGCCGCTAGACCAGACCAATCCTCACAACGGGCGTCACAGCGACACACTCCTCGTAACGCCGTGAGCTATATGTGCTTCGCGCAGCGCTGACAATTGCAGCGGCGCCACTAGCTCAAATCAATGTCGCGGAAGCTCACCAGCTTCCCGCCGCGCCAGTCCGCCAGGATCACGTGCGGCATCTTCAGGCCGCGCCATTGCGTAAATCCAAAGCGCGGATCGCAGCTCCGGAGCACCGCGGTCAGCGCTTGTCCGTGCGTCGCGATCGCGGGCAAAGCGTGCCCCGCGCGCGCCACCGTATCGATCGCCGGCAATGCGCGCGCCGCGACCTCGGCAAAGCTCTCCTCGTCTTCGAGCTTAAACGACGGGTCTTCGATCCCGCGTCGCACATGCGCGAAGAAATCTTCCTGCGCGTCGAAGAACCTGACATCCCGTTCGCGCACATCGGCCACGATGCCAATCTGCGCGCCGAGCACCGCCGCAAGCGGCGCCACCGTGCTGACGGCCCGGACGTAAGGGCTGGCATAGACCGCGTCGACGCCCAGCTTCTTCAGCGGGCCCGCCAGCGCGAGCGCCGCCCGTTCGCCCTCCGGGGTCAGCCCCATATGCGGGGCGGGGCCCTCCGATGGGGCGTGGCGGATCAGGAGCAGCGGCATGCGGGCGCCTTATAACGCCGCGCGGGCCCCTGCGCCCCTTCCGCCCGCCAGAACGCCCGGTATGGTGCAGCCCGCCAAAGGGTCGTCCATGTCGCAGAAAGAAACCCCGACCGAACTGTTCAAGCGCGCGCTGGCGCAATCGACGCGCGCGCTCGCCGGCGAGGAGGAACTGGAGGTCGTGTTCGGCGCCGATGGGCCCAAGCTCACGGCCGGCAAGATCGTGCTCCCGCACCCGGCCCGCGCGCTCACCGGGCCGGAAGCGGAGCGCATGCGCGGCTACGCCGATGGCTTGGCGCTCCGCATCGCACACCATGACGAAGCCGCCCATGCGCACTACCGCCCGACAGGCGCGCGTGCGCGCGAACTGTTCGATGCGGCCGAAGAGATGCGCTGCCAGGCGCTTGGCGCGAACGCGCTCAAAGGCGTTTCGAACAATCTCAACGCGGCCCTCATCGAAGCGCTCGAGAAAAAGGGCGTCGGGCGCATGCAGGATCGCCAAGCCGCGCCGATGGCCGACGCGCTCGCGCTGATCGTGCGCGAGCGGCTCACCGGCCAGCCGCCGCCGCACATCGCCGCCGGTCTGATGCGGTCGTGGAAAGAAGAGATCGAGCAGAAGGCCGCCGGCGCGCTCGATCGGCTCACAGCCGCGGCGGATGATCAAAAGGCGTTTGCGCAAGTCGCGCGCGATATCCTGCGCGATCTCGATATGGCCGATGAACTCGGCGCCGACCCCGACGACGAGAACACCAGCGAAGCGCCCGAACAAGCGCAGCCCCCGTCGGATGGCAATGACCAAGACGATTCCGATCAGGAGCAGCAGCAAACCGAAGCGGAGATGCAGCAGCAGCAATCCGATTCGGATACCGAGGCCGACCAAACCACCCAGATCGAAACGGATATGGATGGCGAGGAAAACGAGTCCGAGATCCAGGAAGAGGGCGACCGGCCGATGCGCCCGCCGCCGCGCAACGATCTCGACGATCCGAACCACCTCTACAAAGTCTTCACCAAGCATCACGACGAGATCATTCCCGCCGAGCAGCTGTGCGACGGCGAAGAGCTCGCGCGGCTGCGCACCTATCTCGATCAGCAGCTGAAGCCGCTGCAAAGCGTCGTGGGGCGCCTCGCTAACCGTTTGCAGCGTCTGCTGCTCGCGCAGCAGAACCGCTCCTGGCATTTCGATCTGGAAGAGGGCGTCTTGGATGCCGCGCGCCTGACGCGCATCATCACCGATCCGCTGTCGGCGCTGTCCTTCAAGGAAGAAGAAGACACCGACTTCAAGGACACGGTCGTCACGCTGCTCTTGGATAACTCCGGCTCGATGCGCGGGCGTCCGATCATGGTCGCGGCGCTTTGCGCGGATATTCTCGCGCGCACGCTGGAGCGCTGCGGCGTGAAGGTTGAGATTCTCGGCTTCACCACGCGCGCCTGGAAGGGCGGCATGTCAAAGGAAGATTGGCTGAAGGCTGGCC
>CAZMCA010000108.1:0-11500 GCA_964564595.1 uncultured Caulobacteraceae bacterium
CGGCCGGTCAGCGCGGTGCGCAACCAGATCGGTCGTCGCGTAACTGCGAACATGTTTTACGAGATCGGCGCGGTTTGCCTCAGCGTGATCGAGCGCGACGTTTACGAGCCGCGTCAGCGGCATCGTGTGCGGCTGGATCACCGTCTGCTGCGCGTCCCACTCACGCGCGCATGCATCCGCCAGAAGTTCGCTCGGAACCACGAACGCCGCGCCGCCCGGCGTGCGCAGGCCGCGCCCATCGAGCGCAACACCGAAGCCGCCCTCGCGCGCGGTCGCTTCCGCGACCTTATAGAACTTGTGCCGGCTATCGCTCATGCGGCGCGCACCCGAGCGCGTTCGCGCGCAGCGTTCAACTCGTTGCACAGCACGCCAAGCTGTCCGCTAGCACCGGTCGCGGCCTTCGCCGGCATCATGCGAACGCCGCAAACGGGTTCTTCGCATCTTTTGCGTTGAACCCCAGATGCTCGAACGCAGCTTTGAAATGCGGCGGAATAGGCGCTTCGACTTTGAGTTCGCCCTTCGTCGGATGCGGCAAGCGGATCGCGCGGGCATGCAGCATCAACTGCTTAGGCAAGCCGCCCGGCGTTTCACGGTCGCACTTGTATTTGGGGTCGCCCGCGATGGCGTGTCCGATCTCGGACATGTGGAAGCGCAGCTGGTGCGTCCTGCCCGTTACGGGCTTGAGCGCCATCCAGGCCGCTTTGCCACCCGCATCGGAGATCACCGAGTATTGGGTGATCGCATGCACTGCGCCTTCGTCCTGTTGCAGGCAGCGGATCATCATTTCCCGGTCGGCATCGACAGCGCCAGGCGCCTTGCGCATCCAGCCACGTATCTCGCCGTGGTTCGGGCGCGGCGTGCCGGCGACGATCGCCCAGTAGATTTTGTCCGTCTCGCGTGAACGGAATGAAGCGCCCAGCGCCGCAGCCGCACGCGGATGGCGCGCGAGCACGAGGCAGCCGGACGTATCGCGATCCAACCGATGCACGAGCTTCGGCTTTTCCTCGCGCTCGAACTTGAGTGCCGGCAACAGCGCATCGATATGGCGCGTCGTCTTCGCGCCGCCTTGGACAGCGAGGCCCGCCGGCTTGTTGAGCACGATGACGTCGGCGTCTTTGAAGATCACCAGCTCGCGCGCATACGCTTCATCCTTCGCGCCGACGCCATCCACCGGCCGGGGCGCGGCGTCCGGCAGCGGCGGCACGCGCACAATCTGCCCCGCGCTCAAGCGGTCCGATGCTTTGGCCCGCGCGCCATCGACGCGCACTTGCCCAGTGCGCAACATTTTTTCGATCTGGCCCTGCGTCAGCTTCGGAAACCGCCGCTTGAACCAGCGGTCGATCCGCACGTCGCCATCGTCAGCGCTGACGGGGATGGTGAGAACCGCCTTCATGCGGCCCCCCGCGCCAGCAGCAATCCGATCCAGCACGCGCTCACCGCGAGCAGCACAGAGGCGAGCGCATAGCCGAGCGCAACATCGGGCTGGCCGCCCTCGATCAGCCGGACCGTTTCGATTGAAAACGCCGAAAACGTCGTGAAGCCGCCCAGCACGCCGACGCCCAGGAGTTGGCGCGCGCCCTGATCCTCAGCGCCCAGCGTCCCCGCCAGCACGCCCATTGCGAGCCCTCCGGCCACGTTCACGAACAGGGTCGCCCAGGGGAAATCCCCGGCGCCCAGGCGCACGGCCGCCAGTCCCGCGCCGTAGCGCGCCATAGCGCCCAGCGCACCGCCGAGGCCGACCAGCAGGAATCCCGTCATCGACCCTACATACGGGCCCGCACCGACGATTGCACTTGGCGCGCGTCATAGGCGTTCGGATCAGCAGGTTTTTCCCCGCGCCCGAGACGTATCTCCAGCGTCACCGCCCCGATCGTTCCGGCCCCGTCGCTCCCTCCCAGCGGCGTCGTCACCCCGACGCCCACGCCTGTTGAGCTCCGCCGCCCGAAGCTCGCGCCGCCGACTCCAACCGAAAAGGTCGGGCCGCCTCCCCCGCTCCCGGGCTCTGCGAAGCGGCTTGCCACCTGGAACCAGTCGTAGCCCTGCTGCAGCGTGAGTTCCGATGCGCGTAGCAGCGCCATGTCGTTCACTTTGGCTGGCGTGTCGGCGCTGGAGCCCCGGTAGGTGACGCGGAAGCGGTCTTGCTCAATCCGCATCTCGGAAAAGCCAACGCCCTCCGGCCGTGTCGCGGGCGCGTAGGCCGAAGGGCTCGCGCACGCCGCAAGCATCAGCGCAGCCGCAAGTAGAAGGATGCGTCGCATCATTCGTCTCCTGTTGTTCTACGCGTTCAACGCGCGAGCCGGATCGAAGGTCAGCCCAAGCGCCGCGCACGCAGCAACGAACGGCGGTGGCGCGGCCGCGTTAAAAACTCTGCGCCCGCCGGCCGGATGGGGAATGTCGAGCCGCGCGGCGTGCAACATCAAGCGCGAAATGCTGTAGCCGCCGATCGCGAACAGCCCCCCATACTTCCCGTCGCCGGCGATGGGCCTGCCGATTGCAGCGAGGTGCGCCCGGATCTGATGCATACGACCAGTCTCAGGCTGCACCGAGAGGAACGTGGCGCCCGGCGCGCTGGCTACGGTCGCGTAGCGCGTCAGCGCGGGCTGGCCGTCATCGGCGACGATAGAAATGTCGAGACCTCTACTGGAACTGCGCTTCAGCGGGCGTGCGATCTCACCTTCCGCGGGCGCAGGCGGCCCGCCGCAGACGATCGCTAGATAGGTCTTCATCGTGTCGCGCCGCGCAAACGCTTCCGAAAGAAACGCCGCAGCGGGCTTGGTGCGCGCGGCGACGATCACCCCGCTGGTTTCGCGGTCGAGCCGATGCACGAGACGCGGCGTCTTACCGTTCGATTTGGCAAATGCCTTGAGCATCAGCTCCAGGCTCTCCGTGACGCCCGAACCGCCTTGCACGGCGAGACCCGCGGGCTTGTCGAACACGAGCACGTGCGCGTCCTCGTGGATCAGGAACGCGCGCGGATCGCTCACGCCTTCTTCCATCGCAGTGGCTTGCCGCCGTCACGCACGACGAGGCCTTTGGCTTCCAGATCGAGCTGCACGCCCTTCATCCACCAGCCCGCTGTCGTGCCGGGAAAGTCAGCCGGTGAGAGCGCGGCGCGCATCGCGACGACCATTTCCGATTGGGTAAGGCCCGGGCCTTTCTTCGACAGGAACTTCAACATGGCGGCGCGTGCGAGCCGATACTTGGCGGCGTCAACGCGCGAGGTTTTGCCAGGGTGATTGACGTTCTCGATCTCGACCATCTCGCGCTCGGCCTTCGGCACAGCTTTCTTGGCCGATATCTTCTTGGGCGTGGATTTCTTCGCGGCCTTCTTCTTCGCAACCGGCATCGTCACTCCTTCTTGCCGCGCGTCGCACGAAGCGCGCGCCATTTGTCGAGCCGCTCTTTGATTGGCGCCTCATGCCCGGCGCCGCCCGGATCGTAGAACACGCGCCGCTCCATCTCGTCAGGAAAGTAAGACTGGCCGGAGAAGCCGCCTTCCGCGTCGTGGTCGTATTCGTAGCCCTTGCCGTAGCCGAGGTCCTTCATGAGACGCGTCGGCGCGTTGCGGATGTGCATTGGCGGCCCCAGCGTGCCGGTCTCGCTCGCCGCGCGCTGTGCGCTCTTCCAAGCAACATAAGCGGCATTCGATTTGGGCGCGGTGGCGAGGTGGATCACAGCCTGTGCAAGATGAAGCTCCGCTTCCGGCGGACCGATGAAATGCACTGCGTCCTTCGCGGCGTTTGCGATCAGGAGAGCGGTTGGGTCGGCAAGGCCAATATCCTCAGCGGCCGCGCGCACGAGGCGGCGCGCGATGAAAAGCAAATCCTCGCCACCTCCGATCATGCGCGCGAGCCAGTAGAGCGCAGCGTCAGGATCCGAGCCGCGGATGCTTTTGTGCAGCGCAGAGATGAGATTGTAGTGCTCTTCGCGATCCTTGTCGTAAGCGGGCGCGCGCTTCTGGAGAAGCTTGCCAAGCGCGGCGGCGTCGAGCGGCGCTTTGGGCGCCAACGCGAAGATTTCCTCGGCAAGCGTGAGCAGGTAGCGCCCGTCGCCATCGGCGAGGTTGCAGAGCGCTATCCGCGCCTCCGCCGTCAATGCCAGCGGCTTGCCGATCAGCGCTTCCGCACGTTGCAGCAACAGATCGAGCGCCGCATCGTCCAGGCGCTTCAACACGAACACCTGTGCGCGCGAAAGCAGCGCCGCGTTGATCTCGAAGCTCGGATTCTCTGTGGTTGCGCCTACGAGTGTAACCACGCCCTGCTCGACATACGGCAGAAAGCCATCCTGCTGGGCGCGGTTGAAGCGGTGGATTTCGTCCACGAACAACAACGTGCCCTTCCCAGAGGCGCGCCGCCCTCTGGCCGTCTCGAACGCCTTCTTGAGATCGGCGACGCCGGAAAACACGGCCGATATCTGTTGAAACTCAAGGCTAGCCTCCGCCGCGAGCAGCCGCGCGATCGTTGTCTTACCAACGCCGGGCGGGCCCCACAGCACCATCGAGGCGAGCCGCTTTTGCGCCAGCATCCGTCCGATCGGCGCTTCCGCTGCGAGCAAGTGGTCCTGGCCCACGACCTCAGCGAGCTTTTGTGGGCGCAGCCGCTCAGCCAGCGGCGCAGGCGCTTCAGCGCTCATCCCGGCGGCTTCGAACAAATCAGCCATGAGTCACGCTAGCAGGTTTGCGCGCGCCGCGCCGCCCTGCCGGGCGCATGTCGCTCGTCGCGCCGGGCTAGGCCGCGGCGGCGAGCCGCGATACTTTCCCGCCTACAACCTTGGGAGGTCCAAATGCTCGATCTCATTTTCGCGGCTGTCGTCAGCGTCGTAGCGAGCCAAGCGCCGATGCCCGCCGCGCCACCGGCGCCGCCCGCCGCTGAACAAGCCCAAGCCGCTCCCCAAACGCCCGCCGCGCAGCGCGCCGAGCGCCGGCGCATCCGCGCCTGTACGGTCGTGCGGATGCACGGATCTCGGATCGCGCATCAGCAATGCTACAATCCAGCGGTGCTGCCGGCCGACGATGTCGAGCGGCGGCGCGAGAACGCGCAGCAGTGGATGCGCGAGGCGCAGCAGGCCTCGTTGTGGCGGTAAAGTTAGGAACCAGTACAGCGCGCTGTGGGGTGGGAGCACGATGAGCCATTTGATCCTTATCGCATTGATGCAACTCGCGGGCGGCAGCGTCTCGACGGCGCCGCAGCCGATGACGCCGCCCGCCATCGAACAACCCGCGCCAGCCGCCGCACCGGACACGTCGTCTGAAGCGCGCTCGCAACGTGTGTGTTCGCGGGTGCAGGGAACCAATTCCCGGCTGTCGCGCCGCGCATGCTACCGGCCAGTGTCGGAAGAAGAGGTCGAACAACGCCAGCAAAACGCGCAGAACTGGATGCGTGAGATGCAGGGCCCGCAGAACGCGATCATCCCTCCTGACGGCGGCCGCTGAGCGCGGCGCGCGTCACATCTGATACTGCACTTCGCGCCGCTGGCCGTTGCGCTCGATCGCAATACGCCACGCCTGCGTTGCGCTCAGCGCGCGCTGAAGGTCATCAGCGGTGCGAATTTGCTGGCCATTGATCTCACGCACGATGTCGCCCGGCGCAAACCCGGCGCGCTGCGCAAGCCGCCCCGGCGTGATCGCTTGGATGACGACGCCCGCGGCGAACGGATCGAGGCCAGCTTCTTCGGCGGACGCCGGCGTCAGCGTCAGCACGCGCGCGCCGTCGAACGGATTGCGGCCTGAAAGATCGCGCGCTTGGGGCGTGCCGCCGGGCGGCGCTTCCGCATTTGCGTTGATGGTGCGCCGGCCGTTCGCGCGCATGATGTCGAGCGGCACGCGCGCGCCGGCGCGTTGCAGCGCAAACTGATAGCGCAAGCCCGCTTCGTCATGCACGTCCGCGCCGCCGACGGTAAGGATCACGTCTCCCCGCTGCAGCCCAGCGCGCGCCGCTGAAGAGCCTGGGTAGATATCAGCGATCAGCACGCCCTGCGGCCGGTCAAAACCCATTGAGCGGGCGAGTTCCTGGGTCACGGGCTGCACCCGCGCGCCCAGCCACGGCCGCACGAGGCGGCCGCCATCCACTGCGGACTCGACCACACGGCGCACCATTTCCGCCGGGATCGCAAAGCCAATCCCGTTCGAGCCGCCCGCCTCTGAAAAGATCGCCGTGTTCACGCCGACAAGCGCGCCAGACATATCGACGAGCGCGCCGCCAGAATTGCCGCGATTGATCGCGGCGTCCGTTTGAATGAAGAAAGCGAAATCGTTGATGCCCACTTCGGTTCGCGCCAGCGCCGAGATGATGCCGCTGGTGACGGTCTGCGAGAGGCCAAACGGGTTGCCGATCGCGAGCACCATGTCGCCCACTTGCAGGGAGCGCGTGTCCGCGAAGGTGAGCATCGGCAGCCGTTCGCCGCGCGCCTCGATGCGCAACACGGCAAGGTCCGTGCGCGGATCGGCGAGCAACAAGCGCGCATCGAACTCGCGCCGGTCCGAGAGCACCACCTTCAACGAATCCGCGCCGTCAACCACGTGGTTGTTCGTGACGATCACGCCATCGGCGCGCACCAGCACGCCCGAGCCAAGCGATTGCTGGACGCGTTCACGCGGCACGCCGCCAAAGCCCTCGCCGTAGCGGCGGAAGAACGGATCGTCGAACACCCGCGCGCGCTGACGCACGATCCGCTGCGCATAGACGTTCACCACCGCCGGCGAGGCGCGCTGCGCCACAGGCGCGAAAGAAAGTTGGGCCTGTGCTTGGGAAGCGGGCACGACGCGGTCGCGTGGCTGGGCCTGTGCAAGTTGGAATTGCGCTTGGGCCGGCGCGTCTTGCGCCGAGGCCGCGTAGAGGCCGATGGCGGCGAAAACCGCCGCGAGCGGCACAATCAGGATAGGTCGCAGTTTCATGGCTTCACTCTCCGCGGCGCGCAGTTTGGCGCGGCGGATGGCGGAAACATGGCGTTACAGCGGGGCGGGGAAACGCGCCTTAAGCGCCCGCAGGTGCCCCTGCCACCACTCCGCCGTGCGCTGTAGGAAGGGGCCCTCGGGGAAGCCGTGGCGCGCGACGTGGCCTTGCGGAATCTCGCCCCAACCGCTGTGCCGGACGCTGACCCGTGTCTCCTCCCCCACCGGCTCGAACGTGACCTCTACATCGGTGATCTGGTCGGGTGTGAAACTGGCTTGGCGCCAGGTGAACGCGAGCCGCGCGCCGGGCTCCCAAGCCGTGATCCGGCCAATCTCGAACACATGGCCGTTGGACACCGTCGTGATCAGGCGCCCGCCCTCTCCGCCTTCGAAAGCCATTACGCCATCGCCGCGGGGGGTCGTTTCAAACAGGCCGCTCGGGCGCCACCATGCGGCAATCTCTTGCGTGAACACATCGAACGCGACTTGCGGCGGAGCGGCGACGCGGATCGCAACGAGCACGGAAGACGTCACCCCTTCTTCGCCTTCTCGACATGCGCCTTGAACGACGCAAGCTGGCCGCTCCACAGGCGCTCGGTTTCCTCCAACCACTTCTTCAAATCGCCCATGGCGCCTTCCTTGAGCGCGTAAATGCGCACGCGCGCGTCGAATTCCGGATGCGTCTCTTCGATGAGGCCGCTCTCGCGCAGAGTCTTCAGGTGCCGCGAAAGCGCCGGCGGCGTGAGACCAAGCGCATCCGCAATCTCGCCAGCGCGCCGTGGGCGCTGACGCAGCAATTCCACGACGCCGCGGCGGTTGGGGTCGGCAAGCGCGGCGAGCGTACGGTCGAGTTTGGCGCGCGCGCTCATTCCGGGTGCGCCTTCTTGAGTTTGGCGGGCGCGACGTTCCGCCAGGCCGTCCGTAGCGCGCTCGATGCTGTCACCGCGTCGGCGTTCTTGACGACGAGCCGTGTCCATCCCTTGGCGCCCCAGCCGCCTGCAACGGGCTTGAACACGTTCGGCTCAGCAGAGCAGAAGATGTCTTGTTGCTCGGGCGTGAATTTCAGGATCGCTTCGCCATCCTTGCGGTCGGCGGGCGACGCGAAAATTTTGCCCGCAACGCGAATGTCCGCACTGCCGTGATGCGCGCTTTGAACCGCGTCAGGCATGGAAAGCGCGAGTTTCAAAAAGGCGGCAGGCGTCATCGCGGCTTGTGATCCGTCCCTTCGCCGAACGTGATGAAGAGCCCACGGCTGACGCTCGGCACGTTCGCCGTGTGCCACGTATTGGCCGGCACGATCACCGCCTCCCCCGCGGCGAGCGGCACACGCTCAACGCCGCCCGGCAGCTCGAGCAGCATGGTCATCGCACCTTGCGTGCAAACCACGACCTCATCGCCCTTCGGGTGGCGCTCCCACGATGTCCAATCGCCCTCGAACGTGTAGGCGCTGATCAGCGTGCCCCGCATGTCGGAATTGGCGGCGAGCGTTTGCCAAAAATCGGCGCCAACGGGCAGGAGCGTCGATCCGCCTTGCCCGTCCCAGCCCACATACGTCGTTTCCGTGTTGAAGGCGGCCATCGCGCGCTCCTAATCCGGCAACCGATCAGTCGTTACGGCGCCGATCGCCGCGTCCCATTCGGTGCGCGTCATCACCGTCACGGTTTGCCCGAACGTCCAGATATGGCCTTCAGGATCGCGCGCGCGGTACGTGCGATCGCCGTAAAATTGCGTTTCCGGCTCTTGCAGAATCTCGGCGCCGGCTTTGCGCGCGTGTTCGCAATGTGCGTCGAGATCGGATGGCAGATGCACGTGCACGGTTTGCGTGTTCTTGCCGCCAATGTTGGCAGGGCTCTTGTGATCTGCGCTCCACTCAGAGCCAACCATGATCACGCCGCTGCCAAATCGCATCTCAGAGTGCATTAGATTGCCCTCCTGATCGCTGATCACCATGAACGGCTCAAAGCCGAAGGCCGCTTCCAGCCAGCGCAGCGCAGCCTTCGGATCGCGATAGCAAAGCGCAGAAGAGAAACTAGGACGCGTGTGATCGTCAGGTGTCATGAGGATGTCTCTTTGGGGTCCTTCCACACGAGGTCGGGCGCGGCCCGTCGCATCTCCTCGTCCGATAGAACGTGCTTGGTCTCACTGAAGCACCAGACATGGCCTTCGGGATCGGCCGCGCGATACGTGCGCGCGCCGTAGAACTGATCCTCCGGCTCTTGGGTGATTTGAGCGCCAGCTTTGCGGGCCTGCGCGCAATGCACGTCGATGCCGGCTTCCAGAGAAACCCAGAGAAATTGCGTCGCCACATCGTCGGTGGACTTCGGCGAGCGCATACGCGCCTTGCCCAGCATGGGCGCCTGCCACTCGCCGCAGACGCCGATCACCGCTCCGCGGTACGCCATCTCCAGATGCGCGGCTCGGCCATCGCTATCGAGGATCTTGGTGACTGTCTCAAACCCAAAGGCTTGCTCTAGCCAAGCGAGCGCCGCGAGCGGGTCCTGATAAACGACCGTCGGCGTGAAGACCGGGGCGTATTGAGCCATTGGCCTCTCCTAGCGGTGAGGCCAATATATTTCACGCTAAACGAAACTATGTCAACCAGCCCTTGCGCTCACGGCGGTGTGAGCGCGGGCTGCAGCACGGAGAGCCGCCCATCCACTGCTTCGGGCGTTACGCCCAATACGTGCGCAAGCATCGGATAGACATGGATGTTGTCGAACGCCGGTAGCGTGACGCCATCACGAAACGCTGGGCCGGATGCAACAAACAGCGCAGCCATCTCTGGGTGCGCGGGATCGAAACCATGATTGCCGCGCAGCTCGACGTTCGCGTAGGCGCGCTCGGAAATCGGCGTGGAGATCGTCCAACCGCTCTCCATGATGCAGAAGATCGCCGGCACGCGCGCGTTCGTTCCGTAATGGTACTGTGCCGGAATTTCGTTCTTGCGCCAGCATTGCATATGTTCGTGCGGCCGCAAGAACGTGCGCGCGACTTCCGCTTCGTGCCCAGGACGCGGATTGATGCCGAGCGTTGCGCCGTAGCTGGTCTCTTGGACCTTGCTGACGTCGATCATGTCCGCGAGACGGATGAGCCGCGAACGCGCGATCTCGGTCATGCCGTGGTCAGCGACGAGCACAATGTTCACGCCGGGCAAACGATCCGCCGCTTGCAAGCCACCGACGAGTTGACCGATCGCGGCGTCGACTTCCGCGATCGCGCCGTTCACCTGCGGCGAGTTGGGCCCGAATGCGTGCCCAGCCGTATCGACGCTGCTGAAGTAGAGAAGATAGAGGCCTGGTTGTTCTTCGGGCTGACCGTGAAACCATTGCAGGATTTGTTCGACACGCGCGGGGTTCGGCGCGCGCTCCGCATACGGCATGACACGCGAAGCCGTGACGCCGTGGATCGGCACGCTCGGCCCGCCCCACATGGCGGAACCAACGTGCACGCCCTGACGCTCGGCGCTCACCCATAGCGGCGTCGCGCCTTCCCAAAATCCTGGGACACTGAAGCTGCTGTCGTCGAAGCCGTAGCCTCCAAGCTGCGCATCGAAAAAGGTGTTGTCGACCATGCCGTGATGATCCGGGTAGAGCCCCGTCATCAGCGTGTAATGGTTGGGCGCCGAGACGCTCGGCGTCGAGGGGCGCATCGGCGCGCGGACGCCGTTCGCTGCGAGCGCGCTGATGTTGGGCGTGATACCGCGGTCGAGATAGTCGGCGCGGAAGCCGTCGATCAGCACCACGATCAGCGGCGCGCGCGCCTCTGCCTGCGGCGGCGGCGCATCGGCAGGTGCGGTGGCGCAAGAGACGGCAAAGAGCGCCGCGGCGAGCGCAGCGAGGCGTGAGAGCTTCATGACGTTTCCTCAATTGCGGCTTTGTAGCCTGCATGCGCGCAACGAAAAACCCGCCGGCCTTGCGGCGCGGCGGGTTTCGTTTCCGGTGTGTCGAAGGGATCTAGCCTTCGTCGGTGTAGATCGCCTCCGGGCGCGGGCCGCTGTCGAGGCCGCGGGCGCCTTCGTCGCGATCGACAAACTCGATCACCGCCATCGGCGCGTTGTCGCCTCGGCGATAGCCGGCCTTGAGGACGCGCGTGTAGCCGCCGGCGCGCGCCTTGTAGCGGGGCGCGAGCGTGTCGAAGAGCTTCTTCGTCATATCCTCGTCGCGCAGGCGCGAGGCGGCCAGACGGCGCGCTCCCAGATCGCCGCGCTTGCCGAGCGTGACGAGACGCTCGACGACCGGGCGCAGCGCTTTGGCCTTCGGCACGGTGGTGATGATCTGCTCATGCTTGATCAGCGACGCCGCCATGTTGGCGAACATCGCTGTGCGATGGCTGGCCGTGCGGTTAAGCTTCTTCTGGGCGACGCCGTGACGCATATCACTTCACTCCAAGAGCGTTGCCGCTCACTGGTCCTCATATTTCTTGGCGAGATCTTCGATGTTGTCCGGCGGCCAATTCTCGACCGCCATACCGAGGTGCAGGCCCATCGTGGCGAGCACTTCCTTGATCTCGTTCAGGCTCTTGCGGCCGAAGTTCGGAGTGCGGAGCATTTCCGCTTCGGACTTCTGAATGAGATCGCCGATGTAGACGATGTTGTCGTTCTTCAAGCAATTG
>CAZMCA010000109.1:0-11403 GCA_964564595.1 uncultured Caulobacteraceae bacterium
AATCGAGCTTCAGTTTTCGGCCGCGCAAATCGAGGTGCAACGCCTTGGCGAAGGCGCGCGCGTGCGGATCGAGCGCTTTCTTGAGCGCGGCGAAATTTGGGTCACGCGTCGGCAGGTCGTCCAGCGAGGCGTAGGACGTGTAGCCCTTGTAGCTGTGCGCTTTGGACCACGCCTGCCCTGCCGCATCATCCCGCGCGAGCACGCGGCACGAGGTCGCGAGCGCGGCGTTCAGCGCAGGGTCGGCGAGGTCGGCTTGGTAAAGCTGGGTGGCGAACAGCGCGCGGATCATGGCGCGCTTGTCTTCCGGCGCGCGCCCGCCCACAAGCCCGCACATGATCCCGGCGAATTCTATCCTTCAGAATGCGACGCACGACGACATCCCCGCGATCCGCGCGATCGAGCAGCGGCCGGACAATGGCGGCAAGATAGGTTCGTGGAGCGAGGCTGAGCATATCGGCACGATGGCGCGCGGCGGCGTGCGCTATTTCGTGTGGCGGGACGGCGCGCGGCTGCGGGCGTTTGCGATCTTTGAGCGACTGGACGATGTGCGCGGGTGGAGCGCGTATCTGCGGCGCATCGCGACCGATGCGCCCGGCGGCGGCGATGGCGCGCGCTTTCTTACTGCGGCGCTCGATTGGCTCTATGCGGAAACGAATACCCAGAAGCTCGAGCTCCGCTGCCGCGTCGGCAATCCAGCGCAACGGCTATACGAGCGGCTCGGGTTTGTCGTGGACGGCGTGTTGCTGAACCGGCCGGACGATAGTGAGAGCGCGGTGATGAGCTTGCTCCGTGACGACTGGCTCGCGCGCCGCGGCTAAGGTCCCTTAGTTTGCTTGGGGACGGACGCGCAGCAGCGCGCCGTTCGCGTAATCGGTCAGCACATAGACCAAGCCATCGGGGCCGACGCGCACGTCGCGCACGCGGCGGCCGGGCGCGAGGTTGAGCGCTTCCTGCTGCAGCGTTGCGCCATCGCGCACGATGCGCACGTCGTTGCCGGCGAGGAAGCCGATCAGCACGCCGCCGCGCCACGCCGGGAACGCATCGCCGCGATAGACGGCCATGCCAGACGGCGCGGTCGATGGCGTCCACACCACAACGGGATCGACCATGCCTTCCATCGTTCGCACATCGGTGATGACGGCGCCGTTGTATTCGACGCCGTGCGTGACACGCGGCCAGCCGTAATTGGCGCCGCGTTCGATGCGGTTCAGCTCATCGCCGCCACGTGGGCCGTTTTCGTGCTCCCAGACAACGCCCGTTTCGGGATCGCGCGTGAGGCCCATCGCGTTGCGGTGGCCGTAGCTCCAGATTTCCGGGCGCGCGTTGGCGCGGCCGACGAAGGGATTGTCGCGGGGCGCGGCGCCATCGCGCGTGAGACGCAGCACCTTACCGAGATGGTTTGAGAGATCCTGCGCATTATCGCGCTGATCATCGGGAACGCCGACGTGGAAGAGCAGCGTTTCATCGGCCAAGAACACCATGCGGCCGCCGGGGTGGTTCGTGCCGCTGCGGCGGCTCGCTTGGAAGATTACGCGGCCTTCGGTGAGCGCGCCGTTGGCGTAGCGCGCGCGGTAGAGCGCGAGATTGTTCGCGTCGCGCGCGCCTTGCATGAAGGCGATGTAGACCAAGCCGTTTTCAGCAAAGCGCGGATCGAGCGCGATGTCGGTGAGGCCGCTTTGGCCCTGCTGTAAGACGGGCGATGGGCCGCCGGGCACGTCGCTCACCTGCCCTGCGGCGGTGATGCGTTTGACGCCGCCTTCGCGCTCGGTGACCAGCATGTCTCCGCCCGGCAGGAAGACGAGGCCCCACGGGAAGCGGAGCCCTTCCGCAACCGTTTCGATCGCGGGCGCGCCGGCGGCAGCCGTGGGCGGCGCGGCGGCCGTTTCGCGCGCGACCTCCTCCCCGTTGCAAGCGGCGAGCATGAGGGCGGCGGCGAAAGCGAGAGCGCGCATGAAAATCCTTGCCGGAAAACGTTGCTGAACGATCAGCCGGCGCCCTCCGTTCCCGCTTCCTGCGGCGCGCGCAAGCGCTTTGCGATCACCTCTACGTGCGCACGCGATTGACGGGCGCTGAGACTTGCCGCACCCCTCCGGCATGAGCGCAACAACCGACCTCATCGCCCGCTACTACGCCGCCTTCAACGCCAAGGACTGGGAGGGCATGCTCGCATGCCTCACCGACGACGTGCGCCACGACGTGAACGAAGGCGGCGAACGCGGCGGCAAGGCGCGGTTCGGCGAGTTTCTGGCGCATATGGACCGCTGCTACGACGAGCGGCTGACGAACATCGTGGTGATGAGCGATGCGGGCGGCGCGCGTGGCGCTGCGGAGTTCATCGTCAACGGCACGTACAAAGCGACCGATGACGGGCTGCCTGCAGCGCGTGGGCAGACATACGTGCTGCCGGCGGGCGCGTTCTTCGAGATCGCGGGCGGCAAGATCGCACGCGTGACGACGTACTACAATTTGAAGAACTGGATCGCGCAGGTCGAGGCGGGGTGAGCGTTTCGGTCTCCCCGCTTACGGGCGCCGCTCTAGCAGAGGCGCTGCCGGCGCTAGCGCGTTTGCGGATCGAGGTATTCCGCGCGTTTCCGTACCTTTACGACGGCTCGCTCGCGTATGAACAAAAATATCTGGCGACGTTCGCGCAGAGCCGGGACGCGATCATCGTGGCGGCGCGCGATGGCGATGCGATTGTTGGCTGCGCGACGGCTTCGGCGCTCGATACGAACCACGAAGAGCTGATCGCGCCGTTGCGGGCTGCGGGCGTCGATCTTGCGACGACGTTTTACTGCGGCGAGAGCGTGCTGCTGCCCGCCTACCGCGGGCGCGGGATCGGGCATGCGTTTTTCGATCATCGCGAAGCGCAGGCGCGCGCGCATGGCTACAAACGCAGTTGCTTTTGCGCCGTGATGCGCGCGGAAGACGATCCGCGCCGGCCAGCGGGGTATGAGCCGCTCGATGCGTTTTGGGACAAGCGGGGTTACGCGAAGATGCCGGGCGCGATCGCGCGCTTTTCTTGGCAGGAGCTTGGCGAAACGAGCGAGAGCGAGAAGCCGATGCAATTTTGGATGCGCGAGCTATGAGCGCGCCGTTCCGCCTGGCGCTCGCGCAATATCCGATCGAGGAGATCGAGACTTTCGCCGCGTATGAAGCCAAGCTCACGCGCTGGGTTTGGGGCATGGCGCAGATGGGCTGCGAGGTGCTCGTGTTTCCCGAATATGGCGCGATGGAGCTGGCGCGGCTCGCGGGGCGTGAGATCGCGGGCGACCTCGCGCGCTCGATCGCGGCGATGCAGAGCGTGTTGCCTGAGGCGGAAGCGCTGCATGCCGCGCTCGCACAAAAGCACGGCATGTACATTCTGGGCGGCTCGGCGCCGGTGGCGCAGAGCGACGGCAGCTATCGCAACACGGCGCGCTTTTATGCGCCGAGCGGCGCGAGCGAGATCCAACACAAAATCATGATGACGCGCTTCGAGAGCGAGCGCTGGGGGATTTCGCCGGGCACGCAGCAGCGCGTGTTCGACACCGCGTACGGCAAGATCGGCGTTGCGATCTGCTTCGACGTTGAGTTTCCGCTGGTGGTCCGCGCGCTCGTCGAGGCTGGCGCGGAGCTGATCCTGGCGCCCTCCTGCACCGATCACGCGAAGGGCCATTGGCGCGTGCAGCGCGGGGCGCAGGCGCGCGCGCTGGAGAACCAGTGCTTCGTGGCGACGGCGCCAACGGTAGGGACCGCTGATTGGTCTGAAGCGGTGGATGTGAACGTCGGTTTCGCGGGCGTCTATGGGCCGCCGGATCACGGGTTTCCCGATGACGGCGTGATCGTGCAGGGGCCGCTCAATGCGCCGCTGTGCGTACGCTCGGAGATCGATCTCTCGCTTGTCGGCGCCGTGCGCACAGAGGGCAAGGTGTTCACGCACGCGTCGTGGAGCAAACAACCGGGCGCGTCATTGCTGCCAAAATCGGACATCGTTGTGCTAAGATAAGCGCATGCGCCACGCTCGGCCCGACACGCTCGATCAGCTGGAACCCCTGCTCGTTTCGCTGCGCGCGCTTGGCGTGCTGAAAGAGAAAACGCGCGGCGTGTTCTACCGGGGCAGCCAAGCGTATCTGCACTTTCACGAGGACCCTGAAGGGCTGTTCGCGGACATTCGCGCGGGAAAAGATTTCGACCGGCACCGCGTCTCAACCGCCAAGGAGCGCGCAGCGTTTCTGAAGGTCGCGCGTGCAAGCTTGATCGCAACAGAGAAACGCGCATAAATGTGCGTATCCATGAAGGGCTAGCTTCCCTCCGGCCGCACTGAGTGCAGGCATCGCATGGCGCAGCGGATCAACACCGCGCCCGCGCCGCTCCTATCATTGCGCGCGAACGAACGCCGCCGGCGCGGCGCATGCGAGCGTGCATCCATCGAAGAGACATCATGTCCGATCTCATCAACCGGTACGCATCGATCGCGTCCGAAATTTACGACATCGACAAGCCGTACGGCGCGCTGCCGGATACGGCGTTTCACCTGGAGCGGCTCGCGGACGTGCGCGGGCCGATATTGGAGCCGGCGTGCGGCTCCGCGCGCACGCTCGTGCCGCTCTTGAAGGCCGGGCACGAGGCGTGGGGGTTCGATCCTTCGCCGGAAATGCTGGCGCAGGGCCGCGCACGTTGCGCGGAAGCGGGTTTCGATCCGCCGATGATCGAGGCGCGGTTCGAGGATTTTTCCTACGACCAGCGATTCGCAGCGATCCTCGTGCCCGCGGGGTCGTTCACGCTGATCGCAGAGTTTGCAACCGCGCTCGCAGTGCTGAGACGCTTCTACGATCACCTGGCGCCAGGTGGCCGCGTGACGCTGGACATTCAGGGTCTCGCCTATCTCACCGCGGGGAGCGAAGATCTTCGCGAATGGACGGCGCCGAATGGCGATCTGCTGACGTGCGAAGGGCGCCGCACGGAAGTGGATATGTTCGCGCAGACGGTGCGCCGCCGATATCGCTACGAGCGCTGGCGCGGCGGCAAGCTGATCGAGAGCGAAATCGATCTGATGCAGCAGCGCTATTGGGGGCGCGAAGAATTCGCGCTCGCGCTCGGCGCCGCCGGCTTTCGCGACATCCGCGTGATTGGCAATTACGACGCGCGCCGCGCGCCGCGTGCGAGCGACCGCACGTGGACGTTCGAGGCGGTGAAGTAAGTGCGCGTTACGGCGCGCTTAGGCTTTGCCCAGCGCGCCGTAGACGCCTTTTTGGAACATCGGCAGCGCGAGGCGGCCGCCCATGCGTTGGCCGGTCGCGAGCTGCGAGGCGGCCTCGGGCGAGAGGTCCATCTCGTTCTGGATGAGATAGATCATCACCATGTCTTCTTCCGGATCGGCCTGCCACCAGGTGCCGAACGCGCCGGGCCAGCCAAAGCCGCCCTTCGAGCCCGCGCCCATCCACGCTTGCTTTTCGGGATCGGTGATGACGGAAAGCCCAAGGCCGAAACCTTGGCCGAGCCAGAACGGAATGCCCATGAACGGGATCGTGCGCTGGTGATCGCTCAAGCGATTGGTGCGCATTTGCTGCACCGTTTCCGGCTTCAGGAGACGCACGCCATCGACTTCGCCGTTGTTCAGCAGCATGCGCGCGAACTTGAGATAGTCGTCCGCCGTGGAGAACAAGCCGCCGCCGCCGGCGCAGAAATCGGGCGCGCCCGGCGCATCGAACGTGGCCCAAACGGAGCGGTTCAGCTTTCCGCTTTCCTGATCGAGCTTGTAGAGCTGCGCGCCGCGATCGCGCTTTTCCGGCGGCACCCAGAAATCCGTATCGTTCATGCCGAGCGGCTGCAAAATCCGCTCCATGATGAGATCGCGATAGTGCTTGCCGGCGACGCGGCCGGCGAGGAAGCCGAGAACGTCCGTCGATTGGCTATAGTGGAAGCGATCGCCCGGCTGGTACGACAGCGGCAGAGTCGCGAGCGCCTTCAACCACTCGTCCGGGCTTTTTTCGTTGACGAGCGGCGAGCCGAGCACGCGCTCATAGGCATGCGCAATCGGGCCGATGGAGGTGAAGCCGTAGGCAAGGCCGGAGCGGTGCGTGAAGAGATCTTCGACTGTGATGTCGCGCTGCGCGGGCTCGAGCGCGTCGAGCGGGCCTTGCGGATCGACGAGCACTTTGAGGTTCGCGAACTCAGGGATCCATTTCTTGATCGGATCATCGAGCTTCATCTTGCCCTCTTCGATCAGCTGCAGCGCAGCGACCGAGGTGATGGGCTTGGTCATCGAGGCAATGCGGAAGATGGTGTCGCGCGCCATCGGGCGGCCCGCGTCGATATCGGCCATGCCGAGCGTGTTGAGCTGAACAACCTCGCCCTTGCGCCAGACGAGCGTGACGAAGCCGGAGAGATCGCCCGCATCGACGACGCTTTGCAGGCCCAGCGGAATCTGCGCGAGCCCATCCTGCTTGAAAGCGCCGTCAGCCATGCTCGTTCCTCCCGAATTGTTGGCGCCACTCTACCGAGCGGAGGTGACGGCGAACAAGACTTGCGCGGCGGAAAGGCGCGTTCCATCTAGCCGCCATGTATGAGGCGGTGATTTTCGATTGCGACGGGGTTCTGGTGGACACCGAGGTGCTGGCGCTCGATGTGGAGGGCGCGGTGCTGGCCGAATTCGGCGTCGTGCCCGAGCGCTCGGCCTATATGGCGCGGTTCATGGGGCTCGATGAGCGCAGCTGGCTGGCGGCGCTCGTCGAAGATTACCCCGTGATGGCTGCGCCCGGCGCGATCGAGAAGTTCTTCCAGCGCGCCAAAGAAGGCTATCAAGCCGCGCTTGAGAGCGAGCGGCTCGCCGCGATCGCCGATGTGCATGATGCGGTCGTTGCGTTCGCGGGGCGCAAGGCTGTGGCGAGTTCATCGAATGCGCGCAACCTCGATATGAAGCTGCAGCGCACCGGGCTGTGGCCGCATTTCGATCCGCACGTGTATTCGACGGAGCTCGTCGCGAAGGCAAAGCCCGCGCCGGATATTTTTCTGCACGCGGCGCAAGCGCTTGGCGTCGACCCCGCGCGGTGCCTGGTGATCGAGGACAGCCGCAACGGCGTGCTCGCCGGGCGCGCGGCGGGCATGGACGTTTGGGGCTTTACCGGCGGCGGGCATTGCACGGCGCAAAGCGCCGGCCCGCTTACCGCCGCGGGCGCAACGCGCGTGCTGACGTCGTGGCGGGAAGCGGCTCCGTTGTTCGCCGCGTTCGGCTAAGCGCGGTCGATCCGTGCGGCGAAGCAGCCGCGGCGCGCGTAATGCGCGTGGATGTAAGTGATCTCGCTGTTGGCAAAGAGGCGTTCGATCAGCGCCGCTGCGTCTGCGCCTTCGGTGAGATCGGCGTCAAGCATCATGCCGCTTTCGTCGAAGCCGCGCAGCGAGAGCGTGCGGCGCGCGAGCGCGGGCGGGATCACGCCGACTCCTTCGAACGGCGCGTGCGGCGTTTGCGAGACGTAGATCGGGCCCATCTGCCGGTACGGCGAATGCGCGGGATGGTGATCGAAGTTCACCAGCAGCGCTTCCTCGCCGGGCGCGACATCGTCGAGCGTGACGCGGCACGGCGCGGAGTGCGGCGCATCGATCGCGACGCGGCGGGCGGCGCGTTCGGAGAGCGCGGCCTCATCCAGCGCGCGATATCCATCGAACAAATGCGGTTGAAGGCCGGCGATCCGAAAGCTCATAGCGTTCTCCTGTTGCGCGCTTCTCGCGCATGGAGATTCGTTTGGCTGGCCGGTTTCGGACACGGCGGCGATACGGGATAAAGCGGCATGCGGCTCAACCAAGTCACCGTCGGCGCGAATGACATGCCGGCCTCGATCGCCTTTTACGAAACGCTCGGCCTCAAGCTGATCGTGCTGTCACCGCACTATGCGCGGTTCGAGCTGCCGGAGGGCGGCGCGACGTTTTCACTGCACTTCACGCTCGATATTCCCCGCGAGAATGCGCCGGTGATCTACTTCGAGTGCGACGATCTCGATGACGAGGTGGCGCGGCTGAAGAGCAAGGGAATTGTGTTTGCGAGCGATCCTGCCGATCAAACCTGGCTATGGCGCGAAGCGCATCTGCGCGATCCAGCGGGTAATGCGATCATCCTCTACAAAGCCGGCGTTGCGCGCACGCATCCGCCGTGGCGCCTGCCGGACGATCTTGGGCCGGAGAACATCTGGATCGTTATCACCGAGCAAGGCGGCTTGATGTTGGCCAAGCACGATGGTGATTGGCGCACGCTGCAGGACCGCATTCCCGATTTCAAAACGTCGCTCGGCCCCTATCGGATCGATGGCGCGATGACGATGGTCGAGATCGAGTGGCCGGAGGTGTTCAAAGAACGCTTCGCGGCGATGCGCGGCTTCATCCGCAGCGAGGATGAGACGTTGGTGCTCTAAGTGTGCACGCGCCAACCGTCCCAATTCATCCAAAGCCCCATCATGCCGCCGAAGAACGCGAGCACGACGACGAGCGCGACGATGCCAAGGCCCATGAGCACGAGCGCGCCGATCCAGGAGATGCGCGAGAGCGCAAGACCAGTCGGGTCGCCTTCGATCTGCGCGCGGCCGGCGCCGATGACGCCGAGCACGAACGCCGCGAGCGTCGGCAAGACGGGCACCAGCAGGCCAAGCACGAGGCAGCCGACGCCGATGGCGCCCAGAATGAATGAACTCGTTGCGCCGCTGGAGACGGCGGCGGCCTGCGGGCTCTGCGCCGCCGCGATCAGATAGACGCTCCGCGCGCCTTCTCCGTCCGCGACGAAATCGACCCATTGGCCGGGCTGGGGCGAACCGGCCGAGCGCCACTCCGCGAGCGGAAACATGCGCCGCTCTTCCGACGGGCCGAGCAAGACGCCCAGCCGTTCGTTGTTGGGCCCGGTTTCGACGCCGAGAATCTGTCCGCGCATGCCGCACTCCGTCCGCCGTCGCGCACCCTACTCCGCGAAGAAGCGGCTGGGGGCGCGGATTGCATCGGGCGACTGATTGAGCGCCATCAGCTCCGCCAGGAGCGAGAGCACCGACGAGGATCGATCGCCACGTGCTGCATTGTCGGCGCAGACCCCGTCATTGGATGCATCGGCGCAGGAACGGCCGATGGCGGGGCCAGCGTAATAGCGCTGGCCGCCATAGCTGACGCTGGCGGCGTAGACGTGGACGCCGTTCTCCGGGCCGGGCGCGATGCGGAAGAGCGGCACGCCCTGGCCGCCGCCGCGAAGCCCGGCCGCGCGCACCGTGACTTGCGCTTCGATTGGCCCGGCGCCCGCATCCATCGAGCCCGCGCGCATCAGCTCGCCCACGTAATAGACCGCGTCATCGAGCGACCGGAGGTGCAGCGTGACGGTGCGATCACCGAGAACGAAGCGCGGCGGGCATGCGCCCGATTCCGCGCGCACCGGCCGCGCCGGCGCGTGCGCTTCGACAAGGCCGCACACCGGCGCGCCATCGGCCGCGAACGGGGCTGCGGGACTTGCTTCGATGTCCGCCAGGACGCCGCGCAGCGTGCGCACGAATTCGCAACCGGTGGTGCGCGTTTCTGCCGGGCAATTACCGAAGATGTTGTTGGCTTCGTTGACCGCTTCGATGCTGCGCCCGTCCGGCCCAGTGATGACGAGGCGCTCGACCACCAGCAACAGCAAGAGATCGCGCGGCCAGCCGCTTTCCCAATAATGTTGGAACACGTAGGGCGCGATCGGCTGGAAGGCCGTGCGCGTGAGCGTATCGGCGTTGAACGGCTGGATCGAATAAGTCGGCCTGCTCTGCGTTTCGCGCTCAAGGCTGAGGCCGCCAAAGCCCCAGGGCGATGCGCCTTCGCCGAGCGGGATGGAGCCTGCGCTCACATTTTCACGCACGCGCAGGCTGGGGCTGTCGTTGATGCCGGTCATCGTGAGGTAGTGGCGGGGCAGCCGGTCCCGTGCGCGCAGGATGTTGAGGAGGATCTGCCCGGCGACCGCCTGACCATAAGCCTCGTTGAAGGCGATCGCGTCATCGGCGATGCGGCGGGCCACGGCTTCGCGGCGGGCCGCCCCAGTCGGCGCCATTGTGCAGGCGGCGAGCGCAAAGACGGCAAGCAAGGCAAGAAAAGCGCGCATGTCCCGGTCCATGAAGGGCGCTGGGAGCCAAGCAAGGCGCGCGGCCCGGAGCAAGGGCTTGCGCCCCAGAGACGCGTATGGTTCGAGGCCCCATGCAGCAATTGATCGACGGATATCGCCGCTACCGGGACGGGACCTGGCCGCGCCTGCGGAGCCTGCACCAGCGCCTCGCGCGCGGGCAAAACCCGCGAATTCTGGTGATCGCGTGCTGCGACAGCCGCGTAGATCCGGCGACCATTTTCGACGCCGACCCGGGCGAGCTATTCGTGATCCGCAACGTGGCGAACCTTGCCCCGCCCTACGAGGTCGGCGGCGGCTATCACGGCACGAGCGCGGCGATCGAGTTCGCGGTGACGGCGCTCGAAGTCGAAACGATCCTTGTGCTGGGGCACGCGCAGTGCGGCGGCGTCGCGGCGGCGCTGACGCGCCCGCATAAGCACGTCGGTGAATTTTTGGACGCCTGGGTCGATCTCTTGGAGCCGGCGAAAGCGCGGATTCCGGACGATTGCGCCGATCCGCAAGGCGCGCTCGAACATGAATCCATCCGCGTGACGATCGAGAATTTGCAGACGTTCCCGTTCGTGGCCGAGCGCGTGGCGGCGGGGCGCTTAACCCTGCAAGGCGCGCGCTATGGCATCGCGGATGGCGGGCTTGAAATGTACGACCCCGCTTCAGGCGGATTCACCCCCGTCGCGTGAGCGGCGCCAACGGCCAATTCTAACAAAAAGAAATGGCGCCCGAGGCGGGTGTGCCCGCTGGCGCGCGCCGCGGTTCGTGGTACTACAGGCCTCTCCACAGCCGGGGCGATCCGGGGGGGCGGGTCGGAGACGCTATGACGGACGTTTTAATCGTCTGCGTGCGGGAAGATGAAGTTCAGGCCAAGGCGCTCGCCGATTTGTTCGAGCGCGAAGGCATGAGCGTCGGCGGAGCGCCGGCAGACGATTCCGCGCTGCGGTCCAGCGGCGCGATCGTCGTGATCTGGTCGCAGGCAAGCATTCGCTCCCGCCCGTTTCTCGATGCATCGCAGCGCGTGGTGAACGCGGGCAAGGCCGTGTTCGCCTGCCTGATCGATCCCCCGCCCGCTTCGAGCCTCAACCAATCGCCGTGGTTCGACTTGAAGCGCTGGGATGGCAGCCCGGACGATCCGACCGTCGACCCGCTGTTCTTCGCCGTCGATCGGATGGTGAACGCCAATGGCGGCGGCTATGCGCCCGCGCCCGAGCCTGGTTACCAGGCGCCGCAATTCGAAAGCCGCGGCTACTCGCAACAATCTTCGCCGCCGCCCTATGCGCGCGCCCGGCCGCTCGCGCCCGCGCCGGCGCCCCGCT
>CAZMCA010000110.1:0-2289 GCA_964564595.1 uncultured Caulobacteraceae bacterium
GGCGGCGAGTACGCCGCGCATCCAGAGGTCGCCCGCGCTGAGGTAGAGCGTTTCGGCGTCGCCCAGGACCTGCATGATTGTGGGGTGCGAAAACACGGGCGTTGGCGCATCGGGGCGCGCGTTGAATAGCCGGAGTTCGTTGACGAGCACGATCAAGAACGCGCCCAACGCCGCGAGCGCGCGATCGGCAAAGTCCTGCAGCATGGTTCGATGGTCCCCGCTTTCACCCGCGATCTGCATACAAGAGCTGCGTGCGCCCCCGCGATATGGAACCGCAGCGCATCCACAATCCTTGACCGTTTAGGGGAACGTGCGCGCGGGGCGGACGGCCAGGGTGGTTGGGCGCCTAAGCGTTGAGCGGCGCTCACGCAGCCGTGCGCGTGACAGCTCCCCCGAAAACGGGCGAGCATGCGGGCATGCACGCGGAGGCGCAGGATCTGGCGGAGCGGCTGCTCGCGGCGCTCGATCGCGCGGCGCCTTCGGCGGTGACGGCTCTCTATGTCACGGGCTCGGCGGCGCTCGATGATTTTCACGCGGGCGAGAGCGATCTCGACGTCGTGGCGGTGGTGGCGCGGGCGGTGAACGCTGAAGAGGGCGCGGCGCTGATGGACGCGCTGCTAGATGCGGGCCGGTTCGATGGCGTGTTCCTTGAAGCGGGCGATCTCGCGGCGGGGCCGGATGCGCTGGCCGGGCCGCGGCTGACGCTGGCGGACGGCAAGCTCGCGCTGCGCAGCGAGGGCGGGCAGCGCAATCCGGTGACGTGGGCCACGCTTGCGCAAAGCGGCGTCGCGGTGCGCGGTGCGCTGCCGGAGGATTTGTGGCGCGATGAGGCGCGTGTGGCGGCGTGGGTGCGTGAGAATTTGCAGGGCTATTGGGCGCGGCGGCGGCGTGCGGCGATGCGCGTGTTCTCACCGGCCTGGGTGGAATCGCATGGCGCGTGGTTTTGCGAATGGTGCGTGCTTGGCGTGGCGCGCCAGCATGTGACGCTGGTGAGCGGGCGCATTGTGTCGAAAAGCGAAGCGGGCGCGCGGGCGCTTGAGGCGTTTCCGGGGCATCGGCGTGTGATCGAGGAAGCGCTGCGCGTGCGCGCGGGCGAAAGCGCGGCGCGCTATACGTCGCGCTTTGCGCGGCGGCGCGATGTGTTGGCGTTTATGGAGGCGGTTGAGCGCGCTTAAAGCGCGCGCAACGTGCTCAGCAGCGTTTCCAAGTCTTCCGGCAGTTTGCTTTCGAAGCGCAGCGTTTCGCCGGTGATGGGGTGGATGAAGCCGAGGACGGCGGCGTGTAGCGCCTGGCGCGGGAAATCGCGCGCGGCTTCTTTGGCGCGCTCCACCGCGGCGCTGGCGCCTTCGGCTTTGAGGCCGCGGAATTTGCCGTAGGTTGGATCGCCAATCAGCGGCGCGCCGATGTCGGCGAGGTGGGCGCGGATTTGGTGCGTGCGGCCGGTTTCAAGGCGGCATTCCAAAAGCGCGGCTGCGGGTTTGCCGGCGGAGGCGCCGGCGATCTGCCCGAAGCTTTCGATCGTCCAGTAATGCGTGACGGCGCGTTTTCCGGTTTCGGTGACGACCATCTTGCGCCGGTCTGCGTGTGAGCGCGCGAGCGGCGCATCGATGACGCCGGTGCGCGTTTGCGGCGCGCCGCGGGTGACGGCGTAATAGACGCGCTCGATGTCGTGCGCGGCGAAGAGTTTGGCGAGGCCGGCATGCGCTGCGTCGCTTTTGGCGACGACGACGAGGCCGGTGGTGTCCTTGTCGATGCGGTGGACGATGCCGGGGCGCGCGACGCCGCCGATGCCGGAGAGCGAGGTGGCGCAATGCGCGAGCACGGCGTTGACGAGCGTGCCGCGCATGGCGCCGGGCGCGGGGTGCATCGCCATGCCGGAGGCTTTGTCGATGACGAGGAGGTGTTCGTCTTCGAACACGATGTTGAGCGGGATGGCTTCGGGCTGTGGCGCAGCTGGCGCGGGCGGGGGCAGCTCGAGCGCGTAGGTCACGCCGGCGCGGGCCTTCTCGGACGACATCTTCACGGGCGCGCCGTCCGCCATGAGTTTGCCTGCGCCGATGAGGCCCTGGATGCGGGCGCGGGAGAGGTCGGGCCAGGCGGCGGCGAGCATCGCGTCGATGCGCGCGCCGGCTTCGTTGGCGGCGGCCGTCAACGCACGGGTGTCGCCCGCCACGCCGGGGTTTTCCGGCGCATCGTCATCCTCAGCGCTGATCTCGTCCTCGCTTGCCATGCGTGCTGATAGCGCCCCCTTTCCGGCTGCGGGAAGGGGGCGCTATCAGGAGCCGCCTG
>CAZMCA010000110.1:2389-4636 GCA_964564595.1 uncultured Caulobacteraceae bacterium
CCGTATGGCCAAAGGTTTGACGCGCCGGGGGGCGCTGGCGGCGCTTGCAACATCGAGCGCGGCGGCGGCCTGCGGGCGCCGGCCAGAGGCGCCGCGCTATGAGGGCACGGTCACGTTCAGCCACGGCGTCGCTTCAGGCGATCCGGGGATCGACCGGGTGATCATCTGGTCGCGCGTGACGCCGGCGCAGAACGGGCCGGTGCCGGTGCGCTGGGTGGTGGCGCGCGACCGGGGGCTCTCCAACGTGGTGCAGTCCGGCGTCGTCGAGACGACGGAGCTGCGGGACTACACCGTTAAAATCGACGTCACGGGGCTGCGCGCGGGCGCGCCGTATTTTTATGGCTTCCTCGCCGGCGATCAGGCGTCTCCGATCGGCAAGACGCGCACGCTGCCGCAGGGCGAGTTGGAAGAGATGAAACTCGCGGTGGTTTCCTGCGCGAGCTACCCGCACGGCTTCTTCAACGCCTACGAAGCAATCGCGGAGCGCGAGGACATCGATGTCGTCGTGCATCTTGGCGATTACATCTACGAATACGGCGTCGGCGGATACGGCGGCGAGGTGGGCGTGTCGCTCGGGCGGATTCCGCAGCCGCAAATCGAGTGCGTCTCGCTCGCGGACTATCGCCAGCGCCACGCGCAATACAAAGCGGAAGCGGAGTTGCAGGCCGCGCACGCGCTCTGTCCGTGGATCGTGGTGTGGGACGATCACGAGACGGCGAACGATAGCTGGCAGGGCGGCGCCGAAAATCACCAGGCCAATGAAGGCCAGTGGGACGTGCGCAAGCGCGCGGCGCTGCAAGCGTATTACGAGTGGATGCCGATCCGCGATCCTGCGCCGGGCGCCGCGTTCGATGCGATCAACCGCGTGTTTCAGTTCGGCGATCTCGCGACGCTCGCGATGCTCGAGACGCGCCTGCTCGCGCGCACCAAGCCGTTCGACTACGCGACCGAGATGCCGCTCTATTCGACGCCGTGGGATTTTCGCAATCCCAATGCGCCCGTGCCGGTGTCGCCTGCGGCGAGCTATCCGCCGACGGTGCGCGTGCTGCCGCTGCCGTACGAGGAAGTGGGCGGGCAGTTGGTGCCGATCTGGCAATGGTCGCGCGTGCAGGCGGCGCTCGCCAATCCCGCATCGCCGCCAGTGGGCGTGCGCTTCGTGCCGGACCGGCCGCGTTTGCGCGCGCTGTTGGAAGCGCAAGACCGCGCATTGCTCGGCGAAGCGCAGGAGACGTGGCTCTCGCGCCAACTCGGCACGTCGCATCGCAACGGCGTGACGTGGCAGCTGATCGGCAATCAGACGATCATGGCCAAGACGCTGGCGCCCGATCTTTCGAACGTGCCGGCGCAAACGGTGGCGAACCTCGAGCAGCTTTCGCCGGGGGTCGGGCGCTTGTTGTTCTTCACGCGCTTCGGTTTGCCGATGTCGACCGATAGCTGGGATGGGTATCCGTCGGCGCGGGCGCGGTTGCTTGATTTGGTGCGCAATGTCGGCGGCAACACGATCGTGCTGACCGGTGATAGCCACGCGGCGTGGGCGAATGAATTGCCGGCGTCGGATGGATCGCGCGTCGCGATCGAGCTTGGCGGCACGAGCGTGACGTCGCCTGGGTTCGGGGATCTCTTCGCGGGATCGGGCATCGATTTCGATGCGGCGATCACGGCGCGCAATCCTGAAGTGAAGTGGACTGACCAGACGCATCGCGGCTTTCTGGTGGTGACGCTCACGAAAGAGCGCGCGACGGCGGAGTTTCTCACCGTCTCAACGATCGTGACGAAGGACTATGAAGTCGGCACAGCGGCGACGTTCACGATCCGGCCGGACGATGCGCCGGGTTTGGGGGCGCTGGAGCGTGTTACCGCGCCGGTCGCGGGCGAGAAGCGCTAACGGGCTAGCGAGCCGTCCGCGTTCACGACACGGTAGAAGCAGCTGCGTTCGCCGGTGTGGCAGGCGGCGCCGGTTTGGTCGACGCGGAGAAGGATCGCGTCTTGGTCGCAATCGATGCGCATTTCGACGACGCGCTGGGTGTGGCCGCTTTCTTCGCCTTTGCGCCAGAGCTTGTTGCGCGAGCGCGACCAGTAGGTCGCTTGGCCGGTGCTCTGCGTGAGCGCGAGGCTTTCAGCGTTCATCCACGCCAGCATCAGCACTTCGCCGGTCGCGTGGTCCTGCGCGATCGCGGCGATGAGGCCGGCAGCGTCAAAGCGCGGCGTGAGCGTGGTGGTGGTTTCGAGGTCGGACGAGGACATGCG
>CAZMCA010000110.1:4736-11358 GCA_964564595.1 uncultured Caulobacteraceae bacterium
CGTCAAAGCGCGGCGTGAGCGTGGTGGTGGTTTCGAGGTCGGACGAGGACATGCGCAATGTTTAGCGCCCCCTCCCCACAAGGGGGAGGGGGATAGTGTCTGATCAGCCGTAGCCGCTCAGTTTCATGAAGCGCTCTTGCAGGGCGGCGTCGGTTTTGAAGACGCCGGTGAATTGCGTGGTGATGGTGGTCACGTCGTCGTGGTGGACGCCGCGCGTGGTCATGCACTCATGCTTGGCGTCGATCAGGACGGCGACGCCGTTCGGGTTGAGCGCAGCCTGGATCGTGTCGCAGATTTGCGAGGTCATCGTCTCTTGCGTCTGCAGACGTTTGGAGAAGATTTCCACGACGCGCGCGATCTTGGAGATGCCAACGACCTTCTCCGTCGGCATGTAGGCGACGAACGCCTTGCCGAGGAACGGGGCCATGTGGTGCTCGCAATGGCTCTCGACCTTGATGTTCTTGAGCATGACGATGTCGTCGTAGCCCTGCACGTCTTCGAAGATGCGCGAGAGTTCTTTGACCGGATCCTGTGCGTACCCGCCGAACCATTCCTCGTACGCGTCGACGACGCGCTTGGGAGTGTCGATCAGCCCTTCGCGCTGGGGATCATCGCCCGCCCAAGCGAGCAGGGTGCGCACGGCCTGCATGGCCTCTTCGCGCGAGGGGCGCTGCACGGGCGCCTTGGCCCCGCGCGGCTTAACGATAGCGTCCATGAAACTTCCTTGGCTGAGGGGCGGGGAGTCGAGCCGGGAAGCCTTCCGCTGTGTCCCTTCAAGTGGGGCGGATGCCTGGACTTAACGCCCGCCCGCGGTGTGACCCTCAGGGCGATTTCGGCAGATCGGGCTCCAATAGACTTTGGCGCCCCATTTCCGACCGTCGGGAGACACTGTAACACGCCGCTGCGCGCTTGGGCGCCCCCAGCGCTCTTACGCCGCTTATAGCGTTCCTGGATCAGCACGCGCCGATGGCAGACCTCGTCCTTTACGACACGCTCACGCAACGCAAAGCGCCGTTCACGCCGGCCGATCCGCGGCGGGTGACGATGTATGTCTGCGGGCCGACGCCCTACAATTACGCCCATATCGGGAATGCGCGGACGTTCGTCTCGTTCGATCTGTTGTTTCGCGTGCTGCGCGCCAAGTACGGCGCCGAGCACGTGCTCTATGCGCGCAACGTGACGGACATTGATGACAAGCTGATCGCGAAGGCGAACGACACGGGCGAGGCGATGTCGGCGATCGCGGCGCGCTATACGGCGGCCCTGCGCGAAGATTTGGCCGCGCTTGGCGCGCTGTCGCCAACGCATGAGCCGGCGGCGACGGAGCATGTCGAAGAAATTCTCGATGTGATCGATGGGCTCGTTGCGAACGGCGCGGCGTATCGCGCGCAGAGCGGGGTTTATTTCTCGGTCGAGAACGATGCCGATTACGGCAAGCTCTCGAAGCGGGCGCAGGAAGATTTGCGCGCGGGCGCGCGTGTTGCGGGCGAGGACGATAAGCGCGCGCCATCGGATTTTGCGTTGTGGAAGGCGGCAAAGCCTGGCGAGCCGGCGTGGGAGAGCCCGTATGGCGCGGGCCGGCCGGGCTGGCACATCGAGTGCTCGGCGATGATCAAGAAGCAGTTTGGCGACACGATCGACATTCACGGCGGCGGCGTCGATCTCGTCTTTCCGCACCATGAGAATGAGATCGCGCAGAGCGAGACGGTGACGGGCGTTCCGCTCGCGCGCGTGTGGATGCATGGCGGCTTCCTCACGATGGATTCCGAAAAGATGTCCAAGAGCCTCGGCAATGTCGTGCTCGCGCGCGATCTGCTGAAGAAATGGCCGGGCGAGGTGATCCGCTGGGCGCTGCTGGCCGCGCATTATCGCGCGCCGCTCGATTTTTCAGAGCGGCTGCTGGAGCAGGCGAAGGCTAGCCTCGACCGTTTGTATGGCGCGTTGCTGCGATTGAAGGATGTGGCGGCGAAGGACGTCGCGCCGCCGGCGCTGGTGATGGAGGCGCTGCACGACGACCTTAACATGCCGCGCGCGACTGCGGCTTTGTTCGGCATCGCGAATGGCGTGTTCAACAACGCGGACGCGCTCGATCTGGCGCAGGCGAAGGGCGAGTTGCTCGCGGCGGGCAAGCTGATGGGCTTTCTTGGCGCCGATCCGGAGGCGTGGTTTCGCGGCGGCGATGAGGACGCGGCGGAGATCGATGCGCTGGTCGCGGCCCGCGTGGCGGCGCGCAAGAACAAGGAATTCGCCGAGGCCGACCGCATCCGCAAAGAGCTGACCGCGCGCGGCATCGAGGTGATGGACAGCGCGCAGGGCTCCACCTGGCGGCGGGCGACGTGATTGCGCCCCAATCGGCGGGCACGGAGCGGCGATGAAAAACGCACTTATCCTTGCCGTCCTCGCTCTTGCCGGCGCCGCCGCCTTCGCCCAGCCGCTGACGCCGCCTGCGCCGGCGCCGACGCGGTTTGAGGTGAACCGGGGTTCGGCGCCGCGCCCGCCAGCGGATGCTGCGGCGCAGGGCCGCGCGCCGGCCGAAGGCGTCTCGCAGGGCGGGATCGATTTCGGGCAATGGCGCAGCGCGGAACCGGAAGCCTATGGCGCCGCTTTCCAAAGCCAGATGCGGGCGCGGTTCGCCGGCAAGACGGCGACGGAGGCGCGGTCCGATCTGACGGCGAATGGCTTTACCTGTTCGGATCAAGCGATCATGCAGTGCCGGATCGAGATTGCGGACGCGGGCTGCGCCAAGGATTGGTACGTGGTGTTCGAGCCGCGCCGGTCCGAGCCGTTCGCGGGGTTCGACGCGATCTGCCCGCGGTGACGTGAGAATAGGGACGACGATGCGGACTTGGTTGGCGGTTCTGGCGCTTGCGGCGCTCACGGCGTGCGCCACGGCGAATGCGCCGCGCGCGCCTTCAGGGCCCGCCACCCCCACGGGCGCGATCGATCTGGGCGATTTCCGGCGCGCTTCGCCCGATAGCCTCAACGGGCGCTTCGCGCGCACGGTGGCTGACCGCTATGCGGCGGGCGCCGCGCTGGCGACGGTTGCGGCCGACCTCACGCGCAACAACTTCGCCTGCGTCGCGGGGCCTTCGGGCCGCGGCGATCCGCCGGACCGGATTTGCAGCCGCGCGGTGCGGGAGCCGTCCTGCGTGCATACGTGGCAGGTGATGCTCTACGCGGATGGGCAGGCGGCGCGGCTCTCGCGGACACGGGGCACGTATGACCGCTCGTGCCGGGACGACGACAGCGGCCTCCTCGGCGGCCGCTGATTGACGAGCGGGGGCGGGCGTCCCCACATCAACGGCATGGACGATCTCTATCATCCGCGCGTGTTGGAACTGGCGGCGGACATTCCCCATGTCGGCCGGCTCGACGCGCCCGATGGCGCGTCCACCAAGGTGAGCCGGGTGTGCGGCTCTGTGGTTTCGGTCGATCTCAAGCTGAAGGACGGCGTCGTCTCCGAGATCGCGGTGCTGCCCAAAGCGTGCGCGCTCGGGCAGGCGGCGACGGCGGTGCTGGCGATGCATGCGCTGGGCGCGACGCCCGCTGAGATCCGCGCCGCGCGCGATGGGCTCAAGGCGATGCTGAAGGATGGCGCCGCGCCGCCGCAGGGCCGGTTCTGGGAGCTGCGGCATCTGGAAGGCGTGCGGCACTACCCGCCGCGCCACACCTCTACGATGCTGGCGTTCGATGCGGCGGCTGAGGCGCTCGACAAAGCAGAGGCCGCCGCCGCAACCCGTTAGTCCGGCTCCGGCTTTTCCCTCCGCGCGCGAAAGCGCGTGCGCCAGCGGCTGCAAAAGCGTGTTTGGCCCCGAAATTCACCATGCGCGTGGGGGCTTTATGAAGCGGACTTTGTTGGCGGCGTGCGCCGTCGCGGCGTTTGCGTTCGGCGCATTTGCGCCGGTCGCGGCCGCGCAGGATGCGGGCGAAGAGATCATCGTCGTGGCGCAGCGCCGCGCGGAAAATCTGCAGGACGTGCCGCTCGCCGTCAGCGCGCTGAGCGCCGATCGGATTGAAGACGTGCTCGCGGGCGGGGGCGATGTGCTCGCGCTCGCAGGGCGCGCGCCGGGCCTCAACATCGAAAGTTCGAACGGGCGCGTTGCGCCGCGCTTCTACATTCGCGGCCTTGGCAACACCGATTTCGATCTGGCGGCCTCGCAGCCGGTCTCGGTGATCGTCGATGACGTCGTGCAAGAGAATGTCGCGTTGAAGAGCTTCCCGCTGTTCGACGTGCAGCAGATCGAAGTGCTGCGCGGGCCGCAGGGCACGCTTTACGGGCGCAATACGCCGGCCGGCATCGTGCACATCCGCACGGTGCGCCCGAGCCAGGATTTTGACGCTTCGGTTTCGGCGAGCTACGGCACGTATGGCACGTCCGATCTGCAAGCGGCGCTTGGCGGCGCAATCGCGCCGACCCTTTCTGGCCGCATCGCCGTTCTTGCCGCGCACCGCGACGATTGGGTGAGCAACGGCTTCACCAACCAAAGCGACGTGATGGGCGGCTTTGACGAATACGCCGCGCGCGCATCGCTGCTGTGGGAGCCGACGTCGAACCTTTCGATCCTCGGCAGCGTGCATGCGCGCTCGCTCGAAGGCACGTCGACGCTGTTCCGCGCGAACGTCTTCACGGCCGGTTCGAACGATCTGAACGGCAATTTCGATCGCGACCGCGTGTTCTACAATCAGGGCGGCAACAACGTTCAGGAATACGACAACGCTGGCGGCGCGCTGACGGTGAATTGGGATTTGGGTGATGTCGCGCTCACGGCCGTAACCGGCTACGAAACTGCTGAAGGCTTCAGCCGCGGCGATATCGATGGCGGCGTGGCGGGCGTTGGCCCGGGCTTCATCCCGTTCGATAGCGACACCAAGGACTCGCTCGACGATCTCGAGCAGTGGACGCAGGAAATCCGCCTCGCGAGCGACACGCCCGGCCCGTTCCAGTGGCAGGTCGGCGCGTTCTACTTCGATAGCGATCTGCAGGTTTCGACGGCGTTTGGCGCGGGCCCCGCGGCTTCGACGCTGAACCACACGAACGAATCGTGGGCCGTGTTCGGGCAAGGCAGCTACGATGTGTCCGATACGGTGCGCATCTCGGCGGGCGTTCGCTACACGGAAGACGAAAAGGATCTCGTGGTGCTGCTCGGCGGCTTCCCGCCGGTGACGGTGTCGGATGAGCAAGTGAGCTGGGATCTGACGGCGCAATATCAGCCGAACGATGATCTCAATCTCTATGCGCGCGTCGCTTCCGGTTTCCGGGCGCCTTCGATCCAAGGCCGCGACGTGACGTTCGGCGGCGCGCCGAGCGTTGGCGAGTCCGAGACGATCCTCTCTTGGGAAGCGGGCGTGAAGGCTGATGTGCTGGACGGCACGGGCCGCATCAACGCGGCGGTCTATTACTACACGATCGAAGACATGCAGCTTTCGGCGATCGGCGGCGGGGGCAATTTCAACCAATTGCTGAACGCGGAAGAGGGCGAAGGCTACGGCTTCGAAATCGAGAGCCAATTCCAAGTCACCGAGCGGCTCTCGGTGCGTGCGGCGTTCACGTACAGCCACACCGAAATCCAAGACCCCACGCTCACCGTCGCGGGCTGCGCGCAGTGCACGGTGCGTGATCCGGCGGTTGCGCCCGGCGTCTTCCGCGTCGATGGCAATCCCTTCCCGCATGCGCCGGAAGTGATGATCGACGTTGGCGCGCGCTATGCGCGTCCGATGGGCGATGGCGGCGAGTTCTTCGCGGAAACCGATTGGACCGTCCGTGGCCCGTTCAACATCTTCCTCTATGACGCGATCGAGTACGAAACGGCCGGTCAAGTCGAAGGCGGTCTGCGGATCGGCTACGGGCGCCAAGATGGTTCGTGGGAAGCTTCGGTTTTCGCACGCAACATCACGGACGAAGAGAACGTGATCGGCGGCATCGACTTCAACAACAACACCGGCTTCGTGAACGAACCGCGCGTCGTGGGCGTCGCGCTCCGCGCACGCTGGAACTAACGCGAGCAAACGCGGCCGGCGCAGAACGCGCCAAACAATTGCGCCCCTCCTGCGAAGGAGGGGCGCTTTTGTTTTTGACGTTTGCGTCCCTCTCCCCCTTGAGGGGGAGAGGGTGGAGCAAGGATCACCAGATCTGAACGCGGTCGGCTTGCGCGAGGTAGAGGCGGTCGCCTTGCTGGACGTTGAACGCCGTGTACCAAGCATCGAGATTTCGCACGACGCCGTTGACGCGGTATTCCGCAGGTGAGTGCGGATCGGAGAGCACTTGGTTGCGCAGGCGCTGATCGCGGATCAGCTGCTTCCACACTTGGCCCCAAGCGAGGAAGAAGCGCTGCTCGCCGGTGACGCCGTCAAGCTCGGGCGCGGTCTGGCCGTTCAAGTGAATGAGATAGGCCTGGTGCGCGACCTGCAGCCCGCCGACATCGCCGATGTTTTCGCCGAGCGTGAGGCGCCCGTTCACGGTGATGCCTTCGAGCGGCGAGAACGCGCTGTACTGCGTGGCGAGCGCATCGGTGAGCGCCGTGAAGCGCCGCACGTCTTCGGCGTTCCACCAATCGCGCAGCACGCCGCGCGCATCGGACTTGGCGCCCTGGTCATCGAAGCCGTGGCCCATTTCGTGGCCGAT
>CAZMCA010000111.1:0-11356 GCA_964564595.1 uncultured Caulobacteraceae bacterium
AATCTCGTCGATGAACAAAACGTCGCGCGGCTCGAGGGCGGTGAGCAGCGCTGCAAGGTCGCCCGCGCGCGCAATCACCGGGCCGGACGTCGCGCGAAAGCCAACGCCCAGTTCGCGCGCCAGAATTTGCGCAAGCGTGGTCTTGCCGAGGCCCGGCGGGCCGAACAGCAAAGTGTGATCGAGCGCCTCTCCCCGGCCGCGCGCAGCGTCCACGAACACGCGCAGGTTCGCCTTCGCCGCGGGCTGGCCGACGAATTCGTCAAACCCCGTGGGGCGCAGCGCGCGGTCAGCGCCTTCGCCCGGCATCCGGACAGGTGAGATCAGGCGGTCGGCGGTATCAGGCATGGCCGCACCTTCTGCCACACCTTCCTGATTCGTTCGTTAGCGGTCGGCGCCCCTAGAATCGCCAGCCATAGCGCGGCACGCGGCGCATGTAATCGCGGTACGCATCCCCGAACCGCGCCGTCAGGTAGCGCTCCTCGCGCCGCACCACGCCGGCATGCAGCACAAACCAGAGCCCCAGCGCCGCCAGCATCAGAAACTCGCCCGCGAACACCAGCGACAGCCCCGCCGTCAGCGTCAGAAACCCAAGATACATCGGGTTGCGCACATGCGCGAAAATCCCGTCCGTCACCAACGCACTCGATGGCCGCCACGGCTGCACCGGCGTGCCGGCGCGCTCAAACTGGCGCGAACCCGCGAGCGACACCCACAGCGCAAACGCGATCAGCGCGCCGCCCGCGCCCCACAACGCAATGCGCGGCGCAACATCCAGAATGTGCAGCGGCCACGCCAGATCGAGCACGCCGCCAATCACAAGCGCGACCAGCAACAAAACCGGCGGCGGCGCGATCACGCCCGCGACGTCTTTTTCTTCGGCCATGTGAGCCTCCCGCGCTTTAGTCGCCGCGGGATGCGCAACCGGATGCGCGCTAGCGGTTCACTTCCTTCAGCGCCGCGCGGATCAGCTCGGGCGCGGCCGGCTCTTCGCCGCCCATCGCGCGTGCCGCCGAAGCCACCGCCCGCGCCGCTGTCGCTTGATCGATGCCGAGATTGACGAGCGCGCTGACGGCCTCATTGCGCGCCGCGCTCAGCACGGCCGTCACGGTCGTGCTCGGCCCAACTGGATCGAGCGACGCGCTCAAGAAGCCGCGCGGCGGCGCTTTGCCGGCCAGTTCCTGCACGATGCGCGCGGCGAGCTTAGGGCCAACGCCATTGGCGCGCGCGACAGCGGCTTTGTCCTGCAGCGCGATCGCGTCCGCGAGTTGATGGGGCCCGAGCACGTCGATGATCGCGAGCGCGACCTTGGCGCCGACGCCCGGAATGGTCTGCAGCTGCACGAACCAGGCGCGCTCTTCTTCGGCCGCGAAGCCAAACAGGCGGATCGCGTCCTCGCGCACGTGGGTTTCAACGTAGAGCTTGGCCGGCGCGCCCTTCTCCAGCCGCGCCAGCGTCCGCCCGCTTGCCTGCACCACGTAGCCGACGCCGTTCACGTCGATCAGCGCGCAATCTTCGCCCACCGCTTCGACGACGCCCTTCAGCGAACCGATCATGCCGCTCTCCCAACGCACTTTGTTGGGCGGATTCGCGCCCCAAAGCGCGACATTCCGCTGTGCGCAGCGCCGGGTTGTGCTATCGATTCCCCTGCGAGGGATGTGTGAATTGCGAGTGCGTCGCAACAGCGATGCAGGCGCCTGAGATCGACGCCCAGAAATGGACGTAAGGGGGGATCGTGTCTGACGATCAAAACAACGGCGACAACGGCAATAAGGGCCGCAAACCGTACAACCGCCGCAGCTTTCTGGCGCGCGTCGCGGGCGGGGCCGCGTTCGTCGGCGCAGCGGGCGCCGTGACAGGCCTGACCGTCAGCGACGCCGCCGCGCAAAACGGCGTCAGCGATAGCGACACTGGCAGCGGCGCGGACCGCGCCGGCTATGGCCGCACCGGCATCACCGACAGCGACTCTTCAGATCGCGCGGGCCGCGGCCGCGGCCGCCGCACCGGCATCACCGACAACGATCCGTCCGACTCCTCCGGCAATGGCCGTGGCGGCGGCGGGCGCGGCTACACCGGCATCACCGATAGCGACACGGGCGCTGGGCGCGATGCAGCCAATTACGGGCGCGGCGGCGGCCGGCGCCAAGGCGTCACCGGCATCACCGACAACGATCCCTCCGATCCGCGCGGCAACGGCCGGGGCGGCAACCGCGCCTATACGGGCGTGACCGATGGCGACACGGGCTCAGGCGCCGATCCGGCCAATTACGGCCGGCGCGGCGGCGGGCAGCGCGGCTACACCGGCGTGACCGACGGCGACACCGGCTCGGGCTCCGATCCGGCCAATTATGGGCGCCGCGGCGGCGGCGGCGGCGGCCGGCGCTACACCGGCGTGACCGATGGCGACGGCGGCTCTTACGCCGATCCCGCCAATTACGGGCGCGGCGGCCGGCGCGGCTACACCGGGATCACCGATAGCGACGGCGGCTCCCACGCGGACGCGGCGAATTACGGCCGCGGCCGCTAACCGGCCATGTCCATTGCCAAGGAAGAAGACGCGCTCGCGCTGATGATCGGCGCGAGTCGCGTCGGCGATTTTTTCGCGCGCCTTTATGAGCGCGAAGCGCTGATCGTGCCGCACGGCGATCCCAAGCGGTTCGCGGATTTGCTCTCCATCGACGCAATCGACGCGCGCATCGCGGGCCATGATCTGCGCGCGGGCGATATCGATCTCGCCAACGCCGCCAATCCGGTCGACCGGGAGAAATATATCGGCCCCGATGGCCTCGTCGATCGCGGCGTGATCGCGCGCGAATATCAGCTCGGCTCCACCATCATCCTGCAACAACTGCACGAGGCGGACGAGCGGCTCTCAGCATTCACGCGGCGCGTCGAAGACGTGTTCTCCTGCCACGTGCAGACCAACATCTACCTGACGCCGCCTTCCGCGCAGGGCTTCCGCACGCATTACGACAATCACGACGTGTTCGTGCTGCAGGTCGAAGGCAAGAAGCACTGGCGTCTCTACGACGTGCCGGTGTCGGCGCCCTATCGCGGCGAAGGTTTCAGCGCCAAGACGCATCCCGCCGGCGACTTGAAGCAAGAATTCACGCTCGAAGCGGGCGATTGCGCCTACGTGCCGCGCGGCATGATGCATGACGCGCAAACCGCGGGCGATGGACATAGCCTGCACATCACCGTCGGCCTCATCGTGAAGACGTGGGCCGATTTGATGCTCGAAGCGGTCTCGGAAGTCGCGCTCAGCCATCCCGGCTTTCGCCAAAGCTTGCCGCCCGGTTTTGCGCGCAACGGTTTTGACCGCGCTGCCGCGCAGGCGCATTTCGCAACGCTCGCCAAAGCCATCGCATCGGACGCAAAGATGGACGCGGCGTTCGATCTGATGGTCGACGGGTACATTCGCTCACGCGCGCCCGACAATCGCTTCGCCATCGTCGACGCCGCGCGCGCCATCGCGCCAACGGATCGCTTCGCGCTGCGCGGCATGACGCCCTGGCGCATCGCCGACGATGAAGACCGCCTCGTGCTGATCGCGCCCGGCGGCGATCTCGATTTCAAGCCAGCCGAACGCGCGGCCATCGAACGCGCGCTCAACGGCGCGCCGTTCACGCAAGGCGATTTGCCCGAGGGCGGCGATGCAGACTTGCTGCAACGCCTGCTCGCGTTCGGCCTGGTGGCGCGCGTCTAAGCGCTACTTCATCCCTGCGCGTTTCTTGAAGCCGCCGTGCGCGGCGTGGCAGAGCGCGATCGCGAGCGCATCCGCCGCATCCGCGCTCACATCGCCCGCCGTCGGCAACAGGCGCCGCACCATGAACGCGACTTGCGTCTTATCGGCCTGCCCGTTGCCGACGAGCGCTTTCTTGATCGTCGCGGGCGCATATTCCGCGACCGGGAGCGAGGCGCGCGCACAGCTCGCCAGCGTCACGCCGCGCGCTTGCCCGAGCGCGAGCGCGGCGCGCGCGTTGGAATTCACGAACGTCTCTTCGATCGCGGCTTCATGGGGGCGCTGCGTTTCGACGACGGCGGCGAGTTCTTCCAGCAAAATCGCCAGCCGCTCTGCGAGCGACAGATCCGTGCGCGGCTTGATCACGCCATGCGCCACGTAAGAAAGCCGCGCGCCTTCGCTCACGATCACGCCCCAGCCGCAGCGTTGCAGCCCCGGATCGATGCCCAGAATCATCAGCGGCGTGTTCATGACGAACGAGCCTTAGCATCGAGCGCGAGTCGCGCCGTCATCGTCACGTAGAGCGTCCAGAACAGGTTGTTGGCTTCCAGGATGTGGCTTTCGCTCAGCGTGTAGAGCGTGAACGCGGCCAGAAACGCCGGCGCCCACAGCCCGGCGACCGGATCGGCCAGCGCGCTCAGCGCACGGCGCGCCGTCGCGAGATATTGCACGATGAAGAGCCCGACGCCCAAGAGCCCCATACCGAGCGCAAGTTCGAGCCAGCCATTGTGCGCGCTCGGCACCATCCATTGCGTCGCTTGGCGTACGTAATAAGCGGGCCCGTCTTCCGGCAGCCAGAACGCGTAATAGCCGTATCCAAGCCACGGCCGCGCTTCGACGGCGTGCTCGCTCGCGGTCCAGATATCGGTGCGCCCAGTGAACGTCATGTCGCGCCCGATCAGCGCAACGAGCGCATCCGGCGCGAGCAGCACGAGCGCGCCCGCGATGATGCCAACGACCGAGATGGCGGTGACAACGGCAAGCGCCGCCATTGGCCCCCGGCGCGCGATCACGCCGAACGCGATCACGCCCAGGCCCATGAGCGATCCCATCAGCGATGTCTTCGACGTCGACATCAGCACCATGAAGAACGCCGCGAGCGCAACGCCAGCCCACAGCCGCCGCCCCGTCGCGAGATACGCCGCAAGCCCGATCGGCGCGCCGAGCGCCATGATCCCGCCCATCGTGTTCTTGTGCGTCCAGAGCCCGTTCCACGCGCCCGGGTGCGTCGCTGTCGCCACGCCGATCGCAGGCGTCAAAACCGAGAGTGCGAACGAGCCTGCGATCATCACGATCCATGCGAGGCAGAACACTTCGAATAGCCGGCGCCATTCGTAGCGCCATGCGAGGTAGAGCCCGAACGCCATCGTCAGCGCCAGCCACACGACGCGCCGCACCGTTGCGCTTCCATCGATCGACCAGAGCGCGGAGACCAGCGCGAGCCCGACAAGCGACCAGAGCAGCGGCGTCGCCGCGATGGCCGCGCCCGCGCGCCGCGCGTCACGCCAGATCGCCCAACCGAGAAACGCGTAGACCGGCGCCCACGCCGCGCGCGCATAGCCGGGCACGTCCACCAGCCCCTGCGATTGCGCGACCGCCGCGAACAGCGGCTCGGAGCACTGCACCAGGCACAGCGCCGCGAGCGCCATCTCCCAGCGCCCCGCGGGCGCCAGCGCGCGGGATCGATCCATCGGTGTCGAAACTGGAACGGCCGCGCCCATCGGCGCGACCTTCGCCCGCGCCGATTGCCAAAGCGCTAACCGCCTAGACGGTGGTGAACGGCGAACGCAGATCGGTTGCGATAAAGCCCATCACGGACGTGTTCCGCGGCCGTGTCCGGCGCGCGATGACGCCGCCATTGCGCTGATCGCCCGCGCCGGTCGGTTGGGTGGTGTTGAACTCGATGGTGGTGAGTTCGGTCGCGGTGGCGCGCTCGACGATGCCCACATGGTTGGCCGGCCGGCCAAACTGATAGACCACCAGCCAGCCCGGCCGCGGCGTCGTGTTCGCCGCGCGCCAGCGCCGTTTGCCGAGCGCGACGTGATACATGTCCCGCACCGAAGGCGAGGGATAGAAGTGGTGATAGTCGATGTCGGCGAGAAGCGGCTTGGCCGTGCTCGTCGTCAATTCGCCGCCCTGCTCTTCGCGGTACGCCGCCGCCGCGCACCAGCTCACGCCCGCCGCGCAATAAGGGATGTAGGTGCCGCTCGCGTCGCGCAGCCCAAAATCGTAGAGCCGCAGCATCCGCTCGATATCGGTTGGATTGCTGGTGCGCGAATAGTTGAGATAACGCTGCGCGGTGGTCAGCAGGCGCTGGCCGAAATTCATGATCCGCGGCTGGAACGTCGCGCGCGTCGGGCTCGAGGTGCGCATGATCGCCAGCGGATCGATGCGGATGGTCTCGGAGATCATTTGCGGATCGCCCTGCTGCGGCTCGTCCGCAAACGGATAATCGGCCCGCAGCGCCGCAGCGTTGGCCGCGGCGCCCGTCGCTTGCGCGTGCGCCTCAGCGCTCACCGCCAGCGCGGATGCTGAGATCGCGGCGCCGGCGATCAGCGCGCGGCGCGTTGCATCGATGCGATCGGGATCAACGGATTCGGTCATTGCTCTCTCCTGGCGTCAGCGCCGTTCAGCCCGGCGCGTTTTGCAAACTCGCGGGGCACGCCTCGATCGCTTCGAGCTGCGCACGGGTCAGCGGGGCGTTCGCGGCGCGCTGGGCGCTCGTGTAAACCTGAATGAGGTTCGGCGTGCGCGTGCGCCCCGCGGTCACGATCGCGCGCAGCGGAATACCCGCATCGTGCAACGCCAGCGCCACGAACCGGAGCGCCGGCCCCGGCACATCCGAGCTGCACGCAATCGCGTTCACCGCCGTCGTCGCACGCATCCCTTCAGGCACGCGCAACGTCGCGGCCGGTGTCTGGAACGGCACGCGCGCGCGTGACAGCGCATCGGTGACGCGCGTCCCATCCCCGTCCTTGCGATAGTAGACGACGTCCACCGGCGTGAACGTGCCATCAGCGTTGCGCCGCTCGAAGATCTCCGCAACTTCCAGCGCGCGCGCCACGCCTTCGGGCTGGATCAGCACCGCGCGCGCTTCGGGCGTAAGATCTGGCGAGAACATTATCTCGCCCACGCCATCGACCGGCGAAAAGCCCGGCGTGCCGTAAGATTGGCGGCTGTCGAGCACCGTGTTCTTCACGAAGATGCCCACTTCCAGCGCCGTCACGATCCCATCGGCCGGCACACGGGGCGTGGCCACATCGGCGCCGCCCGCGATCGCATCGACGAATGCTTGCGTGAACGGGCCAGCGTCCGGCGTCTCCACATCGCTCGCGGTCAGAATGTGCACGCCGCGGCGGCTCAATTCTTCGATCGCCTGGAAGCTGCGCGAGCGCGTGCCCGAGCGCATCGAGAAGATCGACGAGGAGAAGCAGCTGTCGAACACGAGCAGCGTGTGGCGCGCGGTAGAGGCCAGCGCCTCTTCTTTCACCCAGCTCATCGGCACCGCGTTGGCGCGGAAATTGTTGATGTCGCGGTCCGGATCGGCCGCGTCGAGCGGCACGATGTAGCCCATCACGCGCTGCGACTGCGGATCGAGCGAGGTCGCGCCGTGGCCCGCATAATAGATCACGGCGCGCGTCAGCGCGCCCGGATCGCGCTGGCGGTGCGTGAACTCGGTGATCGCCGCGCGCATCTGCGCGCTTGTCGGATCGTTGAGCACGGTCACGGTGAAGCCCTGCGCCTCGAGCGCGGCCTGCACCTGCCGGCCGTTGACCGGCACCTGATCGAGTTGGTTCCAGCCAAGCCGCTGGCGCCCGTAATCGGCGCCGAGAATGAGCAGCGCCTCGCTCGACGCGTAGGTCACGCTGACGCGCTCGCCTGGCGCCACCGCTTCCGTCGCGGGCGCGGCGGGGCTTGCCGGCGCGGCTGACTGGGATTGTCCACAGGCTGCAAGCGCCAACGCCGCCAGCACACACAATGCCGCCCGCAACACCGCCATCCACTGCCCCCCCGGACGCTTTCCTTAGCGCTTGTTGCGTAACCCAAACGTCAGAGTTGAACAACGCAACCGTGACAGTCGCCGGCGCCCGCGGCGTTTGCACTTGCCCCCGGCGCGCCCTAAACCGCCCGCTCCCGAGCCGAAATTCCCCAAATTCCAATGTCCTCAAAAGATCGCGCCGCACAGATCGAAAACGGCCTCGCCGTCGCCAAGACTTTGGCCGAGGCCCTGCCCTTCATCCAGATTTACGACCGCGAGACCGTGGTCGTGAAATATGGCGGCCACGCTATGGGAGATGTTGAAACCGCGAAGAAATTTGCGGCCGATGTCGTGCTCCTCAAGCTCGTCGGCATCCATCCGGTGGTGGTTCATGGCGGCGGGCCGCAAATCAGCCGCATGCTCGACAAAGCGGGCGTCAAATCTGAGTTCGTGGACGGGCTGCGCGTAACCGACGCCGCGACGATGGAAGTCGCCGAGATGGTGCTGTCAGGCAGCGTCAACAAAGAGCTGGCGCACTTGGTCACCTCCGCGGGCGCGGAAGCCGATGTGCGCGGCGTTGGCCTCTCGGGCAAAGACGCGCGCCTCATCACGGTCGAAAAAGCCCGCCGCACCAAGAGAGATCCTGACAGCCTGATCGAGCAGGTCGTCGATCTCGGGTTCGTCGGGGACGTGAAGCACGTCGATCCCACGCTCATCCAAGCGCTGATCAATGCGCCGGAAGATTATATTCCCGTCATCGCGCCCATCGGCGTAGCCGAGGACGGCGCAACCTATAACATCAACGCCGACACGGCTGCGGGGGCGGTCGCGGGCGCATTGGCCGCTAAGCGGTTCGTGCTGCTCACGGATGTGCCGGGCGTGCTCGATGCCGATAAGAATCTTATCCGCCAGATGACGAAGGCCGACGCGCTGAAGCTCATCGAAACGGGCGTCGCTTCCGGCGGCATGATCCCGAAACTCGAAACCTGCATCGCCGCGCTCGACGCTGGCGTTGAAGCCGCGGTCATCCTCGATGGCCGCCAACCGCACGCCCTGCTCATGGAATTGTTCACGGATCATGGCGCCGGCACGCTCATTCAATAAATTCGGCTTCGCGCTCGCCGCGTTTTTCCTGCTGCTGCTCGCGGCGGGCGCCGCTGTCGCGCAGCAAGCGCGCCGCGCGCCGCCGAACGGCTGGCAGCTCTGCAACGAAACCAGCTACGTGCTCGAAGCCGCCACCGGCCGGCCGGACGGGCGCGCCATCGTCGTGCAAGGCTGGGTGCGCCTGCGCCCCGGCGAATGCCGGCTCGCGATCGCGGCGCCGCTCGCGCGCGGCACGCACTATCTCTACGCCCGCACATCGCCTGCGCATCGCGGCGGCCGGCGGCAATGGGGCGGCGACGCGAACGTCTGCGTCGATCCCGGCAACAGCTTCACGATCGAAAACCCGCCGCAATGCGGGCCGATGGGCCTTGAAGAGCGCCGCTTCCGCCGCGTGCAGATCAACCGGCGTGAAAGCTGGCGCACCAGCTTTGCTGAAGCGCAGCCGTACACACAGGCGCGCGCGCAAGCGGCGGGTTTGCAGCGCCTGCTGCTCGACGCCGGTTACGAAATCCGCGAAGGCCGCTCAGGCGTCGACTCGCGCCAAGTCTCCGCGGCGATCGCGCAGTTTCGCGCCTCCGCGCGGCTTGCTCCAAACACAGGTCAGGACGGCCTGATTGATGCGCTCGAGAGCGCGGCGCGCCGCCGCTCCGATCAACTTGGACTGACGTTCTGCAACCGCACACGCGCGCGCGTTTGGACGGCCGTTGCGCGCCGGCGCGGCGATGGATGGGAGAGCCGCGGCTGGTGGCCCATCGGCGCAGGCGGTTGTGTACGGACGATCGATGAGCCGCTGATCCAGGAATTCTACTACATCCACGCCACGATGGAGACGCCCGAGGGCGATCGCGTGCTCGGCGCGGGGGGTGAGCCGTTCTGCGTCAGCCCCGCACGCTTTGCCGTGCTCGGCCGCGAGCGCTGCGCTGAGCGCTATTACGACACCGCGTATTTCTCCAAGATAACGATGGCTGGGCGTCCTGGCCTCGTCGTCGAATTTTCGGAGCGCGAATTCCTGCCGCCAGGCGAGCGCCCGCGCATCGTGCAATCGCAATCGCGCGAAGCCGATACGGTCGCGAACGATCAGGTGCGCCCGGAAATCCGCCGCCCGCCGGCGCCCGCGACCGCGCCGCCCGAACGCGGCGGCGCAGCGACGCCGCAACCGACGGCGCTGCGCGGGCAATGAACCCGGCCTTCGCGCATGTCGATTGCTGGGTGTTCGATCTCGACAACACGCTCTACCCGGCCACTGGTCCGATCTGGGATTCCATCGGCGAGCGGATGACGGCCTATGTGATGCGCGCAACCGGCTTGCCGCACGCTGAGGCCTACGCGCTGCAAGAACGCTACCTGATCGAACACGGCGCCACGATGAGCGGCCTTGTCGCGAACCACGCCGTCGATCCGCATCATTTCCTAGCGGACGTGCACGACATCGATTTTTCGATCGTCGATGCAGATCACGAACTGCGCGATCTTCTGAACGCCCTGCCCGGCCGGCGCCTCGTCTATACCAACGGCGCGGAGAGATACGCGCGCAACGTGCTCGCGCGCCTCGGTGTCGCCGAAGCGTTCGACGATGTGTTCGCGATCGACAACGCCGATCTCTTCCCCAAGCCTCAGCGCGAGAGTTTCGACCGGCTGATCGCGCGCTACGCCATCGAGCCCGCCCGCGCCGTGATGGTGGAAGACACGCCCCGCAACCTCGTGCCCGCGCACGCGCTCGGCTTCAAAACCGTGCTCATCCACCCCGAGCCCGCCAGCGATTTTCCCGAACACATCCACCACGCCACCGATTGCGTGAAAGCGTTCCTGCGCGGCGTGCTGACTTAAGCGGCGTTGCGGGGCGCGGCGTAGCCTGATAGCCCACGGCCATGACAGCCTCTCTCCAATCCGCCATCGACGAAGCCTGGGAAGCCCGGGACACAATCTCCACCGCCACCAAGGGCGCCGTGCCCGAAGCGGTGCGCGAAGCGATCAATCTGTTGGACAGCGGCCGCGCCCGCGTCGCCACGCGCGACGAGGAGGGCAATTGGACCGTGCATCAATGGCTGAAGAAAGCCGTGCTGCTCTCGTTCCGCCTCAACCCGAACGCGCGGATCGACGGCGCGCCCGGCCACAGCGGCTGGTGGGACAAAGTCCCATCGAAATTCACGTCGATGACGGACGATGACTTTGCGCACGCAGGTTTTCGCGCCGTGCCGGGCGCGGTGGTGCGGCGCGGGTCGCACATCGCCAAGAACGTCGTGCTGATGCCGAGCTTCGTGAACATTGGCGCGTTCGTCGATGAAGGCACGATGGTCGACACGTGGAGCACCGTCGGTTCGTGCGCGCAGATCGGCAAGCGCGTGCATATCTCGGGCGGCGTCGGCATCGGCGGCGTGCTCGAGCCGCTGCAAGCTGAGCCCGTGATCATCGAAGACGATTGCTTCATCGGCGCGCGCAGTGAAGTCGCCGAAGGCGTGATCGTCCGGGAAGGCGCGGTGATCTCGATGGGCGTCTTCCTTGGGCACTCGACCAAGATCATCGATCGCAAGACC
>CAZMCA010000112.1:0-11261 GCA_964564595.1 uncultured Caulobacteraceae bacterium
TCGAGATCGAACTCACGGCTGAGGCGCTCCTGGATGATCTCCAAGTGCAGCAGGCCGAGAAAGCCGCAGCGAAAGCCGAAGCCGAGCGCGGCGGAGGTTTCCATCTCGAACGTGAAGCTCGCGTCGTTCAAACGCAGCTTGCCCATCGCAGCGCGCAGATCTTCGAAATTCGCCGCGTCCGTCGGGAAGAGCCCGCAGAACACGACCGGCTGCGCGGGCTTGAAGCCGGCGAGCGGCACGGTCACGCCGCGCTTTTCTTCCGTGATCGTATCGCCGACCCGCGCATCCGCGACTTCCTTGATGCTCGCGGTGAAGAAGCCGATCTCGCCCGGGCCGAGCACATCGACATCCTGCGCCTTCGGGCGAAACACGCCGACCTTATCGAGGCCATAGACGGCGTCCGTCGCCATCATCTTGATGCGCTGGCCCTTCTTCAACGTGCCATCGATGATGCGCACGAGCACGACGACGCCGAGATACGCATCGTACCAAGCATCGACGAGCAGCGCCTTGAGCGGCTTTGTGGGATCGCCCTCTTTCGGCGCCGGCAAACGCGTGACGATCGCTTCGAGCACATCGCCAATGCCAAGGCCGGTCTTCGCCGAAATCTCGACAGCGTTCGACGCATCGAGGCCGATCACGTCTTCGATCTGCTGCTTCACGCGATCGGGCTCAGCCGCAGGCAGATCGACTTTGTTGAGCACCGGCACGATCTCAAGATCGTTGTCGAGCGTTTGGTAAACGTTCGCGAGCGTTTGCGCTTCGACACCCTGGCTCGCGTCCACCACCAGAAGCGCGCCTTCGCAGGCCGCGAGCGATCGGCTCACTTCATAGGCGAAATCGACATGGCCCGGCGTGTCGATGAGGTTGAGGACGTATTCGAGCCCGTCCTTGGCTTTGTACTGGAGGCGCACGGTCTGCGCCTTAATCGTGATGCCGCGCTCGCGCTCGATATCCATATTATCGAGCACCTGCTCCTTCATCTCGCGCGCTTCGAGGCCCCCCGTCTGCTGGATCAGGCGGTCGGAGAGCGTCGACTTGCCGTGGTCGATATGCGCCACGATCGAAAAGTTGCGGATTCGTTCCCGGGAAATCATGGCGCGGGGATAGCAGCGCCCGCTTGGGGAGCCAAGCAGGCGCCCCTTCCCAGGCTGCCTATTCCTGCAAGTGCGCTTCGATGAACCAGAGGTCTTTGTCGAGCGCGCGGGATTGGCCGGTGAAGAGGTCGGCGGTGTCCTTGTCGCCCGCTTCGTCGGCTTGGTTGATGGCTTCGCGGGTGAGCTTGCCGAGGGCGGAGATGCGATCGGCCAGCGCTTCAAGGTGCGCCTTGCCGCCGGTGAGGTTGCTTGGATAGGGCTGCAGCGTCGTCTTCTGCGCGACGTTCTGCGCGGTGCCGTGCGCGACGCCGCCAAGCGCCACCGCACGCTCGGCAATGTCATCGGCCTGGGTATCGACGCGCGCGGCGATCGCATCGAACAGCTCGTGCAGCGCGATGAAGTCCGGTCCCTTCACGTTCCAATGCGCCTGCTTCACGGCGAGCTTCAGATCGAGCGTATCGGCGAGGCGCGCATTCAACAGGTCGGCCATCGCTTTGCGGGTGTTATCGGCGAGATCATTGCGGGTGTAGGGCATGGGACACTCCTTGCCTGCACATGTGGCGGGCAATGCGAGCGCGCACAACGGGCGCGCCTATTCAAAGTTCCGAACGTGGCTATAGATCGCGGCGATGGCCGATATCTCGCCCTTGCCGCCCACAAATGCGCCCCAACGGCACGCGCCGACGATCTACCTCGTCATGCTCGCCGTTGGGATGGTGGTGGGCGCGGGGATCTTCAAATCACCGGCGCAGGTCGCGGATGCGGCAGGCACGACGGCGTGGCTCTATGGCGCCTGGATCGCGGGCGGGCTCCTCACGTTCGCGGGCGCGCTTTGCTACGCCGAACTCGCGACCGCGTTTCCGAACGCGGGCGGCGATTACCATTTCCTCGGCCTCGCTTACGGCAAGCGGCTCGCGTTCCTGTTCGCGTGGGCGCGGTTCGCGATCATCAATTCGGGCTCGATCGCGTTTTTGGGCTTCGTGATCGGCGATTATCTCAACGCCGTGCCGATGTTCGATCTTGGGCCAGATGGGCCCGCGATTTACGCGACCGTCTCAGTCATCGCGCTCACGCTCTTCAACCTGCGCGGCACGAAGAAGGATGCGGGCGCGAACTACGCGATGACGGGGCTCGAGGTCGGCGGGCTGGTGCTGATCGCCGTCGCGGCGCTTTCGCTCGCGCTCAACAACATCGCGCCCGCGACCGCAGCGCCTGAGCCAGTGATCGCGGGTATTCCGCCGGGCTTGGGCTTAGCCCTCGTGTTCGTGCTGCTCGCGTTCGGCGGCTGGAGCGAAATCGCAACGCTCTCAGCCGAAGTGAAAGACGCGCGGCGCGGCATGGCCAACGCCCTGATGGCCTCGATCGCGGCGATCACCGTGCTCTATCTGATGGTGAACTGGGCGTTCCTGCGCGGGCTCGGGCGCGAGGGGCTCGCATCGAGCGATGCGCCTGCGGCCGATCTGATGGCCCGCGCGTTTGGGCCAGAGGCCGCGCTCGTGCTGGCGCTCGCCGTCGCACTGGCGGCGATCACGTCGATCAACGCGACCATTATCGTCGGCGCGCGCACGACTTACGCGGCGGCGCGCGACTTCCCGGCGCTCGGCGCTCTTGGAAGATGGGACGAAGCGCGCGGCATTCCGGCGGCCGCGACATGGGCGCAGGGCGCGATTTCGCTCGCGCTCGTCGGCCTCGGCGCATGGACGCGCGATGGCTTCACGACGCTGGTGGATTACACCGCGCCGGCCTTCTGGATTTTCATGACGCTCTCGGGCGCGGCGCTGATCGTGCTCCGGTACAAAATGCGCGATGCGGAGCGCCCGTTCAAAACGCCGCTCTACCCCCTCACGCCGCTGATTTTCATCGCCGCGAACGTCTACATGATGTGGTCGAGCATCACCTATGTGATGACGCTGCCGAACCCGCGCGTCGGGATCGGCATTGGCGTCGGCGTGCTGACGCTTGGCGTTGCTGCGCTCGTGTTCGTTGAGCGCAAACGCGCCTAAAGCGTCGCCAGCCAATCGATCAGATAGCCCGTCGTTTCGTCCGGCGCTTCTTGCTGCGTCCAGTGCCCAGCTTTCGGGATGATATGGACGCCGCGCAGATCGGAGAGGTTCGGCTTCATCGCCGTCACGAGATCGGCGCCCGGCACCATGCGCAGCACCGGATCGCGTTCGCCCGCGATGAAGAGCGACGGCTGGCGGATGATGTAGTCAGGCCGGCCGGCCATGAAGGCGTGATCGCGATGGAAATTTCGGTAGCGATTGATCGGCCCGCGAAAGCCCGAGCCTTCGAACTCGTGGACGAAGTAGTCGATGTCGGCGTCGCTGAGCCACGGCGGGAACGGGTTCGGATCGAGCGCGCCCGTGAACATCTTCTCGCCGTGCGCTTTATCGGCGAGGAGCGTCATGTCGATCGACGCGTCATCGTAAACATCGCCGCTGGCCATGTAGTACATGCGCCGCAAGCACCCCCGCACGTCGGCTTCGAACTCGGCTTCGGCGACGCCCTCGTCCTGGAAATAGACCTGGTAGAAGAACTTGCCGCGCTTGGTGAAAATCTCGCGCGCGATATCGATGAACGGCGCGGGCGAATAGCCCGTCCACGGCACGCTCATGCCCGCGACCGCGCGCACTTTCTGCGGATAGAGAAACGCCGTGTGCCACACCAGCGGCGCGCCCCAATCGTGCCCGATCAGCACAGCGGGCGCATCCGGCGAAAGCGCATCGATCACGCCCGCGATATCGGCCGTGATCGATTGCATGTCGTATGCTTCGACCGGGTGCGGCTTATCGGAGCCGCCGTAGCCGCGCACATCGATCGCGCACGCCGTGAAGCCTGCCGCCGCGAGCGGGCCCATCTGGTGGCGGTACGAATACCAGCTCTCGGGAAAGCCATGCACCATGACGACGAGCGGCCCTTCGCCCTCGATCGCGCAGCGGATGCGCGCGCCGGGCGTTTGGATCGTGCGGAATTCATGCGCCATCGGTCGTCCCCCTATTTCACGAATGTCACAGCTTCGATGCGATTGCCGTCAAGATCGCGCACGAAGGCGGCGTAATAGCCCTCGCCGTGTTGCGGCCTGAGGCCCGGCGCGCCGTCGCTTTGCCCGCCCGCTTCAAGCGCCGCAGCGTGAAACGCATCGACGATCGCCTCGCTCCGCGCACGAAAGCACGCATGGCCGCCGAAACCTGCCGGCAGCGGCGCCATGCCGGCGCGCGCGTTGATCCAGAAATCCGGGTAGCTTTTGCCAAATCCGATCGTCGCCGCGCGCCGCTCCAACGCGACATAGCCGATGACGCCCAGAACGCGCTCGTAGAACGCGCCCGCGCGCGCCAAATCGCGCACGCCGACTGAGACATGATCAATCACGGCGCCGGATCGTGGCGCAGCCTTACGTGCGCGGCAAGCATCCGCCGCTACGGAAGCACGCGGATTCCGGATGCGGCTGTGCGGTGCGGGGGCGCCCGAATCATTTATGGTCCCCGGCTCTTTCCGCAGCTCGGAGCGCGTCAATGATCGAGGGAACGCAGCTTGCCGCCCTGGTCGCCTCGAAGGTCTGCCACGACCTCGTTGAGCCGATGAACGCCATCATCCAGGGCATGGAGCTGCTCCGGGACGGGGACGCTTCGACCAAGGCCGACGCTATGAACCTGGTCGATCAGGGCGTGGCTAAAGCGTGGGCCAAGCTCGACTTTTTCCGCTTCGCCGTGGGCGGCGCGCTGGTTGAGGGCGAAGGCGAACTCGATGAGGCCCGCCAGGTGGCTGAGCGGCTTTACGGCGCGCTGCGGCCCGAACTGGTGTGGAGCGCGCCGGCCGTGACGTTGCCGAAAGCGGCGACGCGCGTGGTCGTGAACCTGCTGATGATCGCCAATGAGTGCCTGCCGCGGGGCGGCAAGGTCGAGCTGATGGCCGGCGCGGGAGGTGAAATCACCGTAACGGCCACGGGCCCCCGCGCCGCGTTGCGCCCAGCCACGGCCGCGGCGCTCCGGGGCGAGACCCCGGCGGACGGCTACAACGGCCCGGTCGTCCAGCCCCTGCTCACCGGCATCCTCGCACGCCAGGCCGGCGTCGAGCTTTTCACGCGCGAGAGCGAGGAGAAGGTCGAGCTGATCGCGCGGGCGGCGGCGATCCGGCTGGCTGCTTAGCGGGCGCCCGCAACCGGAACGATCCGTTAGGGGGCGTAAAGCCTCATTAACCGAGACGCCCCACTCTGGCGCCAGCGCGCGTGCATTTCCGCGCGCGCTCAACCTGGCGCCAATGGACGACCTGATCGCCGATTTTCTGGCCGAGACGCGCGTCGAACTCGACCGCGTACAGGACGCGTTGGCGCGCCTCGAACAAGGCGCGCCGCCGGCGAACGCGCTTGAAGACATCCGCATCGGCGTCGGCGCCATTCGCGGCCAATGCGCCGCGCTCGGCTACGCGCGCATCGCGGCGCTCGCCGAAGGCACGCAGACGCTGATCCACCGGCTCTACACGACCGGCGTCGTCACCCCGTCGGACGCACGCACAGTGCGCCGCGCGGTCGATCGGATCGCGCGCTTGCTCGCAACGCTCGCCGCCACGGGCGCGGAGCCCGCGGGCGCCGATCCCGATATTGCGCAGGCGCTTTCGGAAGACGGCGAAGCCCAACGCCGCCAAGAGCGCGTCGCGATCGAGACCGCCGCGCAAGCGGGCCCCGATGCGTGGGGCGAGATCGAAGCGGCTGGTCACGCGATCGCCAAGCAACTATCGAAATCTATCGCGATCCAGATCGAGCCGAGCGCGCGCGCGCTGCCCTATCTCACCGTGACGGCCGCCACGCCCGCAATCGAGCGCGCCGTGCGCTATGCGTGCGCCTACGGCATCGAGCATGAATTGGTGCGCCGCGCGCGCGGCAAGCGCGCACAAGGCACGGTGCGCGTCTCGGCGCTCAACATCGGCGATGGCGCGGTGATCGCCGTGAGCGACGATGGCGCCGGCATCGATCTGCCGCGGCTCAAGCAGCGCGCTGCAGCGCTGAAACTCATCTCACAAGCCGAAGCCGACGCGCTCGACGATGCGCGCGCGCCCGAACTCATCTTCGCACCCGGCCTGTCCACCTACGGCGAAGGCGCAACGCGCGAAGGGCTCGACACCGCGCGCGCCGAACTTGCCCGTGCGGGCGGCGCCATCGAGGTCAGCACCATCGCCGGGCGCGGCGCGACATTTCTCATCCGCCTGCCGCAGCAACACGACGTGCGCGGCGCACGCATCAACCAGGGAGCCGCACGATGAAAACGTGCTTGATCGTCGACGATAGCCGCGTGATCCGGAAGGTCGCGCGCCGAATTCTGGAGGATCTCCGGTTCGACATCGAAGAGGCCGGCGATGGCCTGGAGGCGCTGCAGCACTGCCGCAAGCAGATGCCGGACGCGATCCTGCTCGACTGGACGATGCCGGTGATGACCGGGATCGATTTCCTCCGCCAGCTGCGCCAAGAGCCCTCGGGGGACAAACCCGTCGTCGTGTTCTGCACCACCGAAAACGATGTCGAGCGCATCTCCGAAGCGATCCGCGCCGGCGCGGACGAATATCTGATGAAGCCGTTCGACGGCGACATCCTGCAATCCAAGTTCACGGAAGCGGGCCTACTGTGAAAGACTCCACCATGTTCAGCGATTCCGAGTTCGCGCTGATCGCGCGCGAGATCAAAGCGCGCACCGGCTATGCGCTGACGCGCGAACACGCCTCGACGATCGAGACGCGCCTGATGGCGCTGCAGCGGCGCGAGAACCTCTCTTCGGTGAACGAGCTGATCGCCGCCGCGCGCGCTGATGGCCGGCTCTGGAACGCCATCGCCGAAGCGATCGCCGTGCAGGAAACGCGCTTCTTCCGGGACCGCGCGTTGTTCCAGGCGCTGCGCAGCGAGATCATGCCAGCCCTGATGCAGCGGCGCGGCAAGCCGCTGCGCGTGTGGAGCGCCGGCTGCTCCTCCGGCCAGGAGCCCTATTCGCTTGCGCTCACGCTCGATGCGCTGCGCAGCGAAGGCAAGCCGGGCGGCGAGATCGTCGCGACTGATTATTCCGAGCGCTTGCTGGAGAAAGCGCGCGCCGGGCTCTACACGCAGTTCGAAGTACAGCGCGGCCTGCCGATCCGCACGCTGATCACGCATTTTGAGAAGGTGAGCGATCTGTGGCGCATCGCCGATCGCTTGCGCGCGCTGGTGCGGTTCGAGCAGCACAATCTACTGACCGATGCAGCCCACCTCGGCCCGTTCGATCTGGTCGTCTGCTGCAACGTGCTGCCGGGGCTCGATCCGGCCGCGCGCACCACGGTGCTTGAAAACATCGCGGGGGCGCTTGCGCCAGATGGCGTGCTCGTCACCGGCGCGGAGGGCGTGATTGATGCTGCGGGCGCGGCGTTCTCCACGCTGGGCGACCGGATCGGCGTCTATCGGCGCAACGCGGAGTGGCGCAAGGCGGCGTGACGCTTAGGCGCCGTCTTCGTTCGCCACCTGCTCGCGATCGATCCTGAGCGCCGTGATCTGATTGCGGTTTCGCCGCAGCACGTGGAAGCGATAGCCGTGAAACGCAAAGCGCTGCCCCGGCTCGGGGATCGCTTGCGCTTCGTGGATCACGAGCCCTGCGACGGTGACGGCCTCATCGTCCGGCAAGTCCCAATCCATCGCGCGATTGAGATCGCGGATCGGCACCGTGCCATCGACGTTCACCGAACCATCTGGCTGCGGGCGTACGCCCTGCACGGCGATATCGTGCTCGTCTTTGATGTCGCCGACGATCTCCTCGAGAATGTCTTCCAGCGTCACCAACCCTTTGAGCGCGCCATATTCATCGACGACCAAGGCGAAGTGCTCGCGGCGGCGTAGAAACTCGGCGAGCTGATCCTCCGCGCTCGTCGTATCGGGCGCAAACCATGCCGGCCGCGCCACTTCCGTAACGATGACGCCATCGCGCCCCTTCTCGGATATCGCGCGCAACAGATCGCGCGCATGCAGCACGCCGACGATGTTTTCCGGGTTGTCCTTGAACAATGGGTGGCGCGTGTGCGAACTCGCCATCGCTTGGGCGATAATCTCGCGCGGCGGCAGATCGACATCGATCATGCGGATCGCCTTGCGATGGATCATCACGTCTTCCACCGTGAGATCCGAGAGATCGAGCGCGCCGCGCAAGCGATCGCGCACGTCGGCTTCCACCGCGCCCTCTTCCGCGTGCAACTCCACCGCGCCGCGAATTTCCTCCGCAGCGGCATACGCATCCGGCGCGCTGTTCGAGGTGACGCCGAAAAGCCGCAACGTGTTCGACACGATGAACTGAACCGCCGTCACGATCGGCGACAGCACCCACACGAAGAACCGCGCGGCCGGCGCGATAGCGAGCGCTGTTTTGTCCGGATAGGCGATCGCGTAGGTCTTCGGCAGCACTTCCGCGAATATGAGCACGATCACGGTCGTCACGCCGGTCGCGACCGCAACGCCGAAATCGCCGAGCGGCGCGGAGAGCAGCGACGTCGTCAGCGCCGCAGCGAGCGTGTTCAAAAGGTTGTTGCCGAGCAGCAGCGCGCCGATCGTCCGCTCGCGTTTGGCGAGCAGATCGTTCACCTGCTTGGCCCCGGCGCTGCCGTCCTTTTCCAATTGGTGCATGCGCGCGCGCGACGCGGCCGTAAGGCCCGTCTCGGCCGCCGAGAAGAAGCCGGAGATGATCGCGAGAACAACGGCGAGAAGTGCTGCAATTCCGACGGCAGTCAGAACGACGGTAAGGCTCATTCGCCGAGTTTCTCCTTCAAGAGCGCGCGCGCTTCCTGCGCGGACGCATCCTTGTCCACAAACGCGCGCCCGATGCCGCGCGCCAAAATGAGCGTAAGCTTGCCAGGTGCGTTCTTCTTGTCGTGCGCCATCGCCGAGATCAGCGCTTCGGACCGGTAAGGCCCCCCGGGCGCGGACCTTAGATCGGTCGCAAAGCCCATGCGCGCAAGATGCGCGCCGACGCGCGCGCTTTCCTGGCGCTCACACAAGCCAAGGCGGGCGGACAAATCAAACGCAAGCGCCATGCCGGCGCCGACCGCTTCGCCGTGCAGCAACGCGCCGTCAAATCCCGCTTCGGCTTCAAGCGCATGCGCGAACGTGTGCCCCAAATTGAGGAGAGCGCGCGGCCCCTCTTCGCGTTCATCGAGCGCGACGACGCGGGCCTTGGCTTCCACCGAACGCTTCACCGCGTAAGTCAGCGCTTCTGGATCGCCGGCCATGATGCGCGCTGCGTTAGCTTCGCACCAATCGTAGAAATCCGGCATGTCGATCAGGCCGTACTTCACGATCTCCGCGTAGCCGCAGCGCAGCTCACGTTCCGGCAGCGTTTTCAGCACCGATAGGTCAGCCAGCACCAAGCGCGGCTGATGGAAGAGCCCAACAAGATTCTTCCCGTGTTGCGTATCGATCGCCGTCTTGCCGCCAACGCTTGAATCCACTTGCGCAAGCAAAGTCGTCGGGACCTGCACGAAATCGACGCCGCGCTTGACGATCCCCGCCGCAAAGCCCGCCAGATCGCCGATCACGCCGCCGCCGAACGCGACCACGATATCCTTGCGCGACACGCCTTCGGCGATGAGCCAATCGCAAACTTGCGCAAGGCCCGCATAGCTCTTGATCGCTTCGCCGGGCGGCAACGTCAGCGCCTTGTGCGTGAGCCCGCCAGCCGCAAGCCCTGCTTCAAGCGCGCCGCGATGATGGCGCACGACGTTTTCATCCGTCACCACGAACACGCGTCCGCTCGGCGCGAACGGCGCGATCAGCTTGCCCGCCTGCGCGATGAGATCGGCTCCGATCAAAATATCGTACGCGCGCGCACCGAGACCGACGCGAACCGTTTCACTGCCGCTCATGGCGCGGCCCCGTACTTGGTCGCAAGCGCATCGAGCACTGAAGAGACAGATGCCGTGTGTGGCGCGTTGGTGGATTCCACCGTGAGATCGGCCTCGGCGTAAATCGGGTAGCGGTCTTCCATGAGCTTGCGCATCGTGGCTTCAGGATCGCCATTCTTCAGCAACGGGCGCGTCTCGCGCTTTTCCACGCGGCGCATCAGCACTTCGAGCGGCGCCTTGAGCCACACCGAGATCGCCTTCTCTTTGACGAGCGCGCGCGTTGCGGGATCGATGAACGCGCCGCCCCCGGTTGCGAGCACGTGCGGCGGGTCGTTGAGGAGGCGCGCAATCACGCCGCGCTCGCCGCGCCGGAACTCGGCCTCGCCGTGCAGTTCGAAGATTTCCGCGACCGTGAGGCGCGCCGCACGCTCGATCTCGGCGTCCGCATCGACAAAAGGCAATTGCAACGCCGCCGCGAGCCGACGCCCTACGGTGGTCTTGCCCGCTCCCATGAGGCCGACAAGCGCGATCGGCCGGTCGATCTTGAGGCGCGACGCGAGCGTGCGGATTTCGGCGCTCTCGCGTTCGCCGATCTCTGCCTGGTCCCGTTCGGGGCGCGTCACAGTCTCACCTCTGATCCAGCCCGCCAAAGCGGCGGCCGCATGGTAAACGCGCGGGCTGGAAACTCGCCACATTTTGGGGGCAATCTGCGCCCATCGCAATGTCATGTGATTCGGGCGCAATTCGCGAAGGAATGGAATGTTCAGACGCCGCCGCCGCCGGAGTCGTTTTTCGAGCGGAACGCCGCTCAACCGCGTGGCGATTTTAGGCGTCGCCGGCGCCGTCCTGATCGGCGGCTTCGTGTTCTTCTTCGTCCAGGCCGATAGCCGCGCGCCCGAGCCGCGCGAAATGCGGATCGAACTGCCGGACGCATTCAAATAACGAGGCGCGAGATGAAGGCACGCATCCTGGCGCTCCTTCTCGCCGCCATCGCTGGCGGCGTGGGCGCATTCTACTTTCAAGCCGCCGCGCAGGCGCCGAACGCGGCGATCGAAAGCGCGCCGCTGACGCAACTCGATGGTTGGACCGTGGGCGCGATGAACCGCGGCCAGGGCGCGCTGCCTGCGGCATTATGGCGTGAGAGCGATGCAGCGCTCATCGGCGCCATGTTCGACCGGCTGCCCAACACGATCGACTCGCCCGCCGCGCAAGCGTTGGCGCGCCGCGCCCTCCTCTCCGCCGGCCAGGCGCCGCGCGGCGATGGCGCCGCAGAAGCCGCGCGCAAGCGCTTTGCCGCGCTCGGCCGCATGGGCTTTGCCGATGATC
>CAZMCA010000113.1:0-11214 GCA_964564595.1 uncultured Caulobacteraceae bacterium
GCCGGCGGCGTTGAGAGCATGACGCGCGCGCCGTTCGTGATGGGAAAAGCGGACAGCGCATTTTCGCGCAACACCGAGGTGTACGACACGACGATCGGCTGGCGCTTCGTGAACGCGGCGATGAAAGCGAAATACGGCACGGATTCGATGCCCGAGACCGGTGAGAACGTCGCTGAAGCGCACCAGATCAACCGCGAAGATCAAGACGCGTTCGCGCTGCGGAGCCAAGCGCGCGCTGCGGCGTCGGCCGCATTCCGTGCGGCCGAGATCGCGCCCGTGACGATCAAGTCGCGCGCCGGCGAAACCATTGTCGATAAGGACGAGCATCCGCGTGAGACGACGATGGATGCGCTCGCGAAGCTCAAGCCGATCGTGCGCACGCCGGGCACTGTCACCGCCGGCAATGCGAGCGGCGTCAACGATGGCGCCGCCGCGCTGATCATCGCGACTGAAGCCGCCGCCAAGAAGCATGGCCTCACGCCGCGCGCCCGCGTGCTCGGCATGGCGAGCGCGGGCGTTGCGCCGCGCGTGATGGGCGTCGGCCCTGTGCCGGCGACGGAAAAGCTGATGGCGCGTTTGGGCCTCAAGATCACGGATTTCGACGCGATCGAGCTCAACGAGGCGTTCGCGAGCCAAGCGCTCGCGGTACTGCGGGGGCTTGGACTCGCGGACGATGCGCCGAACGTGAATCCGAACGGCGGCGCCATCGCGCATGGCCATCCGCTGGGAATGAGCGGGGCGCGGCTGGCGCTCACCGCCACGCATCAGCTGGAAGCGACTGGCGGCAAGCGCGCGCTCTGCACGCTGTGCGTGGGCGTGGGACAAGGCGTCGCGCTCGCCATCGAACGTGTTTGACGCGCCGCCCAATGTCGTAGGACACCTCAGGCGCGAAGCGCGCCGCCCGAATGCGCCTGTCGGATAGAACACCAATGAAAAGCCGGAACGGCGTCGGCCTCTTCGTGTCGCTCGTGCTCGCCACCGTGGTCGCGGCATGTGGACAAGCGCAGCAATCGGGGGAGAAGGCGACGCCGCGCCCTGCCGTTCACGCCGATGGGTTCGATCCCTCAGGTCTCGATGTGAACCGCCCGTGCACGCTGCTTTCGCGCGCCGACGCTGAGCGGATTTTCCCTGGCCAGCCGTTCTTCCGGACGATCGCCGCCGATCGGGTTGAAGAAGATCGCGTGCGCTGCGCGCATGGTGTGGGCGCGGGCGGCCTCCATGCGGTCATCGAGGCGACTTTCCTTTTGCCCGACGAGTCACGCTCGGCGGAGCTGACCTATGTGGGGCTGTGCCGCGCGGAAGAGATTCCGGGCCCGCAAGTCGAGGCCGCCGAGACCGCCAAGCTTCCGCCCACCGCCGATGGGCCCGCAGTGGCTGGGCGCTCGTGCCGGCTTTCAAATGGCGGCTACGCGATCTTGATGGCCGATCGCGTGCTGCTGGCGATGGTTCGCGGCGGGGGCGGGGAGGTCAATCCAGCGGCCTCCCAGCGGCTCGCGGCGATCCTCGCCCGCCGCGTCGCGGTTCCCGCGCGCTGAGGCTCCAAGAGCGCCGTTGCGGAAATTGACGCCCCGTCATTTTTGACGGATGGTCGGCCTAACGAACGAACCAATAAGTCAGTACGGGGGAAATGCGATGAGCGAGGCGGACGTCCTCACCGCAGATCAAAGCGGCAAACGCGAGCGTGCGAAGGCGGCCAACCGGCAAGCCATTCTCGATGCGGCGCGCCGCGTGTTCATGGAATTGGGCTACGAAACCGCAACCGTGCGCGACATCATCCGCGGCACCGATCTCGCGGCCGGCACGTTCTACAATTACTTCAAGTCCAAGGAAGAAGTGTTCGAAGCGCTCGCCGACGATGGCGCGCGGCGCTTCAAGCCGATCCTGCGGCAAGTGCGCGAGAACGCGACGAGCTTTGAGGATTATCTCTCCCGCGCGGTGCTCGAATATTTCCGCTTCCTCGTGGAAGAGCGCAAAAAGAGCGGGGCGCCCGGCGTCGATCGCGGGCCACACGTGCGCGCCGATACGCCCGAAACCATCGCCGTCTATGACGAAGTGCGCGCGGGCGTGCATGACGCGATCGCGCGGGGCCTCGCCCCGCCGGTGGACGATGCCTACCTCGCCAGCGCCTGCATCGGCATCGCGCAGGAGGTCGGGCATTCCATGATGATGCGCAATCCGCCCGACATCGAAGGCGCCGCGCGCTTTACGACAGGTCTCATTCTCGCTGGCCTTGCCGGCGCGTCGAAGAAAGGCTGAGGCGATGACCGAGAACCCGATGCGCGCGATGATGCACGCCGCGCTCAATCGCCCCGATGCAGAATTGATCGCCGGCGCTGGCGGCGCGCCGCGCACCGCGGGCGGCCGCACGCTCGATCCGCGCTTTCAGTTTCTCGAAGCACAGTCGAAGGCCGCGGCGGCTGCCAACCCTCCGGCCGCGCCGACGCCCGAAGCGTCGCGCGCGCAAGCGGATGGCATTCCCGCGATGTTCGCTGGCGATCCCGAGCCGGGCGTGACGTGGGAAAATCTCACCATTCCGGCGGAAGGGCGCAGCATTCCGGCGCGCGCCTATCGCCCCGCCAAGCAAGATGCGGCGCAGCCGCTGATCGTGTTCTACCATTTCGGCGGCGGCGTGATCGGCTCGATCGAAACGTGCCACTGCTTCTGCACGATGCTGGCGAGCATCTGCGAAACGGCCGTGCTCTCGATCGAATATCGCCTCGCGCCCGAGCATCGCTTCCCGGCGGGACTCGATGATGCGATCGCAGGCTATGAGTGGGGCGTTGCGAACGCTGCGCGCTTTGGCGCGGCGGCGGGCAAAGCCGCGGTTGGCGGCGATAGCATGGGCGGAAATTTCTCCGCGATCGTCGCGCAGGAAATGAAGCGCAAGAACGGCCCGCAACCGGTCGTGCAGCTGCTGATCTACCCGGCGCTCGATGTCGCCAGCAAATTCCCGTCGATGACGACGTATGGCGATGCGTTCCCGCTCTCGGCGCAGACCATGGCGTGGTTCATGGTCAATTACATGAACGAGGGGGATGATCCGAAGAACCCGCGCCTCTCGCCGCTGCATGGTGATGTGAAGGGCCTTGCGCCCGCGCTGATTTACACCGCCGGTTTCGATCCGCTGAACGATGAAGGCCCGGCTTACGCTGAAAAGCTCCGCGCCGCCGGCGTGCCGGTGACGTTCGAGTGCTTCGATCACCTCGCGCACGCTTTCACGGCGTTCACCGGCGCGATCCCGGCGGCGGATGCTGCGTGCCGGAAGATCGCAACCGAAATGCGCGATGCGCTGAGGAAAGCCCGCTGATGAAGGCGTACGTTGTCTCCGAAATCACGGAGGATTTGTCGGGCGCGGCGGTGAAGGAAGTGCCGACGCCCACGCCGCGCCCGGGCGAAGTGCTTTTGAAGGTGCGCGCGTCCAGCGTGAACTTTCCAGACGTGCTGATGGGGCAGGGCAAGTATCAGCACAAACCGCCGCTGCCGTTCACGCCGGGCATGGATCTTTCCGGTGAAGTCGTTGCGCTCGGCGAGGGCGTGACCAACTGGAAAATCGGCGACGAAGTCGTTGGCGGCTCGCGCACGGGCGGGTTCGCGGAATATGCGGTCGCCAACGCGGCGGCGCTTTCGCCAAAGCCCGCGGCGCTCAGCTTTGCGCAAGCGGCGGCGTATCCAACGATCTACCTCACTGCTTATGTCGCGCTGGTGCGGCGCGCGCGCATCGAGCCGGGCGAAGCGCTGCTCGTGCATGGCGCGGCCGGCGGCACCGGCATCGCCGCGGTCGATCTTGGCAAGCAACTGGGCGCGACCGTGATCGCCACGGCTTCAAGCGAAGAAAAGCGCGCGTTCCTCAAAGGCTACGGCGCAGACCACGTTCTGCCATCCACGGGCTTTCGCGAGGCGGTGAAGGACATCACCGGCGGCAAGGGCGCGGACGTGATCTTCGATCCCGTCGGCGGCGATGTGTTCGATGAAAGCGTCCGGTGCATCGGGTTCGATGGGCGCTTGCTGATCATCGGCTTCACCAGCGGGCGCATCCCGTCCGTCTCGGTCAACATGCCGCTGATCAAGGGGTTCTCCGTTATGGGCGTGCGCGCGGGCGAATACGGGCGCAAGTTTCCTGAGCGCGGGCGCGAGAACATGGCGGCCGTGCGCAAGCTTGCGGCGGAAGGCAAACTGCGCCCCCACGTCTGCGCGGAATTCCCGCTCGATCAAACGCGCGAAGCGCTGGCGATGCTCGAAACGCGCAAGGTCATCGGCAAAGTCGTGGTCGCGCCGCACGGCTAGCGCGGCTTAAGCCGCCGCTTGCCGCAGTTTCTTGTCGACCATCTTCGTCAACGAGTGCGCCACGCGCATGCGCTCGGCCGCCATCGCGCCGGGGAGGTGCGCGAGTTGGTGGAGCGCGCTGATATGCGTGCGCATCGCTTCGAAATCGAGGCCAGACGCCGCGCCCAAAGTTTCGAGGTAGCGCACAAGCTCAGTCGCCGCGTGCGTCAGCGGCGCGTCTTCGATCTGCTCGGAGACTTCCTTGAGGTCGCGCGCGGCGGCGAACACGCGGCGCACCGAGTTCGCGTCGCCCGGCGCGAGCTTCATCGACATTGCTTCCAGGTGCGCGATCCGCGCCTTGGCGAGTTCGATACGCACGTCCTCGTCTTCGGAGACGACGGCTTCTTCGATCTTGTCGTTCAAGCGGCGCATCGGGCCCATGTAGAAGGGATCGCCTTTGCGCCGCCGGCACGGCCCGGTGTAAGTCGCCGTCATGATGAAAGGGGCGGGGTTCACCACGACCGCGCGCAGCCGCACGTGCAGCGCCGTCACTGAGATCGGCTTGCGCAGGAATGCGTGCGCGCCGGCCAAGCGTGCGGCGTCGACCTCGGCGCGCGAGCCACGCGCCGTCAGCATGAAGATCGGCACGGCGCGGTTGGGTGCTTCATCGCTCTGCCGGATGCGGCGCGTCAGCTCCAGGCCGTCGAGCGGCTCGGTCAGGAAATCGGTAAAGATGCAGTCGGGGTTGCTGGTCTGGATAATGTCCCAGGCCTCGGCGCCGTTTCCGGCCTGGAAGACGCGCCCGACGCCGATGGCGCGCAGAATGTCGGCCGTGATGGCGCGCTGATACAGGTTGTCGTCCACGACAAGCGTGTTCAGTGCGGCAGGATCGAACTCTGCAGACATGCGGCGGACAGGCTCCCCATCCGCCACGGTAAGCGATAACGATTAGGAATCGCTGAAATCGCGCCGCCTTATTCGTTATCGGGAGGTGAAGACGCGGGCCGTTCGGCAGCCTTCGGCTCGCGCATCGCCTTGTCGAGCGCGAGCTTGATCGCCTTAATCAGCGCGGCGCGCACGGCCACTTGCTCGCCCGCTTTCGCCCAGCCTTGCGCGGTGAGCGTGGTGCGGTCGAACTCAATGGATTTGACCTGCACGGCTGGCGCGGGCGTTTCCTCAACGCGCTTTTCGCCCTTGAGCGCGGTTTCGGCGATCGCGATGGCGCGCTCGATCGGGATCGCGTTCGGGACCGCGAAGTCGAGGTCGATCCGCCGGTTGGCGAAGGCCGTGAAGTTCGAGATCGGCGCGCCCCAGCATTGGCCGTTCGGCAGCGTGATCTTGGCGTGATCGGGCGTAACGATTTCGGTGACGAAAAGATTGATGTCCGTCACCACGCCGCCGCGCCCGTTGAGCTCGACGGAATCGCCGAGGCGATATGGGCGGAAGAGGATCAGCATCACGCCGGCGGCGACGTTGGAGAGCGTGCCCTGCAGCGCCAGGCCGATCGCCAGCGCCGTCGCGCCAAACAGCGCGACGACGGAGGTCGTCTCTACGCCGAACCGGCGCAGCACGGCGATCAGCACAATCGCTGTCAGCGCGTAGCGCACCAGCCACGCAAAGAACGTCGCCAGCGTCTCGTCGATCCGGTGGCTGCGCTTGGAGAGGCGGCGCACGGCGCGCCCGGCCCATGCCGCGATCCAAAGGCCGATGATGAGGATCGCTGCTGCCGAGAGCACGTTGAGGCCGAGCGCGGCGAGCCGTTCGCTGTATTTGACCAGCAGGCCTTCGATTTGTTCGGGAGTCATCGGCTTCGCTTAGGCGCCCACGCGCCGCTCGTCCAGTTGGCTGATGATCATGATCTTCTGCCAGATCTTGCGGCCAAGATTTGCGGTCAAGTTTTCGAGATCGGTGACCGCTTCGATCACCACGGGATCGCGCAGGCGCTCGCCATAGAGCGCTGCGAGTTTCCCAAGCAGCGCGAGCATTTCGGCGCAATAGTCGAGATACCGCGCCAGTTCGAACTCGCTCATCGACCGCTCGGGTGAGGCGTGCGTGCGCCCTGCGCCGTTGAGCACGATGGTCGGATCTTTCGTCAGCTGGTGCATGTCGATGACGTGCGCGAGCGACCGCAATTCGTGAAGCGCGGCGAGAACGCGCTGGCGCTTGAGGCGTTCCTCCAGCGTCAGCAGGAACCACACGCCGCCGCCGAATAGAAGCAGCAGGTTCACGGCCGCTTCTAGCCCCGTGACGAGGCTAATCGCGTCGAGCTGCGTGCTCTGCACGTGCAGCAGGCGCGCGGCCAAAATCTGCGCGATCAGCCCCGCAACGATCAGCGCGCCGACTCCCGCGCGCAGCCACGGATTAGGGCGCTGGACTTCGGCGGCGCGCTGCGCAGTCGCCTCGCCAGCCGTAATCGCTTCGGCGCACACGCCAACCAGACTCGCGCTTGGGAAGCGCGCGGCGATGCGCGCCTCAAGCTTGCGCAGCGTGTCGATGATCCGGTCTGCGTCGAGCGTGCGGTACATCAGCGCCGCAGATTGGAGACGCGCTGCACGGAGCGTTCGTCGAAGGCTTGGCCGAGCGCCGAGCCGGCGATATGCGTCACAGTCTCCGCGCCATAGCGCCGCCCGTTCGGCGCCACGTCGCAGCGCACGTCCATCGTGAACCGGTCTATCCGCGCAACGGAGGCATGGAACGGCGCGGTGGCGCGGATGCGGATCGCCGTCACGTCGCGGCCCTCGCGTGAGACAACGGCCTCGCCGCGCAGATGCCGCACAATGCCGGCGCTGCGCTCACCGCCCGCTTGCTCGGGCGAGGGCTGGAACGCGTAGGTGATCGTGTTGGCGTCCTCGCGCGCGACCGTAACGTTGCGCGCGGTGCGGAGCTTGCGGCCCGCGCACCAGATATCGCCGTCCGCGTCGCGCTGGATGCGCTCGAACGTGGCGCGCCCGCGCCGGTCAAGCGCGGTTTCCGCAGGTTCCAGAAGGCGCACGCGCGCGGGGCCGGTCGCGTTCGCGTGGAAGGCATAGCGCATCACGCCGCGCTCGCTCTCGATGCGCGTGTCGAAGGAGTAGGGCGTTTCGGCGGAGATCGTGTCGGCGATGGCGGAGGCAAACAGCGCGGGCAAGCTTGCTTGTGCAAACGCCAGCGGCGCAAGCACAGCGCCCGCAAGCACGACGAGAGTGAAAAGCCTACGCATGGGCCGCTCCAGGGATGCGAACATCTTACGGCGCGGGGAAGGAACCCGATCAGTCCGGGAAGATCAAGGCGGGTCGTCACAAACCCCGCTTATCAAGCATGTGAGGGGCGCGGTAAGGTAGGCCGATGGCGAAGAAGCCGACCCCGCCAACGCTCCCGGAACCGTTCGCCGGCTGGTTCGCCGCGCGCGGCTGGGCGCCGCGTCCGCACCAGACGGCGTTGATCGAACGCGCTGAGGCCGGTCTCTCCACGCTGCTCATTGCGCCGACGGGCGCAGGCAAAACGCTCGCCGGCTTTTTACCGAGCCTCATCGAACTCAACGCGGCGCATGCCGGTAAGAAGAACCGCCCGCATCGCCTGCACACGCTCTACATCTCGCCGCTCAAAGCGCTCGCGACCGATGTCGCGCGCAATCTCGAAACGCCCGCGCGCGAGATGGGCCTCGACCTGCGGATCGAGACCCGCACTGGCGATACGCCTGCGCACAAGCGGACGCGCCAGCGCGCGCACCCGCCAGACATTCTGCTCACGACGCCCGAGCAGCTTTGCCTCTTGATCGCCTCGCAGCACGCGCGCGTGTTCTTCGAAGATTTGAAGTGCGTCATCATCGATGAAATCCACGCACTCGCGCCCACCAAGCGCGGCGATCTGATGGCGCTCGCGATGGCGCGGCTCGAACGCTGGGCGCCGGGGTATCGGCGCGTGGGGCTGAGCGCCACGGTGGCCGATCCGCCGGCGCTGGCGCGCTGGCTCACCGGCGTTCCATCTGGTTTGGATCAAGCCGATAAGCGCAGCGCCGCCGCCAAGCGCCTCAACGCGCGCGCTGCGCCCAGCAAGGCGCCTGTACGAGAAGACGTCATCGTCACCGCGCCGGCCGGCGCCAAGCCCATCGTGGATGTGTTGGAGTCGCGCGAACGCATTCCGTGGTCTGGGCACACGGGCCGCCACGCGATGCGCGAAGTTTACGAAGCGATCGGCCGAGCCAAGATGGCGCTCGTGTTCGTCAACACGCGCGCGCAAGCCGAACTCACGTTCCAAGAGCTCTGGCGCATCAACGATGAGAACTACGCGATCGCGCTCCACCACGGCTCGCTCGATGTCGGTCAGCGCCGCAAGGTCGAAGGCGCGATGGCGGCGGGCGCGCTCCGCGCCGTCGTGTGCACGTCCACGCTCGATCTCGGCATCGATTGGGGCGATGTCGATCTCGTCATCCAGATGGGCGCACCAAAAGGCGCCGCGCGCCTGGTGCAGCGCATCGGCCGCGCCAATCACCGCCTCGATGAGCCCTCGCGCGCGCTGCTTGCGCCATCGAACCGCTTCGAAGTGCTTGAATGCCGCGCCGCGCAGGAGGCGGTGGAAGAGGGCGCGCTCGATGGCGCGCCCGCGCGCGAGGGCGGGCGTGATTGCCTCGCGCAACACATCATGGGCTGCGCCTGCGGCGAGCCGTTCATCGCGGACGAGCTTTACGAAGAAGTCGCCGCCACCGCGCCCTATGCCGGCATCACGCGCGATGAGTTTGACCGCGTGCTCGATGTCGTCGCCACCGGCGGCTACGCGCTGCGCGCGTACGAGCGCTACCGCCGCATCGTGGAAAACCGCGATGGCCGCTGGCAGGCGCGCACGCCGATGATTGCGCAGAAGCACCGCATGAATGTCGGCGCGATCGTGGAAGCCGAGATGCTCAACGTCGTGCTCGCCTCGCGCCGGATGGATCGCCGTGCGGGCGGCGCGCGCACCGGCCCGATGATGGCAGGCCGCAAGCTTGGCCAGATTGAAGAATACTTCATCGAAGGCCTTACGCCCGGCGATACGTTCCTGTTCGCCGGCCAGATCGTGCGCTTCGAAGCTTTGCGCGAGATGGACGTGCTGGTCTCCCGCGCGACCGGAGAAACGCAGCCGGCGATCCCGAGCTACAACGGCGGCAAGTTTCCGCTTTCGACGTTCCTGGCCGAAAAAGTCCGCGCCATCGTTCACGATCAAAACGAGTGGCGCGCGCTGCCCGAGCAAGTGCGCGAATGGCTCGAACTTCAGCGCGCGCGCTCGATCATCCCCGAGCCCGATCATCTGCTGATCGAGACGTTCCCGCGCCACAACCGCCACTTCCTCGTCTGCTATCCGTACGAAGGCCGCCTCGCGCACCAAACGCTCGGCATGTTGCTCACGCGCCGCCTTGAGCGGCTTGGCCGCCAGCCGCTCGGCTTCATGGCCAGTGAGTACGCGCTTTCGATCTGGGCGATGGGGCGAATGGATCTCCTCGATCTCGATGCGCTGTTCGATGAAGACATGCTCGGCGATGATCTCGATGCATGGCTTGCCGAGAGCGCGCTGATGAAGCGCACGTTCCGCACCTGTGCGATCATCGCCGGCATGATCGAGCGCAACGCGCCTGGATACGAAGCAAAGACCGGCCGCCAGATCACGTTCTCCGCCGATCTCATCTACGACGTGCTGCGCGAGCACGAGCCCGATCACGTGCTGCTCAAGGCCGCGTTCGCCGATGCAGGCTCGGGCTTTCTCGATATTCACCGGCTTGGCGATCTGCTGCGGCGCGTCAAAGGCAAGCTTACGCACGCAGCGCTCGGCACGGTCTCGCCGTTCGCGGTGCCGGTTCTGCTCGAAAGCGTCGGGCGCGAGCCGGTGTTTGGCGCTGCCGAAGACGCCGTCCTCGCGGACGCTGCGTCAAGCCTGATCGCGGACGCGGTTGGCGGCTAGAGCTTGCGCCCGCGCGCCGTGCGCGCTTAAGGCTCAGCAAAACATCAGGGAGGGAAACCATGCGCGCTACGCTCGCCATCGCGGCGCTTCTCATGCTGGCCGCGCCAGCTTCCGCGCAGCAGCATCCCGCAAGCGCACAGACGCGCGCTGCGAACGCCGCCGCCGCGCAGTCGCTGCCGCCTGCTGGCGATGAAGCAACGTCGGATGAAGCGTTCGCCGCGCGCGGTCTGCGCGCCGAGCCGCAGGGTGGGCCGATCACCGATGCGCAAGGCCGCACGCTGTGGGATTTCAACGCCTACTCGTTCATCAACGGCGCAGCGCCCGATAGCGTGCACCCAAGCTTGTGGCGCCACGCGCGCCTGCTCGATTACACTGGCGTGTTCGAAGTCGCGCCGGGCGTGTTTCAAGCGCGCGGCTTCGATGTTTCGAACGTCACGTTCATCGTCGGGCGCACGGGCCTCATCGTCGTCGATCCGCTGACGTCCGTTGAAGTCGCACGCGCCGCGCTCGCGCTTGCGCGCACGCTGCCGGAGATTGGCGATAAGCCCGTCCGCGCCATCATTTATACGCACAGCCACGCCGATCACTTCGCCGGCGCGCGCGGCATCGCAGACGGCGCAGCGTTGCAAGGCGTGCGCATCATCGCGCCCGAAGGTTTCCTCGAACACGCCGTCAGCGAAAACCTGATCGCGGGCCCGGCGATGACGCGGCGCGCGACCTATCAGTTCGGCACGTTCGTGCCGCCCGGCGTTGAAGGCTCGCTCGGCTCCGGCATCGGCATGGGCATTCCCGGCGGCGCGCGTTCGCTTGTGCCACCAACAGAAACCGTCTCGCGAACAGGGCAGGAGCTGACGATCGACGGCGTCCGGTTCGTCTTCCAAGTCACGCCGGGCACTGAAGCGCCGGCGGAGATGAACTTTTATCTCCCCGATCTGCGCGTGCTCGATCTCGCGGAGAACGCCAACGTTACGATGCACAACATCCTCACGCCGCGCGGCGCGCTCGTGCGTGATGCGAAGGCGTGGGCCGATTATCTGACGG
>CAZMCA010000114.1:0-11190 GCA_964564595.1 uncultured Caulobacteraceae bacterium
GGTGACGTAGCCCTCCGGCGCAAAGCGCTGGCCGCCGTTGAATTGCACGGCATAAGGCAAGTTCGGCCACAGGAATTGATCGATCGGATCGAACGGCAGCTTGGCGTTCACGACATCCGGATCGTGCTCGGGCAAGAACATGCCGCCGCCAGCCATGAAGCCGAGGCTCTCATCGAAGCCTTGTGCTTCCGGGCGCAGCGCCGGCGCTTCGCCAAGATGCCATTTGCCGATATGCACCGTGTGGTAGCCGCGCTGCTGCAGCACTTCGGCCACCGTGATCTCGCTCGCCGGCACGCCCATCTCGTTCACCGGCGGCAGACTGGCCTCCGCTTCGGTGTGATAGATCGGCCGGCGCATCGCGTTCGGATTGAAGTGCGCGATGTTGCGCGCGAACGCGGGCGGCACAGCCGTGAACTCGAACCCAAAGCGCGTCGGATAGCGCCCCGTCATCATCGCTGCACGCGAGGGTGAGCACGTCGCGTTCGCGGCGTAGCCTTGATCGACGCTGACGCCCTGGCGCCCGATAGCGTCGATGTTCGGCGTCGGGATCATGCCGCCGCCGTTGAAGCTGATGTCATTGTACCCGAGGTCATCGGCCACGATGAGGATGATGTTCGGCGCGCGCGCTCCGGCGGGCGCCTCAGCAGGGCCTTGCGCCCAATCGACGGGGTGATTGTCCGCGATCGGATCGCGAATGTTGGCGATGATGCCGGGCAGGTAGAACTTGTAGCGCTCGAACGCGAGGTACCCGCCAACGCCAACCACCGCCAAAACGGCGAGAACGATCCAAAGCCGCTTCATGTCACCTACCTCAGAAAATGGCTGCGTTCGATGCCGCCCGCGCGGGGCAACGAGATCACGTCGCCGTCGCGCATGATCCAAAGCGGGCCGCGATACTTGCTGCGCGCGTCGCCAAGGAACGGGCCTTCAAGGCCTGGCACCGCAAGCGGCGGCAATATGTGCGTGAGCGCGAGCACCCCAACGCCCGCTTCCTGCGCCGTCTCGGCCGCCTCCGCCGGGCTCGCGTGATAATCGAGAATGTCGTGGAAGATTTGCCCCACGCCCGCGCGACCGCCAGCGGTCGCGGCATCGCCCATCAGCAACGACAGCTCCGGCGACAGCGCCTCGTGGATCAGCAAGTCCGCGCCCGTCGCCTCGCGCGCGACGCTTGCGGCCTTCGCCGTATCGCCGCTGATCACGAGCGTGCGCCCCGCATACTCGACGCGATAGCCGACAGCGCCCGTCACCGGCGCATGCTGCACGAGGAACGCCGTGATCTTCAAACCATCCTGGTCGTAGACGACTGCGCGATCGGCGCCTTCCGGCATCGCAAACGGGTGCGGCGCCAGCCCATAACCCGAGCGCGGCACGATCGCTTCGCCGTGATGCGCGATGCGATAGCCGCTATCGATCGCGTAAGCTTCGTTGAAACCGGCCGCCACGCGCTCAACGCCCTGCGGACCATAGAGCGGCATCGGCGTGGTCGCCGCGCCAGACGCCCAGCGCTGCAGCGCCATCGGCATCAGCCCATCCATGTGATCGGAATGGAGGTGCGTGAGAAACACGCCGTCGACCTGCGCAGGCAGGAAGCCCATCAGCGACAGCGTCTCCGCCGCGCCTTCGCCGACGTCGAACAGGAAGAACTTGTTGCCCGCGATCACGCCCGTGCATGGCCCAGCGCGCGTACGATCCGGCAGCGGCGCGCCCGTGCCGCAGAACACCGCGTGCAACCCATCAGGCAGCGCGGCCATGCGATCTGAGCGGATGCTCTCTACCGCCCCACGCCGCAGCAGTGCGAGCGCGATCTCGCCGCGGAAAAAGTAGACGCCCCCGAGCGCCGCAACGAGCACCAGTGCAACGCCGATCAGAACACGCTTCATGCGCCCGCTTCGCTCCTCAAATCCTGCGCGACCGCCCAAAGCCGGTCTTGCCCCCAATGTCCCGGCCGCCCCGCTACGCGGAACGACGGCACGCCCCAAAGCCCCAGCGAGAACAGCTCCTCGCGGTTCGCTTCGGCGACATCGCGCCAGCTTTCGTCCTTGAGCGCCGCTTCGACGGTCGAGCGCGAAACGCCCGCACGTTCCGCAAGCTTCCAGAGCCCCGCATCGGTCGCAGAATCGATGGCTTCCGAGAACACGCCCGCGAGAAAACTTTCGGCGAACGCGGCCCCTTTGCCCTCCCGCAGCGCGTGATGCAGCACAGCGAGCCCGCGCTCAGCGCCCGGCCCAACAGGATCGGCGACGCGCCCGAACTCCATGCTGTTGCGATCGGCCTCACGTTTCGCGTCACGCACGATGTACATGCGCTTGGCCGGCGGCACGGGAAGCCCGCGCATCACCATCGGCAGCACGAACCGGTAGCGCAACGTGGCGTTCATGCGCTCGGAGAGTTTCCGCACGCGCACGGCGGCGAGATACGTGTACGGGCTGCGGGGCGAGAGAAAATAGTCCAACGTTGCGCCGCGCGCGTCCGCGCTCGGCACGGAGTCTTCATGCAGATGCGCGAACGGCGTGCCGCTCCGGCGTGCAAAATCGAGCCGGTCTTCCAGATACGCATAGCGATCTGGGCCCCAATACCATTCGCCTTCGAACGCGAACGCACCGCCGAGATAATGCCCAAGCTTTTCGCGAAGCGCGCCGCCTTCCGCACGCGCGGCTTCCGCATCGCCCGTCGGCGGCGCCGAGATCGGCGCGCTGCGCCACATCGTTTCTCCGAGCGCGATCGCCTTCTGCGCGAACGCATCCGCATCATTCAGGCCGGCAAGCGCGCCTTCGACAGCCTCGATCGCGCGCGCCTCGGGCGCATGTGCATCCGCCGGAAACGCAAGGCCGGTCGCGGCAGCGAGCCGGGCCGCATCGCGCAAAGAATATTCCGCGAGCTTCTGGCGCTCAGGCGCTGCGCCTTCATCCGGCGGCGGAACGAGATGCGCAGCGCAATCTACATCGAAGTCGCGCACCAGGCGCGCCAACAATTGCGCACTCAAATGTGCGTAGGGATCGGAAACGTCATGAAAGTAGTGGACCTGCGGGCGCGCGCCGGAGATGCGGCGCACGCCCGCGCTCGCCGCGCGCGCGGCGCCGCGCAATGTCCTGCTCGTCAACGCACCGGAGACGAGGCCGCCGATCGCAGCCTTCATCTTTCCCTCCCCAAGCCAGACGCTTGACGGCGCCTGTGATATATTGGCACTCTATGTGCCACTACCTCAAAGTCGCGTCAAGGGAGAACGCCCCGCATGGAAACGCTCAACGCCGTCGAGCCCACGCCCGCGCAAATCCAGGCGCTGGTGGCCAATGCGCCGCCAGGCCCGGTGCAGATGCTGAACCTCCTGAAGTTCAAGGCGCAGGCAGATTACGGCGAAGGCAGCGCCGAGCCGGCGATGAGCGGCCAGGAGGCCTACATGCGCTACGGCGTCGAGGTGCAAAAACTCGTCGGCGCCGGCGGCGGGCGCGTGATCTACCAGGGCCGGGCCCAGCGCATGGTGATTGGCGAGGTCGGCGCGATGTGGGATGCGGTCGCGATCGTGGAATACGCCTCCGCCGCGGCGTTCGTGCAGATGGCGCTTTCGGACGACATGCGTAAGATCATGCACCATCGTAAAGCGGGCCTTGAAGGCCAGCTTCTCATCATGTGCACGGCCGGCGTCGGCTAGCGAACCCAAGGAACCGCATGCCGCCCGCAAAACGCGCGATGAAACCGGAAGCTGCAACCGAGACCGATGGGCGCAAGGCCCGCGCCGATGAGAGCCGCCGGCGCATCGCGCAAGCGATGCTCGACCTCTTGCGCGAAGGTGAGCGCCAGCCGAGCGCCGAGGTCGTGGCCGATCGCGCGGGCGTGGGGCGGCGCACCGTATTTCGCTTGTTCAACGATATGGACGGCGTCTTCCACGAGATGCACGCGATCATGCTCGGGCGCCTGCTGCCGATCTTCTCAGCGCCCATCGATGGCGCAACCTGGCAAGAGCGGCTCGCCAACATGATCGAACGGCGCGCGCGGCTGTTCGAAGACATGCTGCCGATCAAAACCGCCGCCGACGCAATGCGCTACCAAACCGATTTCCTCACCGAGCAGCACGGCGAGTTCACCGCCATGCAGCGCTCGACGCTGCGCTTCGTCGTCCCTAAGGAAATCCAGGCTGACAAGCCACGCTTCGAAGCGCTCGATCTCGCGCTCAGCTTTGAGGCATGGCGACGCTTGCGCAAAGAGCAGCGCCTCACCCCAAAAAACGCAGCCGAAACGATGCACCGCGCAGCGGAAGTCCTCTGCAGCTAAGCCGGCAAATCGCGCACGGTGCGAAAACCGATGTGCGACGTGCCCATCGTCGGATCTCCCGGCTGGCGTGAACCGCTCCGGTAGCGCGCGCAGAAATTTGGCGCGCACAAATGTGAGCCGCCCTTGAGCACGCGCTTGCCTTGCCCTTCTGGATCGGCGGCGCGCGCCTCTTCCAGCGTTTGCGGTGCGCGCGCTTCGCCGTACCAATCGCTCGTCCACTCCCAGACATTGCCGATCGTGTCGTAGAGCCCGCGCGCGTTTGGCGGAAAACAACCCGCAGGCGCTGGGCCGCGATAACCGTCGCCGCCTTCATCGTTGAACGGGAAGAGGCCCTGCCAGGTATTTGCGATAGGTCGCTCGTTTGCATACGCCTCGGCGTTCACGGCGGCCGGCGCGGGCGCATCGCCGCGCGCCGCAAATTCCCACTCCGCTTCACTTGGCAGACGCCGCCCCGCCCACGCTGCATAGGCCAGCGCATCATCATAGGACACTGCGACAACCGGTTCGTTGTCGCGCCCCTCGATCGAGGAGCCGGCGCCTAAGGGATGGCGCCAATCCGCTGCGGGATCGACGCGCCAACGGTTCTGCGTGCGATCGAACACGCCTGCGCCCCAGCGCGCGCCGCTTGCGTCGCGCTTTTCAGCGGCCGTGACATAGCCTGTCGCGGCAACGAAGCGGGCGAACTGGCCGTTGGTCACCTCTGTGGCGTCAATCGCGAAGGCGGGCACTTCGGCTGCGCCGCCCACGCGCTCCTCGGGATAGAACGCGGCGCCGCCCCGCGCCACGCGGCCAGCATCAACACGCACCTCGGTTCCGATCGCGGCCGATCCGGCGCACGCCTGCGCAGGCGCGGATGCGACCTCGGCGCGTCCGCAGCCTGTCAGCAGCAGCGCCACGAGGGCGGCTGTCATTGGTCGCGCGCCGGTTTCGCCCACCAAAGCGCCCCCGCTATAGTTGCGCCCAAATCGGCGCGTCATGCGCCTTGAGACAAGGGCAGAATCCTCATGCTTGCAACGCGACGTATGGTGCTGGGCGCAACAGCCGCCGGTTTGGCGCTCCTTTCGGGCTGCGCGCGGGGCGGCCAAGCGGGCCAGCAATTGAGCACGGTGCTGGATCGCATCGTCACCGACATTCTGAAGGAAGCGCCGGAATACGCCACCAGCCTCGCCGTCACCGAAGAACGCGCCGGCGGGCGCTTCATCGACAAGCTGAGCGACGCGTCCAAGGAAGGCGCAGCGCGCTACAAGGGCGTGCTGGAGCGCGGTCTTGCCGATCTGCAAGCCATCAACAGCGATCAACTCTCCGCCCAAGAGCAGGTGAGCCGCGACGTCGTCGTCACCGCGCTGCAAGACGACATCGCCGCGCGCAACTTCACCAGCGGCTCGGGCGCGACCAGCCCCTACACCGTCTCCCAGCTCGAAGGCGCGTTTACGAGCATTCCAGATTTTCTCGACAGCCAGCACCCGATCACCAACCGGGACACGGTCGAAGCCTATCTCGCGCGCCTTTCGGCCTATGCGCGCGTGCTCGGCCAAGAAAACACCAACATCGGCATCGATGCGGGCGCCGGCGTCGTGCCGCCCGATTTCGCGATCGACGGCGCGATCCGCCAGCTCGGCGAATTTGCCCGCACGCGCCCGGCCGACACCGTGCTTGTCCGGTCGCTCGCGCGCCGCATCGCCGAAGTCGCCGAGATTCCGGAAGCAGATCGCGCGGGCTTTCTGACGCGCGCCGAAACGATCGTCCGCGACGAAGTGCTGCCTGCGTATAACGCGCAGATCGAAGCGCTGCGCGCGATCCGCCCGCAAGCCGTGCACGACGCAGGCTGCTGGCGCCTGCCGCAAGGCGCCGAACTCTACGCCGCCGCGCTCCGCTACAACACGACGACGGCGATGACGCCCGAAGAGATCCACCAGATGGGTGTTGAGCTCATCGCGTCCATGTCGGCGGAGATGGATACGATTCTCCGAGCGCAGGGCATGACGCGCGGCTCGGTCGGCGCGCGCATGCAGGCGCTCGCGCAACGGCCCGATCAGCTCTATCCGAACACAGACGCCGGCCGCACGCAGATGCTCGCCGATCTCAACACGCAAATCACCGAGATCACCGCGCGGATGCCCGAATATTTCGGCACGCTCGCGCGCGCCGCGCTCGAGATCAAACGCGTGCCGCCGTACATCGAGGCGGGCGCGCCAGGCGGCTATTACCAGAGCCCCGCGCTCGATGGCTCACGCGCTGGCGCCTATTACATCAACCTGCGCGATACGCGCGAATGGCCGCGCTTCACGCTGCCGACGCTCACCTATCACGAAGGCATCCCGGGCCATCACTGGCAGATCGCCATCGCGCAGGAAGCGCAGGGGCTGCCCTTCATCCGCAGCGCCATTCTCGGCTTCAACGCCTATCAGGAAGGCTGGGGCCTCTACGCCGAACAGCTCGCCGATGAAGCGGGCGTCTATGCCAACAATCCCTTTGGCCGCCTTGGCTATCTGCAATCGGCCGTGTTCCGCGCGTCGCGCCTCGTCGTCGATACCGGCATGCACCACATGCGCTGGACGCGTGAACAAGCGATCCAGTCCATGATGGAAGCCACCGGCGATCAGCAATCATCCGTCGCCACGGAAATCGAGCGCTATTCCGTGTGGCCGGGCCAGGCGTGCGGCTACATGGTTGGCCGCCAGGCCATCCACCGGCTGCGCGAAGAAGCCCGCACCGCAATGGGCGAGCGGTTCGACATCAAAGCGTTTCACGATCTGGTGCTCACCAGCGCGCCAACGCCGCTTTCCGTCCTGGAAAGCATCGTGCGCAACTGGACGGGCGCGGCGCGCTAAGGTTAGGACACTCGCGTCCAGAATGGAGCGCGCAGCGTGAAGGCACTTTTCTACTCGTCCGCGCTGGCCGCGGCGCTCAGCCTTGGCGCTTGCGCGTCCTCGCCCGATCCGCGCGCGCTCCATGAACGCATCCTGACGCTCGACACGCACCTCGATACGCCCGCGCATTTCGCGCGCCCGGGGTGGACGATCACCGACCGCCACACGTTTCCCGAAGACGTGAGCCAGGTCGATCTGCCGCGCATGATCGAGGGCGGGCTCGATGGCGGCTTCTGGGTCGTCTACACGCCGCAAGGGCCGCGCACGCCTGAGGGCAATGCGCGCGCACTCGCCGCAGCCTCCGCGCGCCTTGCGTCGATCCATTCGATGATTGCCGCCAATAGCGGCGCGTTCGAGCTAGCGCTGCGCTCTGAAGACGCCGCGCGCATCGCCTCCTCGGGCAAGCGCGTCGTCTACATCAGTGTCGAGAACTCCTATCCGCTCAGCGGGCGGCTCGATCTCTTGCCCGCTTGGTACGATCGCGGCGTGCGCATGATTGGCCCGGTCCACACCGCCAACAATGATTTCGCCGACAGCGCCACCGATCGTAGCGGCCCGCAGTGGAACGGGCTTTCGCCCGCTGGCCGCGAGCTCGTGCGCCAAGCCAATCGCCTCGGCATGATCGTCGATCTCTCGCACGCTTCGGACGCGGCGTTCGATCAGGCGCTGGAGCTCTCCGCGACGCCGATCATCCTCTCGCACTCCGGCCCGAGCGCCGTCTACATGCACCCACGCAACATCGACGATGAGCGCCTACGTCGTCTCGCCGCGAAGGGTGGCGTCATTCAGGTCAATGCGCTGGGCTCTTATCTGCGCGAACTGCCGCCCGCGCCCGAACGGCAAGCCGCCGTCACCGCGCTGCGCGCGCGTTACGGTGCGGTCGAAAACCTCAACGCCGAACAACTTGCCGCGTACGAAGCCGAACGCATCGCGATTGAACGCCAATACCCCGCACCGCAAGCGGACTTCGAAGACTATATGCGCCACCTGATGCACGTCCTGCAACTGATAGGCCCCGATCACGTGGGCATCGGCGCAGATTGGGATGGCGGCGGGGGCGTGGCAGGCATGAACGATATCTCGCAGATTCCGCGCATCACCGAACGGCTCGTCGCCGCCGGCTATTCGCAGGAAGACATCGCGAAGATCTGGGGCGGCAACGTCATCCGCCTGCTGCGCACAGCGGAAGACTACGCCGCCACGCAGGGCGCACGCTAAGTTTTTGGCTTGGCCGCGTAGAGCACGACCGGCCCGCCCGGCGCGTTGACGACGCAGCGGATTTCGTGCGGGCCCTCCTGCAGCGCGGTTGCTTCCAAGCCCGCAGCAATTGCGGCTTCGCGGGCTGCTGCAACGTCGCTGACCTTCAGCATGACGCCCGCCTTGTCGGAAACTTTGTCCGTGCCCGCGAGCGCGATGCGCCGGCCCGCAACATCGAACTGCGCCCAGCGGTCGCCATCGACGAATGTCGGCGCAACGCCAAGCAGCGCTTCCCACGTCTTTGCAGCGGCGGCGACATCGTCGACCGGCAGCATCGCCGCCACGCCTTCAACGCTCATGCCGCGACCTCCTCGGTGTCGATGTCCGCTTGCTGCGCCGCGCTATAACGGTGGCCTGTCACAGTGCGCGTGTTGATCATCTCATTGAGCGCGGCGATATCGCCCTCGCTCAACAGCAACTCGCGCGCTGCGAAATTTTCTTCCATATGCGCAATGTTCGCTGTGCCCGGGATCGGCACAATGTGCGGCGCTTTTTGAAGCAGCCACGCGAGGCAAACTTGCGCCGGCGTCGCGCCCTTTTGGCGCGCGAACGCCCGGAACCTATCGAGCAGCGCGAGGTTCGCCGCGAACGCTTCGCCCATGAAACGCGGCATTTGATGCCGCAGATCGCTTTGAGGCAACGCGCTCATATCCCGCACGCCATCGGCCAGGAAACCGCGCGCGACCGGTGAGAACGCCACGAACGTCACACCAAGCTCGCGGCACGCATCGAGCACCGCGACCTCTGGGTTGCGGGTCCACAACGAATACTCGCTCTGCACCGCGGTTACCGGATGCACCTTGTGTGCGCGCCGCAATGTCGCCGCCGAACACTCCGAGAGGCCGATCGTGCGGATCTTGCCCTCTCGCACCAGATCGGCGAGCGCGCCGACGCTGTCTTCAATCGGCGTCTTCTTATCGACGCGGTGCAAATAGTAGAGGTCGATCACATCGGTCTGCAGGCGCTTGAGACTCTCCTCGCACACCGCGCGAACCGCCTTCGGCGAACCATTGATCTCGCGCTTTCCCTCCGGCGTGCGCCAAATCCCGCATTTGGAGGCGAGCGTGAACTCGTTTCGGCGCCCTTTCAGCGTCTCGCCGATCAGCGTCTCGTTGGCGCCGAGCCCATAGACCGCCGCCGTATCCAGAAACGTGTGCCCGATATCGAGCGCGCGATTGAGCAACCGCGCGCCATACGCCGCGTCCGGCGGCGTCCCGTACGCATGGCTAAGGCTCATGCAGCCGAGACCAATGGACGAAACGGTGAAAGGGCCGAGCGCGCGTGTGGTCATGGACGCCTCTTAGGCGCCCGAAGCGGCCCGTGCAACGGGAACTCTAAGCGAGGCTCTTTTCCAGCCGGTCGAGTGTCTGCATCGCCGGCAGCACCTGCGCGACGCTCGCGTTCGGCTCGCGCTTCTCGCGGATCGCGGCAATGAACTCACGGTCCTGCAACTCGATGCCGTTCATCGACACATCGACCTTCGAAACGTCGATCTTCTCTTCCTTACCGTTCACGAGATCATCGTAACGCGCGATGTAAGTGCCGTTGTCACAGATGTAGCGGAAAAACGTGCCGAGCGGCCCATCGTTGTTGAACGAGAGCGAAAGCGTGCAAATCGCGCCACCCGGGACCTTCAGCTGGATCGACATATCCATCGCGATCCCGAGATCGGGATGGTGCGGGCCTTCGATGGCGCGCGCGACGCTCGCTGTCTCACCGGTCTGATACTGAAAAAGATCGACCGTGTGGCACGCATGGTGCCACAGCAAGTGATCCGTCCACGAGCGCGGCTTGCCGAGCGCGTTCATGTTCGTGCGGCGAAAGAAGTACGTCTGCACGTCCATCTGCTGGACCTTGAGCTCACCCGCCTGGATGCGTTTGCGTATCCACTGATGGCTCGGATTGAACCGCCGCGTGTGCCCGCCCATCGCTATCACGCCCGTCTTCTTCTGCACGTCCACGAGCCGCTCGGCGTCTTCGAGATTATCCGCCACCGGAATCTCGATCATCACATGCTTGCCAGCCTCCATACATTGGATGCCCTGGCGCGCATGCATCTGGGTCGGCGTCGTCAGGATCACGGCCTCGACGCCGGGTTGCTTCAAACTCTCGCCAAGATCGGTCGTCCAGTGCGGAATCTTGAAGCGCTCGGCGACCTCGCGCGTCGAGTCCACACTTCCGCCCGCGAGCGAAACGACTTCCACGTCCGGGATGTTCGCCAGCGCTTCGAGGTGCTTGACGCCAAACGCGCCTTGCCCCGCCATCACGATCTTCATGTCAGCCCTTAGCCTGCATTTTCCAGAATGATGTGCCCAACCGCCGTGTTCGACGCGGGCACGTGATAAAACCGGTGCACCTCGCGCACCTTCTCATCGAGCGCGCCGCGCATGATGAGCCACATCACCATCTCGATGCCTTCGGAGCCCGCTTCGCGCAAATACTCCGTGTGCGAAAGCGCGACATTCGCCTTCGGATTGCGCACGAGATTATCGAGAAAGCGCGCATCGAATTCCTTGTTGATCAGCCCCGCGCGCGGCCCCTGCAGCTGATGGCTCATGCCGCCAGTGCCGAAGATCATCACCTTTAGATCTTCCGGATAGCTCTCGACGGCCTTGCGGATCGCACGGCCGATGTTGAAGCAGCGATTGCCCGTCGGCGGCGGGTACTGCACGACGTTCACCGCGAACGGGATCACCTTGCACGGCCACGCTTGCGGCTGCCCGAACATGAGCGACAGCGGCACTGTCAGCCCGTGATCGACGTCCATCTTGTTGACGATGGTGAGATCGAACTC
>CAZMCA010000115.1:0-10940 GCA_964564595.1 uncultured Caulobacteraceae bacterium
GGAAGCTGCCGGTCGTCTATATCGTCGAGAACAATCAGTACGCGATGGGCACGGCGATCCATCGCTCATCGTCCGAAACGCATCTGCACCGGCGTGGGCAGAGTTTCCTGATCCCAGGCGAGGAAGTGGACGGCATGGACGTTCTGGCCGTGCGTGAAGCTGGGCTGCGCGCGGTGGCGCGAGCGCGCGCTGGCGAGGGGCCGACGCTGCTGGAGATGAAGACGTACCGCTACCGTGGCCACTCGATGAGCGACCCGGCGAAGTACCGCACGCGCGAGGAAGTCGATGCGATGCGCACGCAGCACGATCCGATCGAGCACGTAAAGCAGATGCTGATCGACGGCGGCCATGCGGACGAAGACACGCTCAAAGCGATGGACCGCGACGTTCGCGCGATCGTTGCCGAAAGCGCGGAGTTTGCCCAAAAGAGCCCCGAGCCCGATTCGAGCGAATTGCTGACGGACGTGCTCATCGAAGAAAGCGCCGCGTGATGGCGGGCGTCGTCGAGATCGAATTACTGATCTTGGCGCTGATCTATGCCGGCGCGGGCGTAGCGATGGTGCGCGCGATCTTTCTGCGGCGCGAAGCCGTAGCCGCGTGGCGGCGCGCGGCGGGCGGGGTGTTCGATCACAAGACCCAGCATCTCGCGAACGAATTGGAGATCGACCGCGCGCGCTTGCCTCCGGAGGCGGCGCGCAAATTGTTCGAGAGCCGGCGTGTGCTTGCCGCGGGCTTCGGCGCGCTGCTGCTCGCGATCGTGTTGAATTTCATCGTGCTTGGAACGGCATGAGCAAAAGCCGGACAAGAAGGGGAGGAAGCGATGAGTGTTGAACTGACGATGTTGCTCTACGCGACAGCTTTGCTGATCGCGTTGGTGCTGATCCAGGCGCTGGCCGGCGTGCGCGCGCAGGGCCTCGTGCCAATGGCGAACAACCGGGACAATCTGCCGGAAGCCAAGCCGTTTCAGGCGCGGATGAAGCGCGTGGTCGATAACCACCGTGAAGGTTTGCTGATGTTTGCGCCGCTGGTGCTGATCGCGAACATGACCGGTGTTTCGAGCGATCAGACCGTGCTGGGCGCGCAGCTCTTCTTCTACGCACGCGTCGCGCACGCGATCATTTACATCGCGGGCCTGCCGATGATCCGGCCGCTGGCGTGGGCCGTTGGCCTCGTTGGGACGTTGATGGTGCTTAAAGAGCTGCTCGGGATCGGTTGATGTCCACGCAAATCCTCATGCCCGCGCTGTCGCCCACCATGGAGGAGGGCAACCTCACGAAATGGTTCGTGAAGGCCGGAGACCGTGTCGAGCCCGGCCAGGTGATCGCTGAAATCGAAACCGACAAAGCGACGATGGAGGTCGAGGCGGTCGACGAGGGTGTGGTCTCGGAGATCTTGGTCGCCGAGGGCGCGGAAGGCGTGAAGGTCAATACGCCGATCGCTGTGCTCGATGGCGAAGGCGGCGCAGCGGCCAAGTCTGCGCCGAAGGCTGAAAGCAAGGCGGCGGCGCCGAAGCAAGAAACCGAAGAAGCCGCCGAGCCGGTCGCCGAGCAAAAGGCGAAGGAAAGCGAAGCGCCGAAGTCGCCTGCGGCAGCGAAGTCGGAGACTGCGCGGCCCGTCGCGCAAGACTCGGGCGCGGATGAATGGCCAGCGGACGCAAAGCTCGTGAAGACGACGTTGCGTGACGCGCTGCGTGACGCGATGGCCGAAGAGATGCGGCGCGACGAGACCGTGTTTTTGATGGGCGAGGAGGTCGCCGAGTATCAGGGCGCTTACAAAGTCTCGCGCGGGCTGCTGGAGGAGTTTGGGCCGCGGCGCGTTGTGGATACGCCGATCACAGAGCACGGCTTTGCCGGGCTGGGCGTCGGCGCCGCGATGGCGGGGCTCAAACCCATTGTCGAGTTCATGACGTTCAACTTCGCGATGCAGGCGATCGATCAGATCATCAATTCCGCAGCCAAAACGCTCTACATGTCGGGCGGGCAGCTGAAATCGTCGATCGTGTTCCGCGGGCCGAATGGCGCGGCGGCGCGCGTGGCCGCGCAGCACAGCCAGGATTACTCATCTTGGTACGGGCACGTGCCGGGCCTGATTGTGATCGCGCCCTACGACGCGGCGGACGCAAAAGCGCTCCTCAAAGCCGCGATCCGCTCGCCCAACCCGGTCGTCTTCCTCGAGCACGAGATGCTCTACGGGCAGGAATTTGATGTTCCCGAGGGCGATTGGGTCGCGAAGATCGGAAAAGCGAAAATCAAGCGCGCCGGCAAAGACGTCACCATCAGCGCGCACTCGCGGATGGTGGGCGTGTCGCTGAAAGCCGCAGAGGAACTCGCGAAAGAAGGCATCGACGCGGAAGTCATTGATTTGCGGACTATCCGCCCGCTCGATCACGCAACAATTGTGGAGAGCGTGAAGAAAACCAACCGGCTCGTCACCGTCGAAGAAGGGTGGGGGCCGATGGGCGTTGGCGCAGAAATCTGCGCACGCGTCGTTTCAGAAGCATTCGATTGGCTCGATGCGCCCCCGACTCGCGTACATCAGGTCGACGCGCCGCTCGCCTACGCCGCCAATTTGGAAGCGTTGGCCCTGCCTGGCGTCGCTGATGTCGTGAAGGCCGCGAAAGCGGTCTGTTACCGGGAGGGTTAGAATGGCCGAGAAGAGAACGATCCTGAGCATCCATTCGGGTGAAGGCTTCTGGATCGCGTTGGATGAAGGCGGCCTCAAGTTCGAGCCTGTGGTCTCGTTCGCGCTGGTGCGCTCGGAAGGCGGCGAAGACGGCACGTATGAGGAAGTCATTCCGCTTGCGGCCGATGACATCGCCTCGGGCAATTACGAACCGGACCTGCTCGAAATGGCGGGCCTTGTGCACGTGAGCGATTTCGCCGACGTGGGCGTTTCGCTGAAGCCGGGCCGCAAGCCCCGCAAGAGCACGTAATGCGATGAGCGGCGGCCCGACGCTTCGCGGCGCGCTCGTTGCGCCGTACGGGCCGCCGCAGCGCGTTTGCGCGGTGCGCGGATGACGACGCGCGCGTTCACCGGCGGCTGCCATTGCGGCGCGGTTCGTTTCGAGGCCGATCTTGAGCCAGGCATGGAGGCGCATGCTTGCAATTGCTCGATGTGTGTGAAGCTTGGCTTCGTGCACCTCATTGCGCCGGAGAGCGCATTTCGCCTCACGCACGGCGCTGATCAGCTGACGCGCTACACGTTCAACACGGGCGTGGCGCAGCACCTCTTCTGCAAGACATGCGGCGTGAAGGCGTTCTACCGGCCGCGCTCCAACCCAGACGGCTGGTCCGTCAATCTGCGCGCGCTCGATGACGCGGAGGCGTTGGGCGCCGTGGTCGTACCGTTTGATGGTGCGGACTGGGAGGCGCATGGCGCTTCGCTTGCGCATCTCTCGAAAGATGGGGGCGGGCGATGAGCGAAGCGGAAGTCGTCGAGCAACTCGTGCAGTTCACGAACTTGCTGCTTGCGGGCGTCTCGGTATTCTTCACGGTGATCTCGGCCTATGTCGCGGCGCTGAACTACTTCATCGGCGGCGCGAACTTCATGGCGCGGCTGCTATCGTTTCTGTTCGTGACATTTGTGCTGGCGATGCTGGGTTCGATTATGCTCGGCGCGCAACTGATGCATGACGGGCTGATCGCGCGGCTCGACGAAATTCGCGAAGAGACGGGGCTCTCAGCGGCGGGGCGCGCGGCGCTCGCGAACGCGCAGGTCGCGGACGCTGGCGGTTTCACTGTCGATGCGTTGGTTCGCTACGGCGTATGGGGCGCGATGGGGCTCGTCATCGTCGTGTTCGCGTATCTGACGTTCGTGCACCGCTGGAAGGCGGATGTGATCCCGGTGCAGATCACGACCGAGAAAGCTTGAAGAGATGTCGATCGAAATCCTGATGCCCGCGCTCTCGCCGACGATGGAGGAGGGCTCGCTCACCAAGTGGCACGTGAAGGCGGGCGACAAAGTCGAGCCTGGGCAAGTGATCGCGGAGATCGAGACCGATAAGGCGACGATGGAAGTCGAAGCCGTCGATGAAGGCGTGGTCTCCAAGCTGCTCGTGCAGGAAGGAACGGAGGGCGTGAAGGTGAACACGCCGATCGCCGTGCTGGATGACGGCGGCGGCGCGAGCGCCGCGCCTGCAAAAGCGGCCGCGGAAGAAAAGCCGAAGACGGACGCGCGCGCTGGGCCCGAAGCGAAGGCGGCGCCGAAGCAAGCGGCGCGGCCGCAAGCGCGCGACGATGGCGACCGTGTGCTGGCGTCGCCGTTGGCGCGGCGGATGGCGGCGCAGCAGGGGATCGATCTTTCGGCGCTCTCCGGCAGCGGGCCGCATGGGCGGATTGTAAAGAGCGACGTTGAAGGCGCGGAAAAACGCGCACCGATTTCGAACGGCAAGGCGCTGACGGTCGCGAAAGCGCCGCCGCCGAGCACGGCGGAGCAACCCAAGCATCTGACGCTCGCGCAGATGGGCATTCCGGACGGCTCGTATCAGCTCGTGCCGCTCGACATGATGCGCAAGACGATCGCGCGGCGGATGACCGAGAGCTTCCGCGACGTGCCGCATTTCCCTCTCGAGATCGAACTGGAGATCGACAAGCTCCTGAAGGCGCGCAGCGACATCAATGCGCGCTTCGCCGATCAGGGCGTGAAGATCTCCGTCAACGACATGATCATCAAGGCGGCTGCGCTCGCGCTGATCCGCGTGCCGGAAGCGAATGCGAGCTACACTCCCGAGGGCATCGCGCTGCACAACCACGCGGATATCGCCGTGGCGGTCGCGATCCCCGGAGGGCTCATCACGCCGATCGTGCGCACCGCCGAGCACAAGGGCCTTGCGACGATCTCAGCGGAGATGGCCGATCTCGCCGAGCGCGCGCGCACCAAGAAGCTGCGGCCCGAGGAGTTTCAGGGCGGCACGTTCTCGATCTCCAACATGGGCATGATGGGCATCAAGAGCTTCGCCTCAATCATCAACCAGCCGCATGGCGCGATCATGAGCGTGGGCGCTGCCGAGAAGCGCCCCGTCGTGCGCAACGACTCGCTTGCGATCGCCACGATGATGAACGTGACGCTGACCTGCGATCACCGCGTGCTCGACGGCGCCATCGGCGCTGCATTTCTCAAGGCGTTCCGCGGGTTCCTGGAAGACCCGATGGCGATGTTGCTGTGACGACGCCTGCGGAGTTGCTCCCGCTCTTCCTCGCAGCCTTCGTGACGTTCTTCGTGGTGATCGATCCGCCGGCGATGGCGCCCTTGTTCGCGACCATGACGAACGGCATGAGCGCGGGCTGGCGGCGGCGGATGGCGTTCAAGTCCATCGCGATTGCGACGGCGATTTTGCTGGCGTTTGCGTTCGGCGGGGCGTGGCTGTTGGCGTATCTGCACGTGACGCTCGATGCGTTCCGGATCGCGGGCGGGGCGCTCTTGTTCCTCATCGGCGTCGACATGCTGTTTGAGAAACGCGCCGAGCGGCGCGACGAGCGCGCGGAAGCCGTGGCGGCCGAACACAAAGCGCATCCAGGCGTCGAGGACGACATCTCGGTGTTTCCGCTCGCGATCCCGCTCATCACGGGGCCGGGCGCGATCGCCTCGATCATGCTGTTCTTCACGGACAACCCGGATCCGATGAGCCGTGCGGTTATCTTGGCGGGCGTGGGCGCGAACATCGCATTGTGCCTTGGTGCGTTTCTGCTGGCTGGTCCGATTTCGCGGCTCGTGGGCGCGACGTTCGCGGCGGTGGTGACGCGCATCTTTGGCATTTTGCTGTGTGCGCTGGCGGCGCAGTTCGTCGTCGATGGGATCATCGGCGCGTTTGGTTTGGAATAGAGGAAGCGCATGGCCGCGTATGATGTGATCGTGGTTGGGTCTGGGCCGGGCGGGTATGTCGCGGCGATCCGGGCGGCGCAGCTTGGGATGAAGACGGCGATCGTCGAGCGCGACAAGTTGGGCGGCGTTTGCCTCAACTGGGGCTGCATCCCGACGAAGGCGCTGCTGCGGAGCGCCGAAGTCTATCGCAACATCGCGCACGCCAAGGAGTTTGGGCTCTCGGTCGAGGGCGTTTCTTTCGATCGCGCGGCGGTGGTGGAGCGCTCGCGCAAAGTGGCGCAGCGGATGGAGCGCGGCGTTCAGTTCTTGATGAAGAAGAACAAGATCGACGTGATCGCGGGCGAAGCGAAGCTCGAGAAGGGCGCCGCTGCGCCCAAGGTCGTGGTCGCAGGCGAACGCTATGACGCAAAGCACGTAATCCTCGCGACCGGAGCGCGGGCGCGTGAGTTTCCGGCGACGGGGTTGACGGCCGGGCCGCGCGTGTGGACCTATCGCGAAGCGATGACGCCGCCGGAATGGCCAGAGAGCCTGCTCGTGTTTGGCTCAGGCGCCATCGGGATGGAGTTTGCGAGCTTCTACGCAACGTTTGGCGTGAAGGTGACGGTCGTTGAAATGCTCGACCGCGTGTTGCCCGTCGAAGACGCGGAGATTTCGGCGTTCGCGCAGAAGCGATTTGCGCGAGACGGCATCACGATTCATACGAGCACCGAAGCCAAGAGCCTCAAGGCAAGCGAGAACGGTGTTGAGGCGGTCGTCATGTGCGGCGGCGCCAGCCAGACACTCACGGCAAGCCATGCGATTTTGGCGCTCGGGATCACCGGCAATGTCGAAAATCTCGGCCTTGAAGCGCTCGGCGTGAAAGTTGAGCGCGGGCATGTCGTGATCGATGGACATGGGCGCACGAATGTCGCTGGGCTCTATGCGATTGGCGATCTTGCCGGCGCGCCGTGGCTGGCGCACAAGGCGAGCCATGAGGGTGTGATTTGCGTCGAGGCGATTGCGGGGCTCGATCCGCATCCGATGGATGTGAGCCGCATTCCGGGCTGCACATTCACGCATCCGCAAGTCGCGAGCGTTGGGATGACGGAGGCGCGCGCGAAGGAAGCGGGGCGCACCGTGCATATCGGGCGCTTCCCGTTCGCAGGGAACGGCAAGGCGATCGCGCTCGGCGAAGACCAGGGCATGGTGAAAACCATCTTCGACGCGAAGACGGGCGAATTGCTCGGCGCGCACATGGTGGGCGCTGAGGTGACGGAGCTCATTCAGGGCTTCGTGATCGCGATGACGGGCGAGCTCACGGAAGCGGAGCTGATGGAGACGATCTTCCCACACCCGACGCTGAGCGAGATGTTGCATGAGAGCGTGCTCGATGCGTACGGACGCGTGCTGCACGTGTGAGCGCGGACTTTCTCAACGCGCGCTTTGCGGCGCTCTATGAACACGACGCGCGCGGACGGATCGTGCGCGTGAACGAGCCGGGCGGCGGGCCCACGCCACGGTTTCATCTGATGACGGGCGCTGGGACGTGCGCGTGGCGCTTTGGCGTTGGTGTTTCTGATGAACTTGCGGCGCGGTTGACGGTGTTGAGCGTGCGCGAGCGCGCTGAACTACTCGATGAGCCGCCAGCTGAGGCTGACGCGTATCGCGCTTTGTTGCCGGGCGCGGAAGAGTGGGGCGGGCCGGCGTTTGTCGTGCCAGAGGGTGTGGGCGCGCCGAGCGTTGCGTGCGTCACCGTTGGCGGCGCAGACACGGCGTTGCTGCGCGATATGGTAGACTGGATCCCGGATGCGGGGCAGCGCTATCCGTTTGTTGCTGTGCTGAAGAACGAACGTGCAGTCGCGGTGTGCGCCAGCGTGCGGATGGGCGATGCCGTGCATTGCGCCGGCGTGGAGACGCATCCGGCGCACCGGCGGAAAGGGCATGCGGCGGACGCCGTGCGCGGCTGGGCGGAGCGCGTGCGGGCGCGCGGGCAGACGCCGATTTACAGCACGTCGTTCGAGAACACAGCGTCGCGCGCGCTGGCTGCACGGATGCAGCTCACGCGCGTCGCGACGGATTTCTGGATTCGCTAGCGCTTCGAACTGGTCGGGGGCGGCGGCGGCGGCTCTTTGAGGCGCTTGTCGAGATAGGCGCGCGCCTTCTTCTCCATCTCGGGGAGATAATCCTTCTCGCCCGCGCCGCGGTAGAAGTGATCGGCGCCTTCGATCGGCTGGTGATCGACCTTTATGTTCTTCTGCGTGCGAATGCGGGTGACGACGCGCTCCATATCCGACGCGGTCGTGACGCTGTCGCGCGTGCCGTAAAGGATGAGGCCGGACGCCGGGCAGGGCGCAAGGAACGACAGATCGTAATGGTTCGCCGGCGGCGAGATGGCGAGGAAGCCGTCGATCTCCGGGCGGCGCATCAGCAGTTGCAGACCGACCCAGGCGCCGAACGAATAGCCGCCAACCCAGCACTGCTCGGCCGTCGGGTTCATGCTCTGCAGATAGTCGAGCGCGGAGGCGGCGTCAGAGAGTTCACCCATGCCGTTGTCGAACACGCCTTGGCTGCGGCCGATGCCACGGAAATTGAAGCGCAGAACCGCGAAGCCGAAGTCCTGGTAGAGCTTGTATAGCTGGACCGTGACGCGGTCGTTCATCGAGCCGCCCGCGCGGGGGTGGCCGTGGAGGATGAGGGCGATCGGCGCGTTCTCGCGCGGCGGCTCGTGATAGCGGCCTTCGACCCGGCCGGCGGCGCCGGGAAAAATCACCTCAGGCATTCAGCGTCCTAGTTCTTGTTGAGAGCTCTTCGCAGGTGCGAAATGTTGACCAAAATGCTCAGGCATCCTAAGTCCAGGGCTTCTACCATAACGCACCGAGCGGACGCCATTGCGGCGAAAGGATCTTGCATGCGGCTGACGTCGAAAGGGCGATACGCGGTCATGGCGATGGCCGATCTGGCGCTGCATGGCGGCGCGGAAAACACCGTGCCGCTGGCCGAGATCGCGCGCCGGCAGCAGATTTCGCTCTCCTACCTCGAGCAGCTGTTCGCGCGGATGCGCAAAGCCGGGCTGGTGGCGGGCGTGCGCGGGCCGGGCGGGGGCTATCGGCTGGCCAAGCCCGCGAGCGAAACCGTGGTGGCGGACATCATCGCGGCCGTGAACGAGCCGATCAAAGCGACGCTCTGCAAGGAGGGCTCCTCCAAAGGCTGCCAGGGGCGCGAAGGGCGCTGCATCGCGCATGGCCTCTGGGACGAACTCGGCAACCGCATTCACGCGTTTCTCGCGTCGGTGACGCTCGCGGACATCATCGAACGGCGCATTTCGCCCGAAGAAGCCGCGCCGATCGCGGCGGAGTAAATCCATGAGCCGCCCGCTCATCTATTGCGATCACAACGCACGCACGCCGATCCGCCCTGTGGCGGCGGAAGCGGTTGCGCGCGCGATGTCGCTGCCGGGCAATCCTTCATCTATCCACGCCGCGGGGCGTGCAGCGAAGAAGCTGCTGGAAGACAGTCGCGAGCGCATTGCGGCGGCGATCGACGCGAAGGTGGAGAACCTCATCTTCACGTCCGGCGCCACGGAGGCGTTGCATCTGGCGATCGCGGGCGCGCGGGGCGTTGCGAAGTCGCTGATTGTCTCGGCCATCGAGCATAACTCAGTGTTCTCCGAAGGGCCGCGCGTGTTCGAGGAAACGCATGTCGCGCCGGTGAACGCCGATGGCGTGATCGATCTCGATGCGCTGGCGGATTTGCTGGCGTGCGCCAGCAAGCCTGCGCTCGTCGCGGTGATGAGCGCGAACAATGAGACGGGTGCCGTGCAGCCCGTTACGAAGATCGCGGCGCTGGTGCGCGAAGCGGGCGGGCTGCTGCTGATCGATGCAGTGCAAGGGCTCGGCAAGGCGCCGGTGAGCCTGATCGATATGGACGCGACGTATCTTGTCGTGACGAGCCACAAGATTGGCGGGCCGATGGGAGCGGGCGCATTGGCGTTGGCGCCTGGCGCGCCGTTCGCGGCGCCCCATAGCGGCGGCGGGCAAGAACGCGGGCGCCGGCCTGGCGCTGAAACGCTGCCGGCAATCGCTGGGTTTGCGGCGGCGTGCGACATCGCTGCGAGCGAGTGGCGCGCGGAAGGCGGGCGCATGGCGGCCTTGCGTGATCGCTTCGAGGCGGCGCTGCCGAACGATGCTGTCGTGTTCTCGCGCGGCGTGGCGCGTTTGCCGAACACGTCCCTGTTTGCGCTTGCGGGCGTGCGTGCGGAAACGGGCGTGATCGCGCTCGATCTCGACGGTGTGTGCGTGAGTTCTGGCGCGGCGTGCTCTTCCGGTAAGGTGCGCGGCAGCCGCGTGCTTGGCGCGATGGGCGTAACGGGAACGCTCGCAGAGGGCGGGTTGCGTGTGAGCTTTGGCTGGTGCTCGACCGACGCTGAGTGCGATGCGGCGATTGCCGCCGTCGCCAAACTCGCGGCGCGTGCGGTGGAGGCTGCGTAATGGCCGCCGTAAAAGAGACCATCGACGCCGCGCGCGCACTGGAAGCGGAGAAGTACAAGCACGGATTTGTCACCGAGCTTGAGCAGGAATTCGCGCCTGTTGGGCTATCCGAAGAGACGGTGCGCTTTATCTCGGCCAAGAAAGATGAGCCGGAGTGGATGCTCGCTTGGCGGCTGGAGGCGTTCAAGCGTTGGCAGACGCTCGAGGAGCCGACCTGGGCGCTCGTGAACTACCCGCCGATCGACTACCAGGCCGCGTCCTACTACGCCGCGCCGCGCAATGCGGCGAAGTACAAGAACCTCGATGAGGTCCCGACGGAGATTCTGGAGACCTACAAGAAGCTCGGCATTCCGCTGAAGGAGCAAGAGGTGCTGCTCGGAGTCGAGGGGGCGCCGAGAGTGGCGGTGGACGCCGTGTTCGACAGCGTCTCGGTCGTGACGACGTTCAAGGAAGAGTTGGCGAAAGCGGGCGTGATCTTCTGTTCGATGAGCGAGGCGGTGCGCGAGCATCCTGAGCTGGTGCGCAAGTATCTCGGCTCCGTCGTGCCAACGAGCGATAACTTCTTCGCGACGCTGAACAGCGCCGTGTTTTCCGACGGGTCGTTCGTCTACGTGCCGCCGGGCGTGCGGTGTCCGATGGAGCTTTCGACCTATT
>CAZMCA010000116.1:0-10915 GCA_964564595.1 uncultured Caulobacteraceae bacterium
GCCGAGCAGTGCATCCGCGACCTCTGGGTTGCGCACGTTGAGATCGGGCTGCGAACTTAGAAAGTTGTGCAGGTAATACTGCCGACGGCGTGCGTCCCACGTCCAGGATGGGCCGCCGAACATGGCCTGCCAATTGTTCGGCGGGGAACCATCGGGTTTTGCGTCGGCCCACACGTACCAATCAGCTTTCGGATTGTCGCGCGAGGCGCGGCTTTCGGTGAACCAAGCGTGCTGATCGGAGGAGTGCGAATAGACCTGATCGATGATGAGCTTCAGGCCGAGTTCATGCGCGCGCTTCAAGAGCGCGTCGAAATCCGCGAGCGTGCCGAACAGGGGATCGACGTCCTGATAGTCCGAAACGTCGTAGCCGAAATCCTTCATCGGCGATTTGAAGAACGGCGAAAGCCACACGCCATCGCAGCCGAGCTTGGCGATATGATCGAGCTTCTCGGTGACGCCGCGAAGATCGCCGACGCCATCGCCATTCGAGTCGCGAAAGCTGCGCGGATAGACTTGATAGAAGACGCCGCCCGCGCGCCAATCGTAGCTCATCCCTTGAAGCCGCCGCTCTCCAGGAACGCCAATTCCTCAGGCGTGCTTTCGCGGCCGAGCGCTTCATTGCGATGCGGGAAGCGGCCGTACTTGCCGATGATCTCGGCGTGGAGGCGCGCCCATTTGATGTTGTTCTCGTCTTCGGCCGTCACGAACAGCGCGCAGGAGCGGGCCTGGTCTTCCGCGCGCTCGGAATGTTCGAACGGCAGATAGAAGAACGCGCGCATATCGGTAGGCGCCATTCGGTCGAACCCGCGATCGACGGCGCGCGTCGCGATCTGGCGCGCGAGGCCATCGGTCGCGAACGCATGCGCGCTGCCGCGATACATGTTGCGTGGGAACTGATCGAGCAGCAGCAAAAGCGCGAGCGCGCCCTCATGGGTTTCTTCCCACGCTTTGAGATCGCCGCGTGCGGCGGCGTGGTGTGTCTCCTCGAACATGGCGCGCACGATGGCGTCAAAGTCGTCATCCTTGGCGAACCAGGCTTTGGGGCCGGCGTCGCGCCAAAAATCGATGATCTCGGAAGCGTCGGTCATGATGCGGGAGGGGTTAGCCCCATTCGGCATGGCCCGCCAACCGGCTTGACGGCGGTGTGATCTGGCTCTACGGATCGAACCGTAACGTACGGTACCATGACGGCTTTGAAAAAACCCGCGCCAAGGAGCGATCCGGAGGGCGAGGCGCCCACCGCGCGCCAGCGCGAGGTGCTGGATGCGGCGCTCAGGCTGCTAATCCGCGATGGCGGGCGCCTGACGATGAGCGCGCTGGCGGCGGAGGCCAACTGCTCCAAGGAGTCGCTCTATCGCTGGTACGGCGATCGCGATGGATTGCTGAACGCGATCGTGCGCTGGCAGGCGGCGCAAGTGCGCGTCGCGCCCGCAGACGCGAAGATCGATCGCGCGGCGCTCGTCGCGCGGCTCACGCAATTTGCGAGCGATTGGCTGAAGGTGGTGTCGAGCGAAACCTCGCTCGCGCTCAATCGGCTCGCGATCGGGCATGCGGCGGATGACACGGCCGATCTTGGCGCCGTCGTGCTTGGCAACGGGCGCTTCGCGTTGGGCGAGCGGCTGAAGCCGGTGTTGGAAGCGGCGCGCGGCGCCGGGTTGCTCAAGTTTGAAAACGCCGAGGATGCGTTTCGCACGTTTTTCGGACTGGTCGCGCGCGACGTGCACATTCGTTTGCTGCTCGGCGAGCGCTTGAAGCTCGATCGCGCGGCGATCGCGGCGGAGGCGGCGCGCGCGGTCGAACAGTTTTTGGTTTTGCATCAGCCGGCCAAACGCGCCGGCTAGTTTGGAAGTGGTGGAGGAGAAGTCCCATGCGTGTGTATTACGATCGCGACGCTGATCTCGCGCTCATTCAAGGCAAGAAAGTCGCCATCGTCGGCTATGGCAGCCAGGGGCATGCGCACGCGCTGAACTTGCGCGACAGCGGCGTGAAAGACGTGATGGTTGCGCTGCGCGCGTCGTCCGCCGGCGTTGCGAAGGCAAAGAGCGAAAAGCTGAACGTCGTGTCGGTGAAGGAAGCGGCGCAAGCTGCGGACGTCATCATGGTGCTCGCGCCCGACGAAGTGCAGGCTGAGATTTACGCGAACGAGATTGCGCCCGCGATGAAGGCCGGCAAGACGCTGCTGTTCGGGCACGGCTTCAATATTCACTTCAAGCTGATCGAAGCGCCGGCCGATGTGGACGTCGGCATGGTCGCGCCGAAGGGGCCGGGGCACACGGTGCGCGGCGAATACCTCAAGGGCGGCGGCGTGCCCTGCCTCGTGGCCGTGCATCAAAATCCGAGCGGCAAGGCGCTTGAGCTTGCGCTCTCCTATGCCTCCGCGATCGGCGGCGGGCGTTCGGGCGTGATCGAAACGAACTTCCGCGAAGAGTGCGAAACGGATTTGTTCGGCGAGCAGGCCGTGCTCTGCGGCGGTCTCGTGGGTTTGATCCAAGCCGGTTTCGAGACGCTGGTGGAGGCGGGCTACGCGCCGGAGATGGCGTATTTCGAGTGCCTGCACGAAGTGAAGCTGATCGTCGATCTCATCTATGAAGGCGGGATCGCGAACATGAACTACTCGATCTCGAACACGGCAGAGTATGGCGAATATCGCACCGGCCCGCGCATCGTGACGCCGGAGACGAAGGCGGAAATGAAGCGCGTGCTGGACGACATTCAGTCCGGCCGCTTCGCGCGCGATTGGATGCTCGAAAACAAAGTCGGCCAGCCGAGCTTCAAGGCCACGCGCCGCCAGCTCAGCGAACACCAGATCGAAGAAGTCGGCGCGCGCCTGCGTGGCATGATGCCGTGGATTTCGAAGAACAAGCTGGTGGACACGGCGAAGAACTAAGGCTCTTACCTGGGCTAAATCCGGCGCGCCTCGCTGCGGTGGGGCGCGCCTTTGTTTTTTGGAGTTGCGTGATGCGCATTGGTACGCCGCTTTCGGCTTCGGCGCTCAAGGTCATGCTTTTGGGCGGGGGTGAGCTTGGCAAAGAGGTGGTGATCGCGCTCCAGCGGCTGGGCGTGGAGACGATTGTGGTCGATCGGTACGCCAACGCGCCGGCGCAGCAGGTGGCGCACCGCGCGCATGTCATCGACATGACGGACGCGAAGGCAGTGCGCGCGCTGGTCGAGAAGGAGAAGCCCGATCTGATCGTGCCGGAGATCGAGGCGATCGCGACCGATGAGCTGGTGCGCATCGAGGCCGATAAGCTCGCGCGCGTGATCCCGACGGCGAACGCCGCACATATCACGATGAACCGGGAGCGGATCCGCGTGCTGGCGGCGGAGACGCTGGGGCTTGCGACTTCGAAATATGCGTTCGCGTCGTCGCTGGAAGACCTGCAGGCGGCGATCGATGGCGGGATTGGTTATCCGTGTTTCGTGAAGCCGGTGATGTCGTCGTCCGGGAAAGGGCAGAGCCGGCTCAAGGGGCCCGGCGATGTGGCGGGCGCGTGGGAGAAGGCGCTTTCGGCGGGGCGCGTGAAACAAATGCGCGTGATTGTGGAAGCGCAAGTCGCTTTCGAGTTCGAGATCACGTTGCTCACCGTGCGCGCGGCGGGCGGCACGCAATTTTGTGAACCGATCGGGCATGTGCAGGTCGATGGCGATTACGTCGAAAGCTGGCAGCCGCAGAAGATGAGCGCGCTGGCGCTGGAGAGATCTCGCGAGATCGCGGGCAAGGTGACGGAGGCGTTGGGCGGCTACGGCGTGTTCGGCGTTGAATTGTTTGTGAAGGGCGATGACGTGTGGTTCTCGGAAGTCAGCCCGCGCCCGCACGATACGGGGCTGGTGACGCTCGGCACGCAGCATCAGAGCGAGTTTGAACTGCACGCGCGCGCCATTCTCGGGCTGCCCGTCGATACGCGGCTGCGCGCGCCAGGCGCCTCCGCTGTGATCTACGGCGGCATGGAAGCCGCGAGCATCGCGTTCGAGGGCGTCGCCGAGGCGCTCGCGGTTCCCGATACGGAGCTGCGGCTGTTCGGCAAGCCGGAGAGTTTCGCCAAGCGCCGGATGGGCGTGGCCGTCTCGCGCGGCGCCGATACGGATGAAGCGCGGGCGCGCGCGAAGAAGGCGGCCGGCGCGGTCAAGCCGGTGCTCGGCTAAGCCGGATTTCTGCGCCAGGGGATTGGCAAGCGCGCGCTAAGCGCGTCACATGCCGCCCCAAGAGAGGCGCATATGAGCGACGCTTTCCCGAACATCCCGGCGCCGCCGCATCTTGGCGGGTGCCTTTGCGGCGCGGCGCGCTACAAGCTCGAAGCGCGTCCGCGCGCCATCAATGCGTGCCATTGCATGGACTGCAAGAAGCTCTCGGGCGCGACGCACATTCTGATGCTGATCGCGGATACGGACTCGTTCATTCACGAACGCGGCGAGGTCGAGCGCTATCGCAAGCGCGCCGATAGCGGGCGCGAGGTCGATATCGTGCGCTGTGCGCGCTGTGGCGTTCGGATGTGGCACGAGCCGGTCGCCTCGCCGGAGTTTCGCTTTGTTGCGGCTGGCACGCTTGATCATCCGCAATGGGCTTCGCCTACGTCCCATATCTGGCTGCAATCGATCTCGCCGGGCGTGCTGATTGCGCCTGAGACGTTGCTTGTCGATGCGCAGCCCGAGAACCGGCAGATGCTGATCGCGGCGTTCGAAGGTATTCACGGCGTCCAGCGATAGCGTGCGACGGAAAGTGCGCGCCCGTGCGTTCAACGCGGGGAGGCGGTTCATGAGCATCACACGGCGCACGATTCTGGCGGCAGGCGCGGCGGCGGCGGCGAGCCCTGCGTTCGGGCAAGAGAGCGCGTTTCGGGCTGCGGCCGCGTATTCCGCCGAGCGGCGCGGGATTTCGATGCTCGTGATGCGCGCGGGCGAGGTGGTGTTCGAAGATTACCCGAACGGCGGCGCGGCCGATCGTTTCCACGAATTGGCGAGCGGCACGAAGAGCTTCTGCGGCGTGATCGCGGCGCTCGCGGTGAAGGATGGTCTGCTCGCACTCGATGAGGCCTGCGCGGAGACGCTGCATGAATGGCGCGGCGATGCGCGGCGCGCGATCACGATCCGGCAGCTGTTGTCGCTGACGAGCGGCCTTGCGCCCGGGCGGATCGGGATGCCGCCGGGCTACGAAGAAGCGGTTTCGACGCCGCTGCGCGATGCGCCGGGCGCGGTGTTTCAGTATGGGCCCGCGCCATTTCAGATTTTCGGCGAGATCATGAAGCGCAAGCTCGCCGCGTCGCGCCAGAATTCCGATCCGACGGAATATCTGCGCGCGCGCGTGCTGGCCCCGGAATACATTTCGATCGGCCAATGGCGGCGTGGGCGCGACGGCAATCCGCTCTTGCCGCAGGGCGCTGCGCTCACCGCGCGCAACTGGGCCAAGTTCGGCGACTTCGTGATGCGGCGCGGCGAGCGGTTTCTCGACGCCGATGCGCTTGCCGCGAATTTCGTCCCGACGCGCGCCAATCCTGGCTATGGCTTGAGCTGGTGGTTGTTGCGGCCGGGCCTGCGTGGGCCAACACGTTCAATGCCGATCGATGCGCCTGCTGATCTCGCGCGCCGCTTCGATGTGCGCATGGCGGCGGGCGCGGGCGATCAGCGGCTCTATCTCATCCCACCGCTCGAAACCGTGATCGTGCGTCAGGCAGATGGGATCATCGAAGCCATGCTCGGGCGCCGGCGCGGGCCGGCTTACTCTGATGCGGCGTTTCTGAGGTTGGCGCTGGGCGCCTAGCGCCTACCAGCGCACGTTGTCGCCCATCCAATCGCCGGCGCGGACGAGCGCGTCGACGATGCCGGGCTCTAAGCTCGAATGGCCCGCGTCCGGCACGATTTCGAGATGCGCGTGCGGCGCGGCTTTCTTCAGCTTCCACGCGGAATCGAGCGGCGTGCACATGTCGTAGCGGCCGTGGACGATGCGGATCGGAATGTCGCGCAGCTTTTCGGCGGCCTGCTCGATCAGCCAGCCGTCCTTCGGGAAGAAGCCCTTGTTGACGAAATAGTGCGTTTCGATGCGCGCGAACGCGTCGACGAAGCGATCGTCATTGAAGCGCGGCGGCAGCGCGGCCGGGCCTGCGAACGAAATGGATTCACCTTCCCAGCGCGACCAGGCGCGCGCCGCGACGATGCGCGTGTCGCGGTCCTCGCTGTTGAGGCGCTTGTGAAAGGCCTGCAGAAGATCACCGCGCTCTTCGAGCGGGATTGGCGCAAGGAAGCGATCGAACGCGTCCGGGAAGACGTTGCTGGCGCCTTGCTGATAGAACCAGTCGATCTCGTGCTTGGTGATGAGAAAGATGCCGCGCAGCACGAGGCCCGCGACGCGATCCGGGTGCTTCACCGCGTAAGAGAGCGCGAGCGTTGAGCCCCACGAGCCGCCGAACACCACCCATTTATCGACGCCCGCGCGCTCACGGATCAACTCCATGTCGGCGACGAGATCCCAGGTCGTGTTTTCACGAAGGTCCGCGTGCGGGGTCGAGCGACCGCAGCCGCGCTGATCGAACGCGATGGTGCGGAAGCGCTGCGCATCGAAAAAGCGGCGCATCTCGGGCGAGAGCCCGCCGCCCGGCCCGCCATGCAGCGCGATGACCGGTCGCCCGTTCGGCCGGCCGCTCTCTTCCACGTAGATCGTGTGGATGTCCGAGACTTTGAGCATCTCGCTGCGCGAGGGCTCAATGGCGGGGTAGAGGTCACGGCGCGGAGGCTGGACGGGCGCGTTCATGGCTCCGGGGATACGGGCGCCCGGGCGCGGCGGCAAGGCCGCGCGCTCAGCAGGGGTGATTACAGAGTGGGGAGGTAGAGCGCGCGGGCGGCGGCCCCCAGGCGCAGGATTTCCCAGATGCGCGCTTCGAGCGCCTCGGCCCAGTCGAATGGGCTCGTCTCAAGCCAGGCGTGCAATTCTGTGAGGAGCGCTTTGAGTTCATTGGTCTCCGCTTGCAGCACGTCGACGCGCAGGGACGCGCGCTCGCCGCGCGCCGCTTCGGCGACGCGCGCGCGCAGCGGTTCAGGGAGCGCGTGTCCGGCCGCCTGCGCAAACAGCGCGCGGATCGCGTCTTGTTCGCTGACCAGCGTTTCGGCCGCGCGGTCGGCTTCCTGCGACATGAGGATGAGCAGCATGCCGAGCGTGCCCATGCTCGCCATCGCGTAGCTTTCGCCGCGCATGTTGGGCAACGCGGCGCGGATGGTGGCGGCGGCGCCGGCGAGCAGTTGCGGGATCGAGGGGCGCATCAGAGGCCTCCGCGCTTGGCGCCGGCGAGCCGGTCGGCGACGATCTGGTTGTGGCGCGTGAGGCAGTACCAGCCGGAGAAGGCGAGGATCGGATCGGTGTTCTTGCCGTCGACGACGGTCTTAGATGACGAAATCCAGATCGCGAGGCCCTTGAGGCTCGCGAACAGCGACCACCAGCGGAAGCGCTCTGCGTCGAAATCCTGATCGGCCGCGTCTTCCCAGAGCTCGACCGCATCGTTCATCGGCAGCAGGCCGGCCGCGAGATCTTTGCGCCCTTGCGCCCAGAGCGGATCGAGCGCCCACCCGAGGTCCTCCATCGGGTCGCCGATATGCGCCATCTCCCAATCGAGCACGGCTTTGATCGCGCCTTTGCCGTCATGCAGGAAATTGCCGATGCGATAGTCGCCGTGGACGATCGCGAGCTTGCGCGGCGGGGGCGGCGGATTGGCGCGCAGGCGCCGGATGGCGGCTTCCGCGATCGGTTGCGGCTCGAGCGCATCCATCGCGATGACGTTGGCCCAATGATCCAACTCGCGCTTCCAGCATTCTTCCGGCGGCGGCGCGATGGCGACCTTCGCAAGCTCGCTCGCGTGCGGATCGATGGCGTGGATGCGGCCAAGGATGGAGAAGAACTCCTTGCCGATCGCGGCGCTGTGCTCGCCGAACGCGTTCGGGTTGAACGGAGAGCCCGCGGCCGCGTTTTCGATGCGCTCCATCACGAAGAACGGCGCGCCGAGCGTGGCAGGATCCGTCACCAACGCGACGGGGCGCGGGGCGGGAACGTTCTGGTTCTGAACGCTCTTGTACGCGGCGAACTCAAGCGCACGGTCGGTGTCGATCAAGCTGTCGGGCGGATCGCGCCGGAGGATGTAGCCGCGCTTGCCGGCGCTGGTGGTCACGTCGAACGAGTACGTCTGCCGCGACGCGCCGCCATGAATGCGCACGACGTTCTCGATCTTCGCGGCCTTCACGCCAAGCGTGTGCGCAAGAAACGCTTCGAGCTTTTGTGTTTCGGCGGGGGTGAACATAGCGCGCTATCGGGCGTTATTCGGCGCCGTCCAAGATGCCCTTAAACCCACTCGGGCTGTGGGGGCCGATGACGAGTTGTTCGAAGGCGCTGACGCCTTCGATGCGTTCGCCGTCCGATTCCAGCACGGCCTTCGAGATTTCCTGGATGTGCAGGTTCTGTGGTTCGAGCGGGTTGAGGTCTTTCGGGCGGAAGCTTTCGCGCGCGACGGCGAGCGGGCCTTTGAACTGGCCATGGCCCCATTCGGGGTGCCCATAGCCGATGCCCTTCATTTGGAAGGTTTCGACCGGCGTCCATGACACGCGCACGTCTTTGCCGGCGTGCGTCTTGGCGGTGAGGCCCATTTTCGCGGCGTGGCGTTTGCCTTTGGCCCACGTCATCTCGAATTTTTCGCCGATGAGATGGGCGTGTTCGGTGGCGTTGCCGCCGTCGGTCGCGAGCGCGGCGCGCGTGTTCCAAGCGTCGCCAGCGCCATCTTCGTTCACATGCGCGTAGAGCGCGCGGTCTTTGAAATGCGTGGGCGCCCAAATCCAGTAAAACTGCGGCGCCTGCACGGGCGGTACGGGCTGCGGATCGGCCGCACCGATGGGCCGGACGCCCCAGGAGCGATCGCGCACGCCGGGCGCTGCTTTGTACTCGACGCGCTTGCCATCGATCTCGACCCAGCCTGTCCAGCGCACGGCTTGCGTGAAGCGCGTGACGTCCATCATCAGGCGCGGGCCGTTGCGGCGCGTGAAGCGCGGCTCTTGCAGCGGGAAGGAGCGGCCTTCCATCACGATATCGGCTTTGACGCCTTCGCCATCGATCTTGAGGCGCAGTTTCTGCAGCGGCTCGATCACTTCGATCGTGATCGGCCCGCAGGTGAGGTTCATACGTTCCATCTCGAGGATGCGCGAGGCGTGCACGCTGATCTGCTCGCCATCCCGGAGCGCGGAGAAGTGCGCATCGCACACGTTGAGGTGCGGATAGACGCCGAACGCGACGGAAAAGAAGTTCGACCCGTCTTCCTGCATGCCGTTGAAGAAGTAGCGGTCGTAGAAATTCCGGTCGGTGCCGGAGAAGGCGATCGGGTCCGGCGTTTGGTGGATCGGATATTCGTCGCCCTTGGTCAGCACCGGCATTCTCCCTTATACGCCTCCACTATTCCTGCCGGGCGTGACGAGTTCAACCGCGCGCCGCCGCTTGCCGATGGGGAAGCCACATGAACGCGGATGAGCTCAACGACTTCTTCCCGCAGGCCTTTCCGGGGATGGACCCGGCCTCGCGCCCGATCGACTACGCCGACGGCAAGCGCGCGGTGGTGCGGCGGCGATTTGCTGACGATCAATTGCGCCCCGGCGGAACGATTTCTGGGCCGACGATGATGGGGCTCGCCGATCAAGCCGTGTATGCGCTCGTGCTCTCCGCCATCGGCAAGGTCCCGCTCGCGGTGACCACGAACTTGTCGATCAATTTTCTGCGCAAGCCGGAGCCACGCGATCTGATTGCGGAGGCGCGGATGCTCAAGCTCGGCAAAGCCCTCGCCGTCGCGGATGTGGAAATTCGGTCCGAGGGCTCGGACGACGTTGTGGCGCATGCGGTGGTCACGTATTCGATCCCGCCGAACCGGTGATCTGATGAAGCTCTATCTCGCGCTCGCCGCCATTTCTGGATTCCTCGCCGTCGCCATCGGCGCGTTCGGTGCGCATGGCATTCAGGATCAGCGCGCCAAAGAGCTGATCGACATCGGCGTGAAGTATCAGATGTTTCACACGCTGGCGGTGCTGCTGATCGCGTGGCTGGCGCAGCGCGAAGGCGTGTGGGCTTCGCCGCTGTGGCTGGCGGGGATCGCACTGTTTTCCGGGTCGCTCTACGCGATGGCGTTCGGCGCGCCGCGTATGCTGGGGATGGTGACGCCGATTGGCGGCGTGTTCTTCCTTGCGGGCTGGGCGGCGCTGTTGATTGGCGTGCTGCGGCGGTGAGACCGCCGAGTAAGGACACGCTTCAATCGCCCGGCGCGCGCCTCACGCTCACGATGAGCGCGTGGTTTTGTGCGTGGGGCATCACCACGCCGTTTCTGCCGCGCTGGCTCGAGGTTGAGCGTGGGCTTTCGGGCGTGGAGATCGGGGCGGTGCTCGCGTCTGCGCAGCTCGTACGCATTTTTACGGGGCCTGCGATCGCGGCGTGGGCCGATGGCTTCAAGGATCGCCGCACGCCGCTGCGCATTTTGATTGTCGCGACGTTCGCGGCGTACGCGCTGTTTCTGCTGGTCGCGCAGGGTTTCTGGTCGCTGTTTTTTCTATGCTTTGCGTGCACGACGCTTGGCCAAGCGGTCGGGCCGCTGCTTGAAGGCGCGGCGCTCCGGGCGGGGCAAGACGGGCGCGTGCCGTTTGGCGTCGCGCGCGGGATCGGCTCTTCGTTTTACATTCTCGGGAATATCGGCGGTGGCGCGCTTGTCGCCGCAATCGGTCTGATCGCGGTGCCGGTGTGGACTCTGGGGTGCCTCGCGATCGTGCTGCTCGCGGTGACGAACCTTTTGTCACACGATCCTGCGCCGGAGATGGGCGGCGGGTTTCGTCACCGGTTGAAAGGCGGGCTCGCGATCGCGCGTCAGCCGCGCTTCCTGCTGCTCTTCTTCGGCGTCGGGCTCATCCTCGCCGG
>CAZMCA010000117.1:0-10823 GCA_964564595.1 uncultured Caulobacteraceae bacterium
GGTGATGAACACGCCGTTCGGCAATTCGATCACCACGGCCGAGCACGCCATCGCGCTCATGTTCGCCGCGGCGCGCCAACTCGGCGCTGCGGATGTGTCGACGCAGGCCGGCAAGTGGGAAAAGAACCGCTTCATGGGCGTTGAGCTTTACGCGAAGACGCTGGGGCTCATCGGCTGCGGCAATATCGGCTCGCTCGTCGCCGAGCGCGGGCTTGGCCTTAAGATGAAGGTCATCGCTTACGATCCGTTCCTCTCGCCGGAGCGCGCGGTGGAGCTTGGCGTGGAAAAGGTCGAGCTCGACGAGCTCTTGAAGCGCGCTGATTTTATCTCGCTCCACACGCCGATGACGGAGAAGACCAAGAACATCCTGTCGGCGGATGCGCTCGCGCAGACCAAGAAGGGCGTCGTCATCATCAACGCTGCGCGCGGCGGGCTCGTCGATGAAGCCGCGCTCCGGGCAGCGCTCGAAAACGGGCATGTGGCGGCGGCGGGCTTTGACGTGTTCACGGTTGAGCCCGCCAAGGAAAACGTGCTGTTTGGAGCGCCGAACTTCATCGCAACGCCGCACCTTGGCGCGAGCACGAGCGAGGCGCAGGAAAACGTCGCGCTGCAAGTGGCAGAGCAGATGAGCGATTATCTGCTCTCGGGCGCGGTGACGAACGCGCTCAACATGCCCTCAATCAGCGCCGAAGAAGCGCCGCGCTTGAAGCCGTTCGCCGCGCTTGCGGAAAAGCTTGGCGTGTTCGCCGGGCAGATCGCGGACGATGGGCTTGAAGCGGTCGAGATCGAGTACGAAGGCGATGTCGCGCAGCTCAACACGCGACCGCTGACGGCGGCGCTGCTTGCAGGGCTGATGCGCCCGCTGATCCCGGACGTGAACATGGTCTCGGCGCCGGCGGTGCTGAAGGACAAGGGCACGCCGCTCACCGAGAGCAAGCGCGACGTTTCGCCGATCTATGGGTCGCTGATCCGCATCAAGGTGCAGACGGGCGGGCGCTGGCGCACGGTCGCGGGCGCGGTGAACGCGGGCCAGCCGAAGATCGTCGAAGTCAAAGGCATGCCGCTCGAGGCCGAGTTCCAGCCGATCATGTTGTTTGTGAACAACAGCGATAAGCCGGGCTTCATCGGCGCGCTCGGCACCATGCTCGGGGAAGCGGGTGTCAACATCGCGACGTTCCACCTTGGGCGCCAATCGGCGGGCGAGGATGCGATCGCGATCGTGGGCGTCGATCAGGTCGTGCCCGATGCGATCCTCGCAAAGCTCCGCGCGCTGCCGCAAGTGCGGTACGTGAAGGTCCTGCGGTTCTAGATGCGGAACCGGCGGATTAAGCGCCGGTCATTTCATTTGCCCGTCCGCCCGGCGCGCGCCTAACATGCGCGCGCCGATGCGCTCAACGCGCTTGGGGGGAAGGGGCCGTTCATGAACGTCAAAGCTCTGTGCGGGGCCGTGCTTGGCCTCGCTGCAACAGCGGGAACCGCGCATGCGTCCGATATCGCCGTCGGCGTGATGGCGCATAACATTGAAGTCGTGGACGGAAAGAACGCCGGCAAGGAAGCCAGCCCGAACATCGAAGCGCAGCTGACGTTTGATGCGGTGGGTCCGGCATGGAGCGGGCGGCCGCATCCGTTTCTGATCGGATCGTTGAACACGGGCGGCGATTTCAGCTTCGCGGGCGTTGGCCTCGAGTGGCGCTGGGAGCTTGGCGACAAGTGGCGCGTCGATCCGAGCCTTGGCTATGTCGTGCACACGGGCGAAACGGACAATCCCTATGCGCCGGGCACGCCGCAATCGGTGCAATTCGCGAATGATCACGTCCTCTACGGTTCGGAAGATCTCTTCCGTCTCACTGTCGCTGTGACGCATGAGATCACCGATCGCGCCAACGCGCAGATCGCGTTCACGCATTTGAGCCACGGGCACATCATCGGCAGCGGCCGCAATCAGGGCGTCGATCAGCTGGGCGTGCGGCTCGGTTATACCTTTGGCGAATAAGCTCACGCTCATCGCGGGGCGCGGCGGCGGCTCGACCGTGCCCGAAGCGCTGATGACGCTCGCGGGCGTCGATTTCGTGCGCGAAGAGATCGACTGGAAGGAGATCTACAAGACGGGCTCACGGCTCGCGGCGATCAATCCGGCGGGACACATTCCGGCGCTGATCTTGAAGAACGGCGAGATCGTCACCGAAAGCGGCGCGATGGCGCTGCTGATTTCGGAATGGGCGCCGGACTCTGCACTTGCGCCGCCGGTTGGCGCAAAAGAGCGCGCGAAATTTCTGCGCATGCTCTTCTTCATCACGGCCACGCTCTATCCGATGTGGACGTTCGACGATATGCCCGAGCGTTATGTCGGCAAGGACGAAGCCGCGCAGAAGATGGTGCGCAAGAAGGTGGGCGCACGGCGCGAGGAGCTGTGGCGCGCGCTTGAAGGCATGGTGAGCAAGCCTTGGGCGCTTGGGCGCAAGATGAGCGCGCTCGACATCTTCATCGCAGTGATGACGCGCTGGCGCCCGCGCCGCGATTGGTTCGCGGAAGAATGCCCGAAGCTGCACGCGATTGCGGTGAAGGCCGACAAGCTGCCTGCGCTGAAGGAAGTGTGGGCGCGGAATTATCCAGAGGGCTGAGGTGCCGCACTTCTCCTTCTCCCCTGGTGGGAGATGGTGGCTCGGTGCGTAGCCCAGAGACGGATGAGGGGTGAGGCCTCGTCACTTCCGATGTTCGCGTTGACACCCCTCATCCACGTCTCGCGGCCGCATGCGTTGCGGCGCTTGCCCTCTCCCACAAGGGGAGAGGGAGTAGCGATCAGCGCCCCTCGAATTTCGCAGGGCGCTTTTCGAGGAACGATTGCATCCCTTCGCGGAAGTCTTGCGTGCGCACGAGTTGCAGGAAGTGCATGTAGACGTGGTGCACATGGTCATTGAACGTCTGTTCGAGACCCATACGCATCAGGCGCTTCGATGACTGGACCGCGAGCGGCGCGTTCGCGGCGACGTCTTGCGCGAGCGTGCGCACAGCGCCGGCGAATTCCGCATCAGGTACAACGCGGCCGACGAGGCCGTAGTCCGCGCATTCTTTGGCGCTCAGCGTGCGGCCGGTGAAGATGATCTCGGCGGCGCGCTCCCAGCCGAGCAGGCGCGGCAGATACCAGGTGCCGCCGCTTTCCGGCACGATGCCGCGCTTGACGAATGCCGGCGCCATCTTCGCGCTCTCGGCCATCACGCGCATGTCGCAGCCCATCGCGATGTCCATGCCGTAGCCCGCGGCCGAACCGTTGAGCGCGGCGATCACGGGCTTATCCATCGCGAACAGAACCGTCGGCGGCGTGTTGCGCACGTCGATGTTCACCGAAACGCTGGTGCGCTGCTGCTCGGACCCGATGCCGGAGCCTTGCGTTGCGTCAACGAGATCGAGGCCGGCGCAGAACGCGCGCCCGGCGCCGGTGAGCACCACGCAGCGTACGGCGGGATCTTCGTTGGCCTTCAAGAGCAATTCGGAAAGCCGGCGGAGCATCGGGCCTGAGATCGTGTTCATCCGCTCGGGCCGGTTCAGCGTCAGCGTCGCCACGCCATCAGCGACGTCGTAGAGCACTTCTTCCTGCTTGGTCGCGGCGGCGGCGGCTTGAGCCATTGTTCGTCTCCCTAATGTCGTTGGCGAAACGCTAGCGGTTCCTGCGGCCCCGGCAAGGCGCCGCAGTGACAGGCCTAAGGAGCACTGGTAGAAGCGCGCCGACAATTCGCACCGTCACCGCGCCGAGGGCCTGTCGAAGGGCGCGCGAGACGTAAACCGGGCAGGCGGGGGAATTGCACCCAATGAGTTCAGTTGTTGTGGTCGGCGCCCAATGGGGCGACGAGGGCAAAGGCAAGATCGTCGATTGGCTGTGCCATCGCGCGGACGTCGTCGTGCGCTTTCAGGGCGGGCACAATGCGGGGCATACGCTCGTGGTCGGCAACACGACGTATAAGCTTGCGCTGCTGCCGTCGGGGCTCGTGCAGGGCAAGCTTTCGATCATCGGCAATGGCGTCGTCGTCGATCCGTGGCATCTGGTGGAAGAGATCGAGAAGCTGCGCGCGCAGGGCGTGAACGTCTCGCCCGACAATCTCGTGCTGGCCGACAATGCGAGCCTCATTCTGCCGCTGCACCGTGAGCTTGATGTCGCGCGCGAAGGCGCGGCGGGCGCGGGGCGCATCGGCACGACGGGGCGCGGCATTGGGCCGGCGTATGAAGACAAAGTCGGCCGCCGCGCTGTGCGCGTTGCGGATTTGGCCGATGCGGAAGCGCTGGAATGGAAGATCGGGCGCTTGCTCACGCACCACAATTCGTTGCGGCGCGGGCTCGATCTGCCGGAAATCGATGCCGATGCGTTGAAGCGAGAACTGGTCGCGATCGGGCCGAAAGTGTTGCCTTACGCGCAGCCGGCGTGGCGTGTGCTCGAGAAGCAGCGCAGCGATTCAAAGAAGATTCTGTTCGAGGGCGCGCAGGGCGCGCTGCTTGATGTCGATCACGGCACGTATCCGTTCGTCACGTCGTCGAATGTCGTTGCGGGGCAGGCGGCGGCGGGTTCTGGCGTGGGGCCAGGCGCGATCAGTTACGTGCTTGGGCTTGTGAAGGCGTACACGACGCGCGTCGGCGAAGGGCCCTTCCCGACGGAGCTTGACGATGACATTGGCCGCCGGCTCGGCGAAGTCGGCCGCGAGTTTGGCACCAATACGGGCCGTGCGCGCCGATGCGGCTGGTTCGATGCGGTGCTCGTCCGGCAATCGATCGCGCTTTCGGGGATCGACGGCATCGCGCTGACGAAGCTCGACGTGCTCGACGGTTTGCCGGAGATCAAAATCTGCGTCGGCTACACGCTGGGCGGGCGCACTTACGATCACCTGCCTTCAGGATTGCGCGATCAGGCGGCGGTGCAGCCGGTCTATGAATCGTTGCCGGGATGGAGCGAAAGCACCAAGGGCGTGCGCTCTTCGAAGGACCTGCCGGCGAACGCGATCAAGTACATCCGCCGCATCGAGGAACTGATCGGCTGCCCTGCTGCGCTCGTCTCCACCAGCCCCGAGCGGGAGGATGTGATCCTGATGCGCGACCCGTTTAAGGCGTAATCGCGCCGGCGCTTATCCCAGCTGAGGGCGTAAATCCTTGGCGGTAGAGGGCAATTGCGGGTAGATTCGCATCCTCGAAAGTCGAGGAGCGCGATGTCCGCCGAGCAAGAGCCCGAACCGCGCAAGAATGCGCCGCGCTTCGATCGTGAGGAAGCCGCCCGCCGCGCCGCCGAAGCGCGGCAGAAGGCGGAGATTATTTTCTCGCGCGCCTACGGGCTCGTGCGTGATCCGCGCGCCGAATGGGAACAGATCAAAGCCGAGAAGACCAACATACCGAGCATTCTGCTGGGCTATGTCGCGCCGCTCGCCGCGATCCCGCCGCTTGCGGGCGCCATTGGCGGCATCGCGTTCGGTGAGCAGGTCGGTGAAACGGTTGTGCGCACCGATCCAGGCACGGTGCTCGTCACCGCGATCGTGACGTTCTTCGCGAGCATCGCGCTCGTGTATTTCCTGGGCATTCTGATCAACACGCTCGCCGAGAATTTCGATGCCGAGCGAGACGATCTCGCCGCACAGAAAGTCGCCGCATATTCGATGACGCCGGCTTTCATCAGCGGCCTGTTCTCGCTCTGGCCGCCGCTGTGGTGGATTGGTCTGATCGGGATCGCAATGACAGCCTTCCTGTTCTATCGCGGTTTGCCGATCTTGATGCGATGCCCGAACGAGCGCGCGATGGGCTACGCGACGACCGTTGGGCTCGCGGGACTGATCGCGTTCGTGATCCTGTTTTCTGTATCGGGCTGCGTGGTCGGCATCGGGCGATTGTCTTAGCCTTCGCCTACAACGGGAGGTGATTCCATGACTGTTGTGGAACCTGGAAACGCCGGCGCCGGTCTCGTCGATCGGGTCAAGAACATCCTCATCCAGCCGCGCGCGGAATGGGAGCGCATCGCGCAAGAGCGCACCGGGCTGCCGGCGCTGCTTTCGGGTTACATCTTGCCGCTCGCGGCGCTTGCGGCGGTCTGCAGTTTCCTCGGCCTCGTGTTCATTGGTGTTGGCGGGTTTGGTTACACCATCCGCCTGCCGCTGGTGACGGGCGTTGTGAACGCTGTGCTCCAGGTGGTGCTCACGCTCTGCTGGGTGTGGGTGATGGGCCTCATCATCAACTCGTTCGCGACGACGTTTAACTCCGAGAAAGATGAGACGCGCGCCAATCAGCTCGCGGCCTATAGCGCGACGGCGGGGCTGGTTGCTTCGGTGTTTACGCTGCTGCCGGCGCTTTCCGTGCTCGCGGCGATCGGGGGCATTTATTCGCTCGTGCTGCTCTACATCGGCATTCCGCGGATGATGAAGACGCCGGAAGACAAGCGGATCCCGTATTTCGCGACGATCATCGTGGTGGCGATCGTAGCCGGCATTGTCGCAACCGCTGTGCTTGGCGCGGTGCGCGGCGCGGCGTTCTTGGGCACGGGCGGTTTCGGCGGACCGTTCGCGGCGCGCAATGAGCCGCCAGCAGCTGTCACGTTGCCGGGCGGGCAGACGATCGACACGGCGCAGCTCGAAGCGGCGGCCAAGCAGATGGAGCAGATGGCGGCCAATCCGGAAGCCGCCGCGCAAGGGGCTGCGATCAGTGCTGAAGCACTGCAAGGACTGCTGCCTGCGTCGCTCGCGGGCGGATTTGCGCGCACGGAGATGTCGACCGGTTCGTATGGCGCGATGGGCGGCGTCGCGAACGCCACGGCGCGCTACGAAAATGGCGAGCGCTCGATCGAGCTTTCGGTGACCGATCTTGGCGCAGCCGGCGCGCTCGCTTCGATGGCGGGTGCGTTCGGCGCGCAGTCGACGCGCGAAGATGCGAACGGCTATGAGCGCATGCAGACGGTCAATGGCCGCATGGTCGTTGAAGAGCTGGATCGCTCGGCCGGGCGCGCGAAATATGGCGTCGTCGCGCGTCAGCGGGTGATGATCCAGGCGGACGGCGTGAATGTCGGCATCGACGAGGTGCGCGCGGCGGTGAACGCGGTTGGCGTCGAGCGCGCCGAAGCGCTCGCGTCGCAGCTGCCGAACGCGCCCGGCTAGGTTCCGCGCATCCGCGCCGCGATGGCGCGGTCGCGCGGGTCTTCGCTTACGTCGAGCGCGGCGATGACGCCGGCGTAGTCATCGGCTGGCTTGTCTTGGCTCAGCTTGCGCTTGCCCTCGACGCGATCGAGCGTGATTTCGAAGCCGACGATGAAGCTCAGCATGCGGTCGATGTAGTCGGCTGGCGCGTCTTCGATCGACCACGGGTCGGGCCGGCCGCGTTCGTGGCGTTGGGACAGCGTGTCGACGATTGTGCGCAGGCGCGCTTTGTCATCGATGAGGGTGAGCTTGCCCCAGGCGTGGATCGTTTCGTAGTTCCATGTCGGCACCGCGCGCTGATCGCGCTTCTTGGTTTCGTACCAGCTTGGCGAGATGTAGGTCTCCGCGCCTTGCGCGATCACCATCACGTCGCACGGCGCATCCTTCCATTGCGGATTGCCGCGCGAGACGTGGGAGATGAGCTTGCCGCCTTCGATCGCGATCGGCGCATGCGTCGCTGAAAGGCCGCTCGCGCCATGCGTCACGATGATCGCGAGGCGGTCGTAGGCGGCGAGCGCGGCGCGCGCCTCCGCTTCCGGGATCAGGTGCTTTGGATTGCCGTAGAGCGTGCCCATGCGCCTCCATATCACGCGCATTGCCTGCACCGGGAGGGGGACGCTAACGTTGCGCAAACGTTGGGAGAACGATCGATGGCCGAAACCGAACTGCGCTTGCCTGCTGAATCCGAAGGGCGCGCGCCGGGGCGCGGGCGCATGGAAGGGCGGCGCGTGCTGATCGTCGGCGCCGGTCAGCGCGTCGTGAACGCGGAGACCGATTCCGAGGGCAATGGCCGCGCGATGGCGATGCTGTGTGCGCGTGAGGGCGCGCATGTGGCGTGCGCCGATATCGACATCGCGGCGGCCGAAGCGACGGTTTCGAAGATCGTCGCCGAGAAGGGCAAGGCGTTTGCGATCCAAGCGGACGCTTCGAAGGAAGCGGACGTGACGCGCATGTTCGCCGCCGCTGAAGACATGATGGGCGGGCTCGATGGGCTGGTGTGCAATGTCGGCGTTGGCGTCGGCAAACATTGGCTCGAGGGCGCGCCCGATACGTGGGACTTCGTGCTGGGCGTCAATCTGCGCGGGCCGATGTTGCAGGCGCGCGCGGCGCTGCAGCGGATGAGCGAGGGCGGATCGATCGTGTTCATCTCGTCGATCGCGGGGCTCGTCGCGGGCTCGCGGTTGCCGGCGTACGATTCTTCCAAGGCCGCGCTGAGCGGCTTGATGCGGCACACGGCGTTTGAAGGCGCGCGCAAGAACATCCGCGCCAATGTGGTCGCGCCGGGGCTCATGGATACGCCGCTCGGGCGGCTCGCCACGCAAGGGCGGCCTTCGCGGGGGACGACGAATGCGCCGCTCCGGCGCCAGGGCACGGGCTGGGAGACGGCGTATGCGGCGCTCTTCCTGCTGTCGAACGAGAGCGCGTATGTCACGGGGCAAATTCTCGCTGTTGATGGCGGGCTCTCGGGCATCTCGTAAGCGGAACAGGGCCGCGCCGCCGCGAATTGCGGTGGCGTGGAAATTCTGAGCGACGGCGAAACCGATCTGCGCGCGGGCGTGAGCCTGTGGGAAGCGCGCAATCATGCACAAGCGTGCGTGACGCATGCGCCGCAGGACTGGCGCGCGGATGTCGTGATCATCGGCGCGGGCATTACCGGCTCATTGCTTGCCGAGCGGCTGACGCGCGAAGGGCGCAGCGTCGTGGTGATCGACCGGCGCAGACCCCAGCAGGGCTCGACCGCGGCCTCCACCGCGCTGCTGCAATGGGAAATCGATGCGCCGATGCTGGAGCTCGAAGAGCGCTTCGGGTTCGACACCGCTGCGCACATTTGCCGACGTTCGTTTCGGTCCGTTCGCGCAATTGGCGCGCTGTGCGCGAGGCTTTCCATTGCGTGCAGCTTCGCCGCGCGCGAGGCGTTCTATCTTGCGGGCCACGCGCTCGATCCGGCTTTGCTGAAAGAAGAGTGCGCTCTGCGCCAGCGCGCGGAGCTGCCATCGGTTTGGATTGGGGCCAATGAATTGGCGGGCGAAGGGCTGATCGCTGACGCAGCGCTTCGCTCGCAAGGCGCGGCGGAGGTTGATCCCGTCGCGCTGGCGCGCGGGTTGCTGACGTGCGCGCAGGCGCGCGGCGCGGTTGTGCTAAGCGGCGTTAACGCAATTGCTTACGAACACGGCGCGCTGGGCGTGACAGTTGCGTGCGACAATGGCGCGATCGTGCGGGCGGCGCATCTTCTGCTCGCGAACGGCTATGAGCTGCCGGACTTTGCAGCGCCGAAGGGCCATCGCATCACCTCAACATGGGCGTTTGCAACGGCCCGGGATGCGGGCGTGTGGCCCTCGCGTGCGTTGGTGTGGGAGGCGGCGGAGCCTTACGCGTATATGCGCACAAGCGCGGATGGGCGGATCATCATCGGCGGGGGAGACGAAGACATCTCCGATCCAAACGCACGCGATGCGATGACGCCGGAGAAGATTGCGCTGTTGCGGGACAAACTCAAAGCGCTTGCGCCGGGCGCGAGCGATGTTTCGATTGAATACGCGTGGGCTGGGTTGTTCGGCGAAACTGAAGATGCGTTACCGCTGATCGGCGCCGTTCCGAATGCGCCGCGCACGTTCGCGGCGTTTGGGTATGGCGGCAACGGCATCACGTTCAGTGCGATGGCGGCCGATATGATCGCGCCAATGCTGCGCGGCGAACGCGATGGCGATGAAGCGCTCTACGCGCTCGACCGGTTTGGGTGAAAGAGACGCCGCCGCCTCGGCGCTTCTCACTTCACTTAAGTTGCTTGGTTTCAGGCTTCGTGTGGCTTCAGGCTTCAGGTGTTAGTGGCCGACGCCGCCGCCGAGGGCGCGCACGTCAACGTTCAGAAGCGAACCGTTGCGACGATTGTTCGAACCAACGTTCGCGTCCACGTTCAGCAGGCCGTTGCGGCCGCCAACGTTCACCTCCGCATCGACGAGCGCGCCACGGCCGCGGCCGGCGCCCAGCACGTTGACATCCGCATCGACGAGACCGCGACGACCGCCGACGTTGACGTCAGCGTTGACGAGACCGCCGCGATGGCCGCCGACGTTGGCGTTCACATCGATGAGCGGGCGCTGCGGGCGGTGTTGCGGGCCGCAGCCGCAATTGTCGGCGAACGCGGCGGGCGCGGCCGTGAAAAGCGCGGCGCTGGCCGCGATAAGCATGAACGTCATACGCATCGTGATTGTCTCCTCCGAAGAAACCCCATGCGGGGTCGCTCCAAGGGTGCAATCACGATGCCAACTCAATCGGCAATTGAGCTATTAAGCTTACCGGGCTAGTGGACTGCTTCGGCATCGACCAGGCCGCTTTCGCGGGCGGCCTTGGTCATGGCCTTCTGCAGCTTCTCGAACGCGCGGACTTCGATCTGGCGGACGCGCTCGCGGCTGACGCCGTATTCCTTGGAGAGATCCTCCAAAGTCGCCGGCTCATCCTTGAGACGCCGCTCCTGGATGATGTGCCGCTCCCGCTCGGAGAGCTCGGCCATCGCTGTTTCAAGCAGCGTCATCCGCGCGCCGTACTCTTCCTTGTCGGCGAGCACGGTTTCCTGGCTTTCCTGAGTGTCGTCGGCCAGCCAGTCCTGCCACTCGCTTTCGCCTTCGGACGCGATCGGCGCGTTGAGGCTCGCGTCGCCGCCCGAGAGGC
>CAZMCA010000118.1:0-10815 GCA_964564595.1 uncultured Caulobacteraceae bacterium
AGGGCGGCGGCGACGAAGTGCATATCTCGACATTGCACGCGGCCAAGGGCCTCGAATGGCCGCTGGTGTTTTTGCCGGGCTGGGAAGAAATGGTTTTCCCCTCGCAGCGCGCGATCGATGACAACGGCGATAAAGGCCTCGAGGAAGAGCGGCGCCTTGCCTATGTCGGCGTGACGCGTGCGCGAGAAAGCGCGCGGATTTCGTTCGCGGCGAACCGGCAGATCTATGGGCGCTGGCAGAACGTGCTGCCGTCCCGTTTCGTCGATGAGCTGCCGCACGCGCATGTCGATGCCATCAGCGAGACGGGCTACGGCATGGGCGGCGGCGTGCAGGCCGGCGGCGGCTCACGCTTCGATGCGTATGCGCCGGGCGCGGGCTTCAACTCCGGCTACACCAGCCCCGGCTGGCAGCGCGCGCAGGCGCGCGGCGGCCTGACGGGCGCAAAACCCCCGATGATCGACGGCGAAGCGCGCTTGGTCGTGAAAAGCGCGGCGGCGGATTCGCATTACGGCGTGGGCGACCGCGTGTTTCACCAAAAGTTCGGCTACGGCCGCGTGCGGACGGTGGAAGGCAACAAGCTCACGATCGACTTCGAAAAGGCCGGCGAGAAAAAGGTCGTCGACAGCTTCGTGGTGGCGGCGAGCGCGGTTTAGCTTCACGCGTTGACGCTGGCGCGCGCGCTCACTAGTGCGGGTGGAAACACCTGCTGGAGAGCGCAGAATGCCAATTCGTCACGGTCTGGTTGCTTTGTCGCTCGCGCTCGGCGCCGCAGCGTGCGGGCAGACGACCACGGGCGTTGCGACGCCCGCTGCGGCGCCGGACGTGCGGCTCTATGCGATGGATTGCGGGCGCATCCGCACGACGGACGCTGGCATGTTCGCCGATGACGGCTCCTACAACCGGCAGGCCAAGGACCTCGTCGTGCCCTGCTTCCTCATTCGCCATCCGGACGGCGATCTTCTGTTCGATACCGGCGTGCCCGAAGCGATCGCGGATGCGCCGAACGGCGTGACCGATGGGCCGTTTCAAGTGACCGTCGCGCGCAAGCTTACCGATCAGCTGGCGCAGTTGCAGCTGACCCCGGCGGACATCGAGTTCATCTCCCTCTCGCACAGCCACTTCGATCATGCCGGCAATGCGGGTCTGTTCGCGCAATCGACGTTCATCGTCGATGCCGACGAGCGCGCTTACATGTTCCGGCCCGAAGCACGCGCGGATGCGCAAGCGTTCGCGGCGTATTCGGCATTGGAGAATGCAGACACCGTGCTCATTGAAGGCGATGGCGATCACGACGTGTTCGGCGACGGTTCGGTGACGATCATCCAGACGCCCGGGCATACGCCGGGGCACACGGTGCTGCGCGTCAATCTGCCCGAAGCCGGCCCCGTGCTGCTCACCGGCGATCTCTGGCACATCGCGGAAAGCCGCACGGCGCGCCGCGTGCCGACCTTCAACGTCGATCGCGCGCAGACGCTCGCGTCGATGGACAAGTTCGAAGCGCTGGCGCGCCAGACCGGCGCGCGCGTGGTGATCGAGCACGTGCCGGCGGACTTCGACGCGCTTCCGCGCTTTCCGGAGGCGTTGCGCTAGCCGGAGCAAGCGCGCTCTGCTAGCGAGCGCGCCATGTTCCTTCTTACTTCGGTCGGCCCGCTGCCGCTCATCAAGACGGCCGCGGATGAGTTCGACCGGCACGACCCCTCTCCGGCCGACGCTGTCTCCTGGTTCGAACTGGAGCCTTCGCGCTTCAGGCTCGAAGTCTACGCGCCGACGGAGCAGGACGTTGAGAGCGCCATCGCCATCATCGGCGCGGCTGCGCCCGAACTGCATGTCGTCACCGAGCCGTTGGAGGATGCGGACTGGATCCAGCGTTCGCTCGATGGACTGCCCCCGGTGTTGGCGGGGCGCTTCGTGGTGGGCGGATCGCATGTGCTGGGGCGCTTCAGCGGCGGGCGCCGGCGCATTCTGATCGAAGCGAGCGAAGCGTTCGGCACTGGCCATCACGGCACCACCAAGGGCTGCCTGCTCGCATTCGACGCGATCCGCGCGCGGCGCCGGCCACAGCGCGTGCTGGACGTTGGCGCAGGCTCGGGCGTCTTGGCGATCGCGGCGGCGATGGAGGGCGCGGACGCGCTCGCCATCGAGATCGATAAGCGCGCGGCGGCGATTGCGGCGGTCAACACGCGCGATAACCACGTGCAGCACCGCGTGAAGGTGATCGCGGGCGACGGCGCGCGCTACATCGCGCGCGAACGCTTCGACCTCATCTTCGCGAACATTTTGATGCGCCCGCTGATCCGGCTTGCGCCACTGCTGACGCGCGCTGTGGCCCCGGGCGGCGACGTGATCTTGTCAGGCCTCTTGCGCACGCAAGAGCCGCTGGTGCGCGCCGCGTATGAAAATCGCGGCCTCGTCCTGAAGCGCCGCCTGCGCCGCGAAGCCTGGGCGACGCTGCATTTCACGCGCCCGCGCTAGCGCGCGTAAACGTTGACCGCGAAATAGCACGGCGCGTTGGCGCAGCCAGGCATCAGCACCTGGATCACGTATTGGCCAGTAACGCGCGGCCGGATCGCGACGATGGGCACGTCGTTGGCGGCGAGGTCTTCCGAGATCGGCGTTGCGCCGCCTTCGAGGAGCCGCAGATCGAGGTCCGTGCAATCGGCGTCGCAGACGCCGAAAATCCGGTACTCCTGCCCTGCCCGCAGCGTGATCGGCACGCGCCGCTCGCCCCGGCTTGCAAGGCCGCCCGCGAACGGGCCGGCGACGCGCGTAAAGCCCTGGTCGCGGAGCGCTGTTTCCCCCCGCGCAAGTTGCTGGGCGAGCTGAGCCGCGTAGGGGCCCGGCACCTGCGCCGAGGCGGGCGAGGCCATCAGGACGAGCGCGGCGAGTGCGGAAAGGACAAGGCGGACAAACATGGCGGCGGTCAGGAACGCATACTCGATTGCACGATGAGGACCATCTAGATTGGCCGCACTGAACCTGATCTGAACCGGGGAGCGCGGCGCTGCGCTTTCCCTTGCAGAGCGAAGCCGGAGAAAGAGGCCTTGTTCCAAAACTATTCCGACCCCGGCGGCCCCGAACTTGGCCGCAAGCACCTGCCGCTGCTCCGGAAAGCGCTGACGCGGATGGGCCTCGACGGGATGATCGTGCCGCACGAGGACGAGTGGCAGAACGAATACGTGCCGGCGGCGTATGACCGGCTGGCTTGGCTGACCGGGTTCACTGGCTCAGCGGGCGCGGCGATCGTGCTCAAGGAAGAAGCCGCGATTTTCACCGACGGGCGCTACACGCTGCAGGTGCGCGCGCAGGTCGATGGCAAGCTCTTCTCCTACCGCGATCTCGTGGAGGGCGGGCCCGCCGCCTACATCCGCGAGCGCGGCGCGGGCGCGACCATCGGGTATGACCCCAAACTCGTAAGCCCGGACAGCCTCGACCGGCTCAAGAGCGCGGCCGAAGCGGCCGGCGCCAAGCTCACGCCTGTTGCGCCCAACCCGATCGATGCCGCGTGGGCGAACCGCCCGCCCGTGCCGCTCGCGCGCGTCGAGCCGCACGAAACGGCGTTCACCGGCGAAGATGCGGCGATCAAGCGCCTGCGCATCGGCGAAGCCATCTGCGCCGATGGCGCGGACGCGGCGATCATCACCTCGCCTGCTTCGCTCGCGTGGCTCTTCAACATTCGCGGCGGCGACGTTGCGCGCTCGCCCCTGCCGCTTGGCGAAGCGGTGCTGCGCGCGGACGGGCGCGCGGATCTGTTTCTGGCGCCTGAAAAAGTGACGCCGGAGCTGCGCACGTTCCTCGGCAACGAAGTCGCGCTGCGGCGGCCTGAAGATTTGCCCGAAGCGCTCGCCTCGCTCAAAGGCCAGCGCGTGCGGCTCGATCCCGCGAGCGCATCGGCTTGGTATTTCGAGGCGCTGGAGAATGCAGGCGCGCAAATCCGCCGCGCCGTCGATCCTGTCGTGCTGCCGCGCGCCAAGAAAAACGCGGCCGAAGTGCAAGGTGCGCGCGACGCGCATGCGCGCGATGGCGCGGCGGTCTCGAACTATCTGCATTGGCTCGCGACCGATGCGCAGACCGGCAAGGTCGATGAGATCAGCGCGTGCAAGCGCCTGGAGGAATTCCGCGTCGAGACAGGCGCGCTGAAGGATCTCTCGTTCGACTCGATCTCGGGCGCCGGGCCGAACGGCGCGATCGTGCACTACCGGGTGAGCACGAAGACCAACCGCAAACTCGGGCGCGGCTCGCTCTTCCTGATCGACAGCGGCGGCCAGTACAAAGACGGCACGACCGACATCACGCGCACGGTCGCGATCGGGCGCGCCTCGCGCGAGATGAAGGACCGCTTCACGCGCGTCCTCAAAGGCCACATCGCGCTTGCGCGCGTGCGGTTCCCTGCGGGCACGACGGGGCATCAGCTCGATGCGCTGGCGCGTATGTCGCTCTGGGAAGCGGGACTCGATTACGATCACGGCACGGGCCACGGCGTTGGCTCGTATCTCGGCGTGCATGAAGGCCCGCACCGGATCGCGAAGGCGGTGAACACGGTGGCGCTCGAGCCCGGGATGATCGTTTCGAACGAGCCGGGCTACTACAAAACCGGCGGCTACGGCATCCGTATCGAGAACCTGCAGGTCGTCACGCCCGCAGCGCCGATCGAGGGCGGCGAGCGGCCGATGCTCGGCTTTGAAACGCTGACGCTCGCGCCCATCGCGCGCGATCTGATCTTGAAGCCGCTGCTGACCAAAGCGGAACTCGATTGGCTGAATGCCTATCACGCGCGCGTGTGGGACGTGGTCGGCCCGCAGCTCTCGGGCGCCGCGAAGGCGTGGCTCGAGCAAGCGACAGCGAAGATCTGAGGCGCAGAACCAAAGCGGCCCTTTCTGCGTATGCATAAGCAAACGCAGAAAGACCGCCCATGACTCTCGTTATCGCTTGGATCGCTACGGCGGTCGTGTTCGGCGTTCTCGACGCAATTTGGCTCAGCCAGATGGGCCCGCGGCTCTACAGGCCCGCGCTCGGCGCGATCATGCATGACGGCGTGCGCATCGGCCCGGCGGCGGCGTTTTATCTGATCTACGTGACGGGGCTGGTCGCGCTCGCGGTGGCGCCCGCGCTGGAGCGGGCGAGCGTGACGCATGCCGTGGTGATGGGCGCGATCGTCGGGCTCGTGGCGTACGCAACGTACAACCTGACCAACCACGCGACGCTGCGGGTGTGGGACATCCGCGTGACGCTCGCGGACATGGCGTGGGGAACCTTTGCGAGCGCGGCGACGGCTGGCGCGGCGTATTGGATCGCGCAGCGCTTTGGCTAGCGCCGTTCGTCGCGTTGCGCTGGAAGCGGTAAGCGCCGGTTTCAGTTTACGCGCAGTTCGTTTGCGGCGCGCTGATCCTCGCAGGTTTGCTGACCCGAGGGGCGGGTCGTTCGCGACGCACGGAGCTGGGCGCTATAGCGCGGATGCGTTGATCGCACGGCGCCCTTAGGCGCCGGCGATGAGCGCGATCCAGCCGTCTTCGTCGATCACTTTGACGCCGTGCTTTTCCGCTTCCGCGAGCTTTGAGCCCGCCCCCGGCCCGGCGACGACGAGATCGGTTTTCTTCGAGACGCTGCCGGAAACTTTGGCGCCGAGCGCGGTGGCGCGCGCCTTGGCTTCGTCGCGCGTCATTTTCTCGAGTGTGCCGGTGAACACGACCGTGAGGCCCGCGACGGGGGAAGACGTCGCGGCCTGTGCTTCGTCTTGCGGCGCGACGCCGTCCGGATTCTTTTTCGCGTCGAACACCAAGCGATCGAGCACGCCGCGATTATGGTCTTCCGCGAAGAAATCAGCGATGCGTTCCGCTGCGACGGGGCCGACGCCATCGATGTTCGCGAGCGCAAAGAGCCCCTCGCCCGGGCGCTCTTTTGCGGCGGCGCGCACGGTCTCAGCGATGGCGCGCCATTCGCCGAAGGTTTGCGCGAGCGTTTCCCAGAGCGTGGGCGGCACGCGCGGGAGCTTCAGCGCCTGGCCCGTGGCGGCGGCGTCGCCTTCGAACAAGCCGCCATCATCGAACCGCGCTGCGTTATCGAGCAGCGTGCGCAGGTTAGCTTCGGTGATGCCTTCAACAGCGCGCAGTGTGCGAAACGCGGGGCCGGGCGCATCCTTTGCGGCAGCGCTCGCGGCTTCGACGAACGCGCGCCACGAACCGAACGCGCGCGCGAGCACGCCAGCTGTCGTTTCACCTACATCGCGCATGCCGAGCGCGTAGAGGAAGCGCGAGAGCGCTGGCTGGCGGCGCGCTTCGATCGAGGCGATGAGGTTGGCGACGCTCTTTTCCGCAAAGCCTTCGCGTTCGAGGATCGCGGCGCGGTGCTGCTTCAGGCGGAAGATATCGCCTGGCTCCTTGAGGAAGCCGGCTTCGAAAAATTCTTCGATCTGCTTTTCGCCAAGGCCTTCAATATCCATCGCGCGGCGCGACACGAAATGCCGGAGCCGCTCGACTGCTTGCGCGGGGCACGAAAGCCCGCCCGTGCACCGCACGACGATCGCTTCGCCCTTGGCGGCGCCATTCTCGCGCGTCGCGTGCGCGCCGCAGGCGGGGCAGACTTCGGGAAACTTGTAGCGCCGCGCGCCGCGCGCGCGCTTCTCGAGCACGACATCGACGATTTGCGGGATCACGTCGCCCGCGCGCTGAATGATCACCGTATCGCCAATGCGCAGATCCTTGCCGCCACGGATCGGGGCGCCGTCGGCGCCGACGCCGGCGATGTAATCTGGGTTGTGCAGCGTCACGTTGGTGACGTTGGCGCCGCCGACGAACACGGTTTTGAGCCGCCCGACGGGCGTCAGCGCGCCCGTGCGGCCAACCTGAATGTCGATGCCTTCGAGGATCGTCTCTGCTTGCTCGGCCGGAAATTTGTGCGCGATCGCCCAGCGCGGCGAGCGGGAGACGAAGCCCAGGCGCTGCTGCAGCTCCAGCGAATCCACTTTGTAGACGACGCCATCGATCTCGTAATCGAGCTTGGCGCGCGCGGCTTGGATTGCGTCATACGCTTTGATGAGCGCGGCCGCGCTCTGCGCGCGCGTCATACGCGGATTGATCGGGAAGCCCCACGCGCCGAGGCGCTGGATCGCGTCGTATTGCGTGTCCGCCAGCGGCGACGAGAGCTCGCCCCAGCCGTGCGTGAAGAACCGGAGCTCGCGATCGGCGGTGATGGATGCGTCGAGTTGGCGGAGCGCGCCGGCCGCGGTGTTGCGCGCGTTCACATAAATCTGACCGCCCGCTTCGCGCGAGCGCGCGTTGAGCGCAGCGAACGCGCCCTTCTCCATGTAAACCTCGCCGCGCACTTCGAGCACGGCGGGCGCGCCTTTGATCTTGTGCGGGATGTCCTTGATGGTCCGCAGATTGGCGGTGACGTCTTCGCCCTCGCGGCCGTCGCCGCGCGTGGCGCCTTGCACGAACACGCCGTCCTCGTAGCGGAGCGAGGCGGAGAGCCCATCGATCTTCGGCTCTGCGGTGAAGACCGGCGGCGTGGAAAGATTGAGGAAGCGCTGCACGCGCGCGACGAAACTTTCGACGTCCGCGCCGTCGAACGCGTTGTCGAGCGAGAGCATCGGGGCGGCGTGGCGGACTTTCGCGAACTTTTCAGCGGGCGCAGCGCCCACGCGCCTGGACGGGCTATCGGCGCGCACGAGCGCGGGGAAGCGCGCCTCGACCGCATCGTTGCGGCGCTTCAGGCTGTCATATTCAGCGTCGGAAACCTCGGGCGCGTCCTGGCCGTGGTAGAGCGCATCGTGGCGCGCGATCTCCTTGGCGAGCCGCAAAAGCTCGCGCTTCGCTTCGGCTTCGGAAAGCGCCTCGGGCGCGATATCGGACGTGCTTTTTGCAGCCATGCCGACAGCTTATCGCCCCGATTCCCGGAGCGCGAGGAGCGGAAATCGACCTGCTGACAGGGTTGGCTAGAAGATCCGGCCGAGCGTGTTGGCAAACCAGCCGCGACGTTCGGCTTCGCCTTGCGAGACGGGCTGGACGCCGCGTCCTTCGAGCAGAGCGTAGCTTGCGTTGTACCAATCGCTGCCCGGGAAATTGTGCCCGAGGATTGCGGCGGTGCGCTGCGCTTCTTCGTTCATGCCTATCGAGACATAGGCTTCGACCAGGCGATGGAGCGCTTCGGGCGTGTGCGTGGTGCGCTGATAGTTCGGGTTTTCGATCACGGTGCGGAAGCGGTTGATCGCCGCCAGGTGCTGCTCGCGCATGAGATAGAACCGGCCGATTTCCATCTCTTTGCCGGCGAGCTGATCGTACGTCATGTCGATCTTGAGTCGCGCGTCGCGTGCGTAATCGCTTTGCGGATAGCGCCGGACGACTTCCTGCAGCGCGTTGAGCGCGAGCTGCGTGGTGTTTTGATCGCGGCCGACATCGAGGATCTGCTCGAAGTAGCAGGTGGCGATCAGGTAATAGGCGTAAGGCGCGCTTTCGTTGCCGGGGTGAAGCGAGATGAAGCGCTGCGCGCTCTCGATCGCATCGTCATACCGGTTGGCTTGGTATTGCGCGTAGGCCGTAAGCAGGATCGCGCGGCGGGCCCAGGACGAATACGGGTAAAGCCGCTCGACCTCGCCGAAGGAGGCGACGGCCTCGGTCCAGCGCCCATCGTCCAGCCGGTCGGCGCCGCGATTGTAGATCTCGGCGACCGGCTCTTCGTTGAATTGCTGCGTTTCGCGCGGGCCGCGCCCGCCGCCGATGCACGCCGTGAGGCTGGCCGCCATGAGCACGACGCTCGCGGCCTGAACGAGCTTTCCGACGTTACGGGACATTCAGCGCCTCTCGACCCCGCCGGGCGCCCTCCCCAGGGCCGCCCGCGCTATGTGAGTCCTGTCCTACATGAGCGCGGCGGGCGCGCAAAGCGGCCGGACCAGTTCCGCGAACAGGGCGCTGCGGCAGCCCTGAAACGTGCGTGAAATCAGCCGCCGGCGGCGGCGAAGAGCGGCGCTTCTTCGTTTTCCCAGCACCACGCCTCGGGCGTGTCCAGGAGCGCGCGCACGAGGCTCGCGTTCAGCGCGTGGCCGGGCTGATCGGCCACGAAGCGGCCCGCGATCGGCGCCCCCAGGAGCGCCAGATCGCCCACGGCGTCGAGGAGTTTGTGGCGAACGAATTCATCGCCGAAACGAAGCCCCTCCGGGTTCACCACCCGGCCCCCGTCCACCACAACCGTATTGTCGAGCGAGGCGCCGCGCCCGCGACCCATCGCGTGCAGCTGGGCGACGTCCGACATGAAACCGAAGGTCCGCGCGTCGGCGATGTCCGTCAGGAAGGCGGTCCGCGTGAGCGCGACGCGCTTGTTCTGCACGCCGATCGCCGGATCGGCGAAGCGGATCGTCACATCGAGGTCGAGGCCGTCATCGTCCGACGGGAAAAGCGCGGCGCTCTTTGCGCCCATGCGCACTTCGACCGGCTGCAGAATGCGCAGGACGCGTTGCGGCGCATGCTGTTCCTTGAGGCCGGCGTTCAGCAGCACCTGCACGAACGGCGCGGACGAACCATCGAGGATCGGCACTTCGGGGCCATCGACTTCGACGATGAGGTTATCCACACCGAGACCCGCGCAGGCGGCCATCAGGTGTTCGATGGTGGCGACTTCGACGCCCGCGGCGTTGCGCAGCGTGGTGCCCAGATTGGTGGAGGCGGTGAAATCGGCGTGCGCGGGAATCTTGTTATCGGCGCCGCGCACATCGCTGCGCACGAACACGATCCCGGAATTGGCCGGCGCAGGCGAAAGCACGACGCGCGCGTGCGCGCCGGAGTGAACCCCGACGCCCGCGCACATGGCCGGACCAGCAATGGTGTGTTGACGCCGCACGAGAACCACCCGATCGCCGGGAACTCTCCCCCCAGGGGTTTTCCGGCGCTAACCAACTAGGCGCCCTTCGCAGTCGCAGCAACACACGTTGCGTTACGGTTTGTGACGGTTAACCAATGACCAGCAAGCGCCTCAAACTATGACCTTTTCGCCCGCCCGGCCGGCTCCTTTCGCCAAGCTCTACGAGAAGCTGATGACGCACGCCAAGGGCGGCGGCGAGGATGCTGCGGCGGCGGCCAAGAGAGCCGGCGCGCTGGCTGCGGGGATCGACAATCCCAAGGCGGAGGCGGCTTTTCGTCTCGCGCTCCAGCTCGATCCGCTGGATGGAACCCCACGGGTGGCGCTGAGCCGGCTGGCGGCGGAAGCGGGCGACCTCGACGCGGCATGGCGCGCTGCTGGCGAAGCCTTTGGCGCCGCGATCGACGAGGGCGACCGCACCCTCGCGGCCTTCGTGCTCGGCGAGATCGCCGAGGCGCGGGGCGATGGGGAATCCGCGCGCCAGGCCTTCATGGCCGCGCGCACGCTGGCCGAAACGGTCCTGAAGAACGATCCGCACGATCTTTCCGCCGCGCTCGATCTGGCCGCGGCGCGCCAACGGCTGGCCGAACTCGATCTGGCGGACGGTGACGAAGCCAACGCGCGCGCCGGGCACGAAGCCGCCTACGCCCTCTTCGCGGCGCTGGCCGATGGGCCGCGGAGCGATGCGGCGCTGAAGGCCGATTGTGCGTTCTCAGCGGCGCGGCTGGCGGATTTGGCGCTGGCGCGCGGCGATCTGGGCGCGGCGAAGACGCATGTGCTGCAGGCCGAGGGCTTCTACGGCGCGATCGGCGCGCCGCGTGAGCCAGGGCTGATCGAGGCGCGCGCGGCGCTGCTCTCCATCAAAGCTGAGATCGCACGGCGCGAAGGCGCGTTCGATGAAGCGCGCGCAGCGATGAACTCGGCCGTCGCCGCCCGCGTGGCGCGCGCCGCCGAAGACCCAACGCAGCG
>CAZMCA010000119.1:0-10524 GCA_964564595.1 uncultured Caulobacteraceae bacterium
AGGAGTTTAGCTCAGCTGGTAGAGCATCGGTCTCCAAAACCGAGGGTCGTGGGTTCGAGTCCCCCAACTCCTGCCAAGGCGTTCCGCGAAGAAGGATAAGTGATGACCACCGAAGTCGAACGGGGCGAAAGCGAACCGAAGCGCCGAACTGGGCCGTTCACGTTCTTCCGCGAAGTCCGCGCCGAAGCGCGCAAGGTCACCTGGGCGACGCGCCAGGAAGTCACCGTCTCGACCATCATGGTGCTCGTGATGGTGGCGATCGCGTCGGTGTTCTTCTTCGTTGTCGACGCGCTCTTGGGCACGATCGTGAACTTTGTTCTGGGCCTTAACTCGTGATGCAGGAGAGAGCCGTGTCGGCCCGCTGGTACATCGTCCACGCCTATTCGAACTTTGAGCAGAAGGTCGCCGAAGCGATCCGCGACCAGGCTTCGCGCCAGGGCATCAGCGAATTGTTCGAAGACATCAAAGTGCCGACCGAGGAAGTCACCGAGGTCGTGCGCAACACCAAGAAAGTGCGCCAGCATCGTCACTTCCCGGGCTACGTGCTCGTGAAGATGGACATGACGGACGACGCCTATCACCTCGTGAAGAACACGCCCAAGGTGACTGGCTTCCTGGGCCAACAGAACAAGCCGCAGCCTGTCAGCGAAAAAGAGATCGAGCGCATTCTTGGCCGCGAAAGCGAGCCGGGCGTCGCCAAGCCGCGCCGCGTCATCACGTTCGATATCGGCGAGCGCGTGCGCGTGTCGGATGGCCCGTTCCAAAGCTTCGAGGGCATCGTTTCCGAGGTGGACGAAGAGCGCGGCCGCCTCAAAGTTGCGGTGATGATCTTCGGCCGCGAAACCCCGGTCGATCTCGAGTACCAACAGGTCGAGAAGCTGCGCTAAGCGCGCAGCGCGTTAGCGACGGCGCGGCGGCGGCCGTGTTGGCGCAACGGGCGCGCGCACGAGTGGCGGATCGGCGGTGCGCGTTTCGCTGAGCGCGCGCCATTCGCCGGCGGTGTCCTTGCGCCACACGATCACATAGCGGCCCTGCTGCGCCTCCGCGCCCGGCACGACCTGCACGTAACGTCCGCTCGTCATGCCCATGTCGCCGCCGGTCGAGACGACGACGCGATCGGGCTGCCAAAACACCGGGCCGTTCTGAATTTGCGGCAGGCCCTGCGCGACCGCTTCGGGCCCTTGGAGCGTCACGCCCGGGCGGATCACGACGCCATCGATCGGATCGATCACAGTCGACAGCGCGCCGCCAAGGCCGCTTTGCTGCGCCAGGCCGCTGAGGCGGCGTTCGACCTCAAGAAGCTCGCGCTCCCCAGCGGCGGAGGCTGAAACCTCTGTGGGCTGTGCGGTCGTCGTACTTGGGAAGGCCGTCTGGAGGGAGGCGCATCCGCAAAGCGCCAAAACCGCAGCCGTCGCCAACAAGACCCGCATTGCCAACACCCCTCAAACCCGACCTTAACCAAAAGCGGCGCGTCCGGCGCGTCGAGAGTTTTCGCCTCTCGCCCGAACGGACCTGGCCGGGCAGGGCGGCCATCGACAGGGCGCGCCGGCTGGCGTATACGCCCCGCCTTCCGCGTGGGAGGCTTGGGCAAAGTCCAGCCCTGGCCGCACCACGCACCCTCAGGCGTCCGCTTCCGTTGGGCGCTTCTTTGAGAGGACAACATGGCGAAGAAAGTACTGGGGCAGATCAAGCTCCAGGTGCCGGCTGGCGACGCCAAGCCCGCGCCCCCGATCGGACCGGCTCTCGGTCAACGCGGCCTCAACATCATGGAATTCTGCAAGGGCTTTAACGCCCGCACGCAGGACATGGAGAAGGGCACGCCGATCCCGACGATCATCACGTACTATCAAGACAAGAGCTTCTCGTTTGAGCTGAAGACACCGCCGGCGAGCTTCTTCATCAAGCAAGCCGCGAAGTTGAAGACGAGCGGCAAGCCAGGCACGGGTTCGAAGCTGCCAGGCCGCACCGTGGTCGCGACGATCACGAAGGCTCAGTGCCGCGACATCGCGCAAAAGAAGATGAAAGATCTCAACGCCAACGACCTTGAAGCGGCGACGCTGCAAGTGATGGGCTCGGCCCGGTCGATGGGCATCACGGTGGAGGGCTAACGATATGCCGAAGCCGACAAAGCGCATGGCCAAGAGCCACGCCAACATCGATCCCCGCAAGCTCGTGACGCTCGATGAAGCCGTGGCGCTCATCAAGTCGCGTGCGAGCGCGAAGTTCGACGAAACGGTTGAGCTCGCGCTGAACCTTGGTGTCGATCCCAAGTATCCCGATCAGCAAGTGCGCGGCGTGTGCAACCTGCCGAACGGGACGGGCAAGACGCTGAAGGTCGCCGTGTTCGCGCGCGGGCCAAAGGCGGAAGAAGCCAAGAACGCCGGCGCCGACATCGTTGGCGAACAGGATCTGTTCGAGACGATCAACGGCGGCAAGATCGAGTTCGATCGCCTGATCGCGACGCCCGACCTGATGGCCCTCGTCGGCCGCCTCGGCAAGGTGCTTGGCCCCCGCGGCCTGATGCCGAACCCGAAGGTCGGCACGGTCACGATGGATGTCGCCAAAGCCGTGAAGGACGCCAAAGGCGGCGCAGTGGAATTCCGCGCCGAGAAGGCCGGGATCATTCACGCCGGCGTTGGCAAGGCGAGCTTCTCGGAAGAGCAGCTGCGCGGCAACATCCGCGCCTTCGTCGATGCGGTCGTGAAGGCCAAGCCGACGGGTGCGAAGGGCGTTTACCTCAAGAAGGTGGCGGTCTCGTCCACGATGGGCCCGGGCGTTCGCATCGAGCCTTCCAGCGCGACGCAGCCGCAAGGCTAGTCGCCGCTCATATCTGAAATGCAGCGCGCTCCGGCTCCGCCGGGGCGCGTTTTTGCGTCTGATTCGGCCCGTGCGATTTGGCGCTCGGCAACGCGTTGTTTGCGCGCTGCTTTTTATGGCTTTGCGCGGCCGCGTGCATGAGGGCATGCTTTCGCATCGGGGTTGCGCCGTGCGGTTCTGTTTGATCGACGACAATCAGATGGTGACGGACGCGCTTTCGCTTGCGCTCCGCGATCTAGGGCACAGCGTTGAGGTCGCGCATGACGGCGCCTCTGGCGTGGCGCTTGCGGCGAGCGGAGCCCACGATGCAGTCGTGATCGATATGCGCCTGCCCGGCATGGACGGCGCGGCCGTCGTCGCCGCGTTACGGCAAGCGGGCGCTTCGGCGGCGCTGATTGCAGCGTCGGGGCATGATCTTACAGGCGCGGCGCAACGCGAACTTGGCGCCGATGAGTTTTTGCAAAAGCCGTTTACGCCGCGCGCGCTCATTGCGGTGGCGGAGCGGCTTGTGGCGGCGCGGGCGTGACCGAGAGCAGTCAGGCGGGGCGCGAAGGCATTCGCCTGCGCGCGCTCGTCGATACCGCAGTCGATGGCGTCATCCTCATCGACGAGCACGGTGCGATCTTGATGTTCAATCCGGCCTGCGAGCGCCTGTTCGGCTACACCGCCGACGAGGTGATGGGCCACAATGTGAAAATTCTCATGCCGCCGCCCTTCCGCGGCGAGCACGACAGCTATGTGAGCAATTATCGCTCAAGCGGCGTGCGCAAGATCATCGGCATCGGACGCGAAGTTCTTGGCCAGCGCAAGGACGGCACGACCTTCCCGATGGATCTGTCCGTCGGTGAATCAAAGGAACAGGAGGAGACCCGCTTCGTAGGGATCATTCACGACCTGACGGAGCGCAAGCGCACTGAAGAGCAGCTGGCCCAAGCGCAAAAGATGGAGACGGTCGGCCAACTTTCCGGCGGCATCGCGCACGACTTCAACAATCTGCTGACGGTCATTTTGGGCAACGCCGAGGCGCTGAGCGAAAAGCTGCGCGCGCGCCCGGACCTGAAATCGCTTTGCGACGGCATCTTTGCGGCCGGGCAGCGCGGCGCGGAGCTCACGAAGCACTTGCTCGCGTTCAGCCGGCGCCAAGTGCTGCGGCCGGTGGCGCTCGATTGCAACGAGATGCTCAGCGACCTGCAGCGACTGTTGCAGCGCACGTTGCGCGAGGACGTCGAGATCGAGTTGCGGCTCTCACCCGTGTTGACGCCGGCGCTTGCGGACGCGGCGCAGCTGGAATCGGCGATCATCAATCTGTCGCTGAACGCTCAGGACGCGATGCCTGAAGGCGGGCGCTTGACGATCGCAACTTCGATTGCGCCGCTCGATGAGCGTTACCGCGATCTCAATCCCGAAGTGCCGCCGGGCGACTACGTGCTCATTTCGATCACGGATGAGGGCGTCGGCATGACGGAAGAGGTGCTCGAGCGCGCCTTCGAACCGTTCTTCACGACTAAGGAAATCGGCAAAGGGTCCGGCCTTGGGCTTTCGATGGTGTATGGTTTCGTGAAGCAGTCGGGCGGGCACATCGCGATCTATAGCGAAGCGGGTCTTGGCACGACTGTGCGAATCTACTTGCCCGCCGCGGAGATCGGCACCGGGCCGAAGCCGGTTCCCGACGATGTGGGCGAGATCCCATCGCCAGGGGGAAGCGAACGCATTCTCGTCGTCGAGGACGATCCGTTCGTGCGCGGCTACGCTGTCGCGACGTTGGAGAGCCTGGGTTACACCGTTGCGACGTGCGCGACGGGGCGCGAGGCGTTGGCGCGCATCTCGGGTGGAGAACATGTCGATCTCCTGTTTACCGACATCGTGATGCCTGGAGGCGTCAACGGCTGGGACCTTGCGCAGCGCGCGCGCGAGGTTTCGCCGCGCATCAGGGTTTTGTTCACATCGGGCTATCCGTTGGATGCGCTCGTCTCGAACAAACGTATCGCGGAAGGCGAAACGCTGCTGATGAAGCCTTATCGCAAGGCCGATCTCGCCTGGCGGCTCCGGCAGGTTCTGGGTAGCTAGCGGCTTCGCAGCGCGGCCGATGTCGCCTACATGAGCGGCTATGACGATCGACAATGACGATGACCTGGAAGCCCTGAAGCGCATTGCGCGGATCGTGGCCGACGTGCGCGAGGCGATGGGCGCGGCCCTCGAGCCGGGCATGACGACGCGCGAGTTAGACGATTTGGGCCGCGCCCTGCTGGAGAAGGAGGGCGCGCGGTCCGCGCCGGAAGAGAGCTACGGCTTTCCCGGCGCGACGTGCATCTCCGTGTTTCCCGAAATCGCGCATGGCATTCCCGGCGATCGCGTGCTGCGGGCCGGCGACCTGGTGAACATCGATGTTTCAGCGGAGCGCGACGGTTACTTCGCGGACACCGGCGCGAGCTTCATCATTCCACCGAAGAGCGTGAAGCTCGAACGCTTGGCGCGCGACGGCAAGCGTGCGCTATGGGCCGGCATCAATCAAGTGAAAGCCGGTGTGCGCTTGAACGATGTTGGCCGGGCCATCGAGACATTCGCGGATCGCAACGGCTATTCGCTGATCCGCAATCTCGCGAGTCACGGCGTTGGGCGCGCGCTGCACGAAGACCCCAAGGAAATCGCAACCTGGGACGAGCCGAACGAGAAGCGGCGCATCCATGAGGGGATGGTGTTCACGCTTGAGCCGTTCCTCTCGCTTGGTAGCGATTGGGCGGTAGAAGGCGACGACGGGTGGACGTTGAGCGCGGATACTGGCCGGCCCACCGTGCAGTACGAACACACGCTTGTCGCCACCAAGCGCGGCGCGCTGGTTCTGACGCTGGCCGCCTAATTCTGCTTGCCACGTATTGCCGGTGCGCTTAGAAGCGCGCCCCCATCCTCGTTTGCGCGCCGGCTTACCCCCGGCGCCTTTTTGCGTTGGAGCGCGCCATGCCCATCCCCTCGATCGGCCTAGACTTCGGCACCACCAACACGGTTGCAACAGTCGCGAATGCGGCGGGGGAGGCGGAGGCGTTTCAGTTCGCGCATGAGAACGCTGCGTTCAGCGCGTTCCGATCTGTGCTGTGTTTCTGGAAGGAGGCCGACGCGGCGCGTGTCGCGCATCGCCATGAGGCCGGACCCTGGGCGATCGATGAGTTCTTGGAGCTTGGCGGCGATTGCCGGTTCATCCAGTCGTTCAAGACTTTCGCCGCGAGTCCGCTCTTCACCAACACCGCGATCTTCGGCAACCCGTATGCGTTCGAGGACCTGCTCGCCACGTTCCTGCGGAAAGTGCGTGAGCACGCTGGACGTGACTTCCCGCGGCGCGTCGTGATGGGGCGGCCCGTGAAATTCGCGGGCGCGCAGCCGGATGAGGCGCTGGCGCGCACGCGCTACGAAGCGGCGCTTGCGCGGCTCGGTTTCGAAGAAGTGCATCACGTCTACGAGCCGGTGGCGGCGGCGTACTTCTTCGCGCAACGCCTGACGAAAGAAGCGACCATCCTGGTGGCGGATTTCGGCGGGGGGACGAGCGACTTTTCCGTGGTGCGGTTTTCGCCATCCGCCACGGGGCTGTCCTTCGAAGCGTTGGCGCATGCGGGCGTCGGGATCGCGGGCGATGCGTTCGATTTTCGTATCATCGACCATCTGGTTTCGCCGATGTTCGGAAAGGGATCATTCTACCGAAGCTGGGACAAGGTACTGCCGATACCGAACGCCTACTATTCGAAGTTCGGCAAGTGGAACCAACTTTCGATCATGAAGCACACGCGCGACTACGCGGAGCTTCAGCGTCTCGCGAAATCCGCGATGGAGCCGGAGCGTTTGGAGGCGTTCCTCGCGTTCTTGGATGCGGACGCAGGCTATGCGCTCAACCGTGCGGTGACGGATGTCAAAGTGCAGCTATCGCATGCCGATGAGGCCACGCTCGCACTGCGCCAAGGCGGCGTGAGCATCGAGCGAAAGCTCACGCGTGCGGATTTCGAGGGCTGGATCGCGCCAGACCTTGCGGAGATTGGCGACAGCGTGGATCAGGCGCTCGCGCGCGCCGGTCTCAACGAGGGCGAGATCGACAAAGTGTTTCTCACCGGCGGCTCATCGTTCGTGCCGGCGGTGCGCTCTCTCTTTGAGGCGCGCTTCCCGCGCGAACGGATCGAGACGGGCGATCAGCTCGTCTCGATCGCGTATGGCTTGGCGTTGATCGCGCAGGAAGACGACGTAAGCCGCTGGACCGCCTAGGCGCTCTTGGCGAGTTCAGCGTCGATCACGGCGGTCAGGCGCGGATCGTCCGCGGCGACATCCGGCGCAAAGCGCGCGACGACCTCGCCATTGCGGCCGACCACGAACTTTTCAAAGTTCCAGAGAATATCCGGCGCCTTGTTGGTCTCGATCTTGAAGCCTTCGAGGCGCGCGCGCATCGGGCCTTCGCCGGTAGCGGCCGGGATCGCCTTCGTCAGCGACGCATAGAGCGGATGCTGATCTTCGCCGGCCACGGAGAGCTTCGAGAACAGCGGGAACTGCACGTCGTACGTCGTCTTGCAGAAGTCGGCGATCTCCGCCTCGGTGCCGGGCTCTTGGCCGCGGAAATTGTTCGCTGGGAAGCCAAGCACTTCGAGGCCGGCGCCGCGCTTAGATTCAAAAAGCTTTTCGAGGCCCTCATATTGCGGCGTCAGCCCGCACTTTGAGGCGACGTTCACAATCAAGAGCACTTTGCCCTTGTGGGCGCCGAGCGTATCGGCGGCGCCGTCGATGCGCTTGAGCGGAATGTCTTGAATAGCGGTCATGAGCGTTCTCCGGGACTGTCGCGACTATTAGGGTGTTGGCGCGCTTGCGCCGCAAGGCATATCGTGAGGGCAAAGGGAGATCGCGATGCAATTTTTCACGACGCCGCTTGAGCGGAAGGAGGGGCGCATCGTTGGCCCTTGGCGCAAGCCCGCGAACATGTTGCAAGCGCAGACCTACGACAATCACGCCTCTATGCATGACGACGCGACGGCTCAGAAGCTCGGCTTCAAGGGCGGCGCGGTGGAGGGGCCGACGCATTTCAGCCAGTTCGCACCGCTCGGGGAGGCGCTCTGGGGCGAGCGGTGGTGGAAGGAAGGGTGCGCCTCCGCGCACTACCGCACGATGGTGTTCGATGGTGAGGCCGCCCGTGCGATTGCGGAGGAACCGGTCGATGGCGTCGCCAAGATCACGATGGAAAAGGAAGATGGGACCGAGGTGCTGCGCGGCACGCTCTCGATCGGCGGCGCAGGACCCACGGCGCTGACCTCGCGTCTTTCCGAACTCAAACCGCTCGATCAGCCGGTAATCTTGCGCGATGTGAGCGTGGGCATGAAGCAGCCACGCCACCCGGTGCGCATGGGCGCGGAGCAGCACATGGGCGACCTCTATCCGTTCTCGCTGGCCGACAAGCTGAAGAAGATCACCGAACCATCCGCCGGCTACGCCGAGGTCATCCCGATGGAGATGATCAGCGTGCTGCTTCAGTACTCCTCCCGCCGGCCGGGCTGGCCGGTGAAAGGCCCGGCGGTTGGCCTGTTCGCTGACCAGGAGATCCGGCTGATCGACGGGCCGCTGCTGGTTGGGCGCGACTACGAGATCGAGCGGGAAGTGGTGTTCCTGTCTGGCAGCCGGCGTACCGAGAGCATGTGGGTGCGGACCACCGTGTTCGAGCCTGGCGGGAGCGCGCCGAAGGCGGAGATGCTCCTGAACAGCGCCACGCTCGTGGAGTCGTACGCGCCTTATGCCGACGAGAAGGCGAAACTCTACGGCTAGCGGTTGTTCCGGCGCCGCATACGCAAAACTGTGGATGAACCCTTGCGGCGCTGCAGCAAAGAGTGCATATCCGCCGGCTCGATGGGTCCGTTAACCTGTCGATCCTGTCCGAGACTGCAGGCGCCTTGCTCTTAGGCGGCCGAAAGGCCCCTTTGCGCGAGGCTTAATTCTATGAAATTCCACGGATTTCCGGCGGAATCTCTGGGCCAGCAATAGACAGAGCTGACGTTTCTCGAGCCAGACAATCATAGTCTGGGTCGTTTGGCGAGCCCTGGGACAGATCGTGCGTGCGAAGCGCATCGTCCCCGGCTCTCCGCCGGCGAACGGTCCGGTCCGCGCGCGCCTAGGGGCGTCCGGATGGTCCGGCCGCCTCGCCAAAGCCCGGCTCTGGCCGGGCGAGGAGACCGCAATGGATCGTGCTCAAAAGGCCGAAGAGGTGGAGGCGCTGAAAGGCGTATTCGCCAAAGCGGGCGTGGTGGTTGTCAGCCACTATGCGGGCCTGACCGTCGCGGATCTGACGACATTGCGCACCCGGCTCCGGTCGGCGGGCGCAGGCCTCCAGGTGGTGAAGAACCGGCTCGTTAAAATCGCGATCGACGGCACGCCGTTGTCCGCGGGCGCGCATCTCTTCACTGGCCCCACGGCGATCGCCTACTCGGAAGACCCGGTTGCGGCCCCCAAGGTCGCTGCGGCTTTCGCGAAGGAAAAAGAGAAGTTCGTCCTCATCGGCGGAATGCTCGGATCGGACGTGCTGGACGCCAAGGCTGTGCAAGCGCTGGCGACGCTCCCGTCGCTGGACGAACTCCGCGGCAAGATCATCGGGCTCATCAATGCGCCCGCGACCAAGATCGCCGGAGTGCTGCAGGCGCCGGGCGGGCAATTGGCCCGCGTGCTGGCTGCCTACGCAGCGAAGGAAGCCGCCTAAGTCGTCACGTATCCGCTTACTCAAGAAACGTTGAAATCCAAGGGTTCAGTCACCATGTCGAAGCTTGAAAAAATTGCCGACGATCTTTCGTCGCTTACCGTTCTCGAAGCCGCCGAACTCGCCAAGCTTCTCGAAGAGAAGTGGGGAGTCTCGGCCGCCGCGCCTGTCGCGGTTGCGGCAGCTCCCGCTGCTGGCGGCGGCGCTGCCGCTCCGGCTGAAGAGCAAACCGAGTTCACTGTCGTTCTTGCCGCCGCTGGCGACAAGAAAATCGAGGTGATCAAGGAAGTGCGCGCGATCACGGGTCTTGGCCTCAAGGAAGCCAAGGACCTCGTCGAAGGCGCACCGAAGCCGGTGAAGGAAGGCGTCAACAAAGCCGACGCCGCCAAGTTCAAGGATCAGCTTGAGAAGGCCGGCGCCAAGGTCGAGCTGAAATAAGCATTTTCCCGGTGGGGCTGGCGCGACGACGCGTCAGCCCTTCGGGTTTCCACTTTCGCGGCCGTGTTTGTGTGGCTGCGCGCGTGCTTCGTCCGTTCGCGGAGCGCGTGTCGATTGGCCGGTTTGAAGCCGGTTCGGGCGGATGGCGTCTATCCAGCGCCGCGCGTGCAGTCACCGGCCAGGGCTGCGGGTCGCGCGAGGCGCAAGGGGAGAGCAATGGCTCTATCGTTCACGGGTAAAAAGCGGATCCGCAAGTCCTTTGGGCAGATCCCAGAGGCGGGCGAAATGCCCAACCTGATCGAAGTCCAAAAGAGCTCATACGACCAGTTTCTGCAGATGGACGGCAGGCCCGGCGAACGGGCCGATGAAGGCATCGAAGCCGTCTTCAAATCTGTTTTCCCGATCAAGGATTTTTCCGATCGGGCCGTGCTCGAATACGTCTCGTACGAGTTCGAGGACCCGAAGTTCGACGTCGAGGAATGCCAGCAGCGCGACATGACGTATGCCGCGCCGCTGAAGGTGAAGCTGCGCCTGATCGTGTTCGAGTCCGATGAAGAAACGGGCGC
>CAZMCA010000120.1:0-3625 GCA_964564595.1 uncultured Caulobacteraceae bacterium
GCATGAAATCGAGGAATTGCGGGAAGAACTGCTCGTCCGAAAGAGCGCGCGGCGTGATGTTGCAGAAGATGCCGATGCGCCGGTCGCTCTTCATCATTTTGCGCACGATCTGCACGCAGCGGAACGTGAGCATGTTGTCGATGACGCCCATCAAACCGGCGGTTTCCGCGACCGGGATGAATTCTTGCGGCAGGATGAGGCGGCCGGTTTCGTCCTTGAGGCGCGTGAAGCCTTCGTAGAACACCGTGCGGCGCTGCGGCAGCGAGACGACGGGCTGGAGATGCAGCTCGACGCGGTTTTCCACCAGCGCTTCGCGCACGAGATCAATCGGCCCGCGCACGGCGGCGTGGCCGGCCGCGCCGGAGATGCGGCGCATTTCATCGAACCGGCTATCGAGCGCGCGGCCGAGGCGATCGACGATCTGATCGAGCATTTTGATTTCGGGCGCGGCTGTGACGACCTGCTGCGGCGGCGCAATCATTTGGCGCTCGGAGAGCTCCATCACGTTGCGGTCGAGCGTTTCGACGCGCGCGGTGACAGCGTCGATGTCGGCGATCACTTCGCGGTGCGCGGCGCGGACGCGGTCGATGTCGGTCTTGAGGCGTTTCTCGATGCGGCCGACTTTGCCGGCGGCGGCGGACGCGGCGATGCCGCCATGCGTGATCGCGGCGGCGGAAAAGAGCGCGATGCCGCTCAAGAACGAAGACGCCATGTCAGCGCCGCCGATTTGGTTCATCGCAAGCCCAGTCGTTAGCGCGATCATCGCGTAACCGACATAAAGCAGCGCGTGAGTGATGAGCGGCATGGTCGCGTCGTCGCCTTTTCGGACCGGCAGAAATTTCCTGCCGATTCTCCAATTGAGCCATCAGACCGAAGACGCGGTTATCGGAGTGTTAACTGCGCCGCCGTGAGGGCCGCCTCGCTGTGGCTTGACAAATTATTGTAAGACAATAATAAATTATCGCGATGCTTGCGGAGACGGCGATGGCGCGCTCGGTGGACGACATTCAGGGGCTGGCGCGGACAGTGCGGGTGTTCGCGATCGTCTGCACGGTGACGCTCTTCATCCTTATCGCGGTGAACCACGTGATCCCCGCGGTGGTGACGCTCGTGCGCGGCGGCGACTGGAGCGAGCGGCTGAGCGCTGTTGGCGTGTATGCGGCGCGTGCGGCGCCGCTCGTGCTCTTCGCTTTCGCGGCGCGCAATTTTCGGCGCGCGCTCGATGACTACAGCGAAGGGCGTTTCTTCGAGGCGCGCGCGGCGCGGCGCGTGAGTGAAGCGGGGCAGGATGTGGCGTGGGCGATCGTCGCGTACGCGCTGATCGTGCCGAACGTGGTGTTGTGGACGGTGAACCGCGGCGGCGGCATGACGGCGAACCTCGGTAGCGAAACGATCGCGCTGTTTGGGTTTGCGCTCTTCATCGTGGCGCTCGGGCGCATCCTTGAACAAGCGGCCGCGCTCAAGGCCGAGAACGACGCGATCGTGTGATGCGGATCGTCGTGACGCTCGATGTGATGCTGGCGCGCCGCAAGATGAAGGCCAAGGACTTGGCCGAGCGCATCGGCATTACGGAAGCGAACCTGTCGCTGCTGCGCACAGGTAAGGTCAAAGGCGTGCGCTTCGAGACGCTGGCGAAATTGTGCGAAGCGCTGAACTGCGCGCCGGGCGATTTGCTGGGCGTTGAAGCGGGCGAAGACGCATCGCACTAAACTCCCTCATTCCGGGCGAAGCGAAGCGGAGATCCGGAACCTAGGGAGACTGTGGCACGCTTTGCCCCTGGGTTCCGGATCGCGCTACGCGCGTCCGGAATGAGGGAGTGTTTAGGTTGAGAGCCGCGCTTCCAAACCTGCGCGCACGCGCGGCCATTCTTCGCGGAGCACGGAGAACCAAGCCGTGTCGCGCCAGGAGCCGTCGGGGCGGCGCATGTGATGGCGGTGGATGCCTTCGAAGGTCGCGCCCATTTTTAGGATCGCGGCGCGTGAGCGCGCGTTGAGCGCGTCGGTCTTGAGTTCGACGCGTTCGGCGCCGCTCTCGAACGCGTGCATCAGCAGAAGGCGCTTGCATGCTGGATTGGTCATCCCGCCTTGCGCGGCGGGCGCGTACCACGTGCCGCCAATCTCGGCGCTTGAGTCTGCGGGGCGCATGTTGAGATAGCAGGTCTGGCCCACATAAGCGCCGTTCGCGACCACGCCGTGCAGATACCAGCGGCCCGCGGCATGTTCAGCGAGTTGCCAATCGAACGTGGCGTCCCAATCGGTCATGTCGCGCGGCCAATGGCGCCAGATCGCGGGATCGCGCGAGAGCGCGCGCAGCGGTTCGCGGTGCGCTTCGACGATCGGTTCGAGGCGGACGTGCTTGTCTTCGAGGATACGCGGTTCGAGCTTCATCCGCCTTGGCCCAATCAACCTTGTCCGGTGACGAAGAGGTATGCGGCTTGCGCGAGATAGAAGGCGCCGACCGCGGTGACGATCCACTTCGTGTATTTGAGGAAGTTCTGATCCGTCATTTTATCGAGGATCATGCCGCCGAGCACGGCGCCGAAGGCGGCGAGCGGCGCTGCGACCGCAAAGAACCAAAGCGGCAGTGCGCCGACCGCGCCGCCCGCGAGAAACGGCGCGCCGTAGAAGATGATCTTCGCGGCGTGCGAGAGCACTTGCGTTGCGGCTTTGGTCGCGACGATCTGGTGGCGCGTGAGCGACGTGCGCACAAAGAACACGTCGAGCAGCGGGCCCGCGACGCCGGCGATGAGATTGAGCGCGGTGACGCACAGGCCGCAAACAAACGCGTGCGCCGGCCGCGCGGCGTCCGCCTCGATCCAGCCTTTCGGCAGCCAGGCAAGGCCTGGCACTAGGCCCATCATCAGAAACGTCCACGCTTTGGACGGCGCGTAGGAGACGGCGGCGAGCGCGATGGCCGCCATCAGCGAGCCGCCAGCGTAGAGCGCCACGATGCGCCACGAGACGTGCTTCCTGTGCAGCACGGCGCGCCAGCCGTTCGAGAATATCTGCACGCCGCCATGCGCGACCATCGCGGCCGAGACCGGCAGCACCAGCGTCAGCCCGCCCATCAGGATGAGCCCGCCGGCCATGCCGAACACGCCCGAGATCGTGGAGGTCGCCAAAACGAGCGCGAACAGGAAGGCGTAGAGGGCGAAGGTCATCGAGTTCGCGGCATGGGCTTGCGCGTTTCATGGGGTGCGTTGCGTGCGGGCGCAATGCGTTACCCGGTTTTGCGATGCATCAAAGCGGGGGCGGCGCCGGGTTTCATCGTGGGCGGACCGGAGGGCCCCATGAAATTCGAGCACGACGAGGAAACCAAGCACTGGCTGGGGCGCGTCAGCGCGTTCATCGATACGCACATCGTTCCGGCTGTGCCGGTCTATGAGGCCCAGCACGAGGAGGGCGAACGCTGGAAGGTCATTCCGGTGGTCGAGGAATTGAAGGCCAAGGCCAGGAAAGAGGGCCTTTGGAATATGTTCATGCCGCCCGAGCCGGCGGGGTTTCGGCAGGTCGACGACACGTTCGCGTTCGAGGGGCCGCAGCTTTCGAACGTGACGTATTCGGCGATCGCGGAATTGCTCGGGCGTGTCGGGTTCGCGTCCGAAGTGTTCAATTGCTCGGCGCCC
>CAZMCA010000120.1:3635-10139 GCA_964564595.1 uncultured Caulobacteraceae bacterium
CTGCACCGCTACGGCACGCGCGCGCAGAAGGAAGAATGGCTCAAGCCGCTGATGAACGGCGAGATCCGTTCGGCGTTCCTGATGACGGAGCCTGCCGTCGCTTCCTCCGATGCGACCAACATCGAGACCAGCATCGTGCGCGAGGGCGGCGACTACGTCATCAACGGGCGCAAATGGTGGTCGAGCGGCGTGGGCGATCCGCGCTGCAAAGTCGCGATCGTGATGGGCAAGACCGACCCGGGGCAGAAGACCTACACGCAACAATCACAAATTCTCGTGCCGCTCGACGCCAAGGGCGTTGAGGTCGTGCGCATGCTGCCGGTGTTTGGCTATGACGACGCGCCGCACGGCCACGCCGAGATGGTGCTGAAGAACGTGCGCGTGCCGGCGAGCAATCTGATCGCCAGCGAAGGCATGGGCTTTGAGATTTCGCAGGCGCGCCTGGGGCCGGGGCGCATTCACCATTGCATGCGCACGATCGGGGTTGCGGAAGTCGCGCTCGAAAAGATGTGCCGGCGGCTGCTGTCGCGCAAAGCGTTCGGCAAGATGCTGGCCGATCATTCGATCTGGGAGCACCGCATCGCGCGCGCCCGCATCGATATCGAGATGACGCGGCTTCTGTGCCTCAAGGCCGCGTACATGATGGACACAGTCGGCAACAAGGTTGCGCGCACGGAGATCGCGATGATCAAGGTGCAAGCGCCGATGATGGCCCTCAAAGTGATCGACGACGCGATCCAGGCGTTCGGCGGCGCGGGCGTGACGAGCGATCCGGGCCTTGCGCGCGCCTACGCGAACCAGCGCACGCTCCGGCTCGCCGATGGGCCCGATGAAGTGCACGAGCGCACCATCGCGCGCCTGGAACTCGGCAAGCACGGCACGGCGGCGATGCGGGACGTGGCGGAGCGCGAGGCGCGGTTGGCCGTGCCAGGAATGCGCTAGACTCGCTGCGATTTGCGACGAACGGCAGGGGCGGGGCGCAGGTCCCGCCCTCTTTGCATCACGATCGATGATTGGGGTACGGGATGGCGCGCGTCCGTGTGCGAGCACGCAGACGCGCAGTGCTTTGGAGTCAGTGATGCCGCCCATCCCCTACATTCTCGCCGCACTCGGTCTCACGCTTGGCGTTGTCATGGGCCTCGCGATGTTGATCCGGCCGCGCGGGTCGCATCTGTCGATCGGGCTTGGATCGATCCCGGAGAAATCGGGCGGCGTGGGGGAGAGCCGCGCGTTTGGCGGGCTGCTGTTCGCGCTGCACGGCGCGGTGCTGTTTCAGCTGTCCTATCTGATGATGTTCGCGCTCGATCATAACCCAGCGACGGTGAGCGCCTATCAGTTCGACCACCTGCTGTTCTTCCTGGCGGGCGGATGGCTGTTCGCGTTTCTCGGGCGGCTCTTATCGGTGATCGTGGATCGCGAGGGCCTTGCCCTCAACACGCGCCTGCTCGCGCTCGACGCGGCGATGACGCTGCTGATCGCCGCGCCGCTGATGGGGCGCTATTCGTTCTTCACTTGACTTAGCTGGCGCGCGCTCGGCTTGCTTTTGTCAACGAGATAAAAGGGAGCGCGGCCGATGGCCCAGGAAACGCTGGACGCGGTGATCGTAGGCGCGGGGTTTTCTGGGCTCTACATGCTGCATAAGCTGCGCGGGCAGGGGCTGAGCGTGCGCGTCTATGAAGCGGGCGCGGGCGTTGGCGGCACGTGGTTCTGGAACAGGTATCCGGGCGCGCGCGTCGATATCGAGAGCCAGGAGTATTCCTACACGTTCGACGATGGGCTCGCGGATGAGTGGGAATGGTCCGAGCGCTACGCCTCGCAGCCCGAATTGCTGCGCTACCTCAACCATGTCGCGGACCGGTTCGATCTGCGGCGCGATATCCGGCTAGAGACGCGCGTTGAGAGCGCCGCGTTCGATGAGGGCGCCAATCGCTGGCGCATTGTCACGGATACGGGCGACGACATCTCCGCCAAATTCGTGGTGATGGCGACGGGGTGCCTGTCCGTGCCGCAGGAGCTGAACTTCGAAGGCGCCGAGCGCTTCAAGGGCGAGAGCTATCGCACCAGCTCTTGGCCGCATGAGGGCGTGGACTTCACGGGCAAGCGCGTGGGCGTGATCGGCACGGGCTCTTCGGCAATTCAGTCGATCCCCGAGATCGCGCGCCAGGCCGCGCATGTGACGGTGTTTCAGCGCACGCCGAACTATTCCGTGCCCGCGCATAATGGGCCAACAACGAAGGAGCAGCTCGCGGACTGGCGCGCGAACCGGAAGCGCTATCGCGAGGAAGCGATGGCGCAGGGCTTTGGCGTGCGGCAGATCGACGGGCAGGAGCGCATGGCGCTGGACGCCACGCCCGAGGAGCGCGCGGCGGCGTATGAGGATCGGTGGGCGCGGGGCGGGTTTAGTCTTGGCGGAGCGTTCGCCGATATCGTGCTCAACAAGGAAGCCAACGATACGGCGGCGGAATTCGTCGCCGGCAAGATCCGGCAGATCGTGAAGGATCCCGTGACAGCGGAGAAACTCACGCCGAAAACCTATCCGCTCTTCACCAAGCGGCTCTGTGTGGACACCGGCTACTACGATACGTTCAACCGCGAGAACGTCTCGCTCGTCGATGTCAGCGCCGATCCGATTCAGAATGTCACGCCGGACGGGCTGCGCACGAAAGAAAAAGAATTTTCGCTCGACGCCATCGTCTACGCGATCGGGTTCGATGCGATGACCGGCGCGCTGAACAAGATCGACATTGCGGGCCGCGGCGGCGTGAAGCTCAAGGACGCATGGGCCGAAGGCCCGCGCACGCATCTTGGGCTGATGACGGCGGGCTTTCCGAACATGTTCATCGTGACCGGGCCGGGCTCGCCTTCGGTGCTGTGCAATATGGCGCTCGCGATCGAGCAGCACGTGGAGTGGATCGCGGACTGCATCGCTTACATGGGCGCCCGCCAGATCGGCGCGATCGAAGCGACGGCGGCGGCGCAGGATGCATGGGTCGCGCATGTCAACGAAGTAGCAAATATGACGCTCTATCCGCAGGCCAACTCCTGGTATCTGGGCGCCAACATTCCCGGCAAGCCGCGCGTGTTCATGCCGTATATCGGCGGCTTTCCGGCCTACAAGCAGGCATGCGATGCGGCGGCGAGCGCGGATTATGAAGGCTTTGCGCTGACGCGAAGCTAGCGCCGCTTGACTTGAACGCGCGCGCACAGGCTCACTCTCCCTAGGGGAGAGCGAACGATGCGGATTGGGCGGCGAGCATTTGTCGGCGCGTCTGCGGGCGCGCTGGTTTGGCCGGGAATCGCGGGCGCGCAGAGCGGACCGCCGCGGTTCGGGCTTGTGGTCGGCAATACGGCTTACAATTCCGGTGTCGGCGCTCTGAACAATGCGGACGCGGATGCGGCGCTGATTGCGGCGGCGCTGCGCGGTTGCGGATTCTCGGTCCCCGACGCGTGCGTCCTGATCAACGCCAATCGCGCAACGCTAGAGGCGGCTCTGGTGGCGCATGCCGCGCGTGTGCGCGATGCTGGTCCCGACGCATTTGGCTTTTTCTACTATGCCGGGCACGGTGCCGCGGCAGCGAACGGACGCAACTACCTGATCCCCATCGTGACAGCGCAGGTGATGACCGATGCTATCTGGCCAGAGTGCCTCGATCTGCCCACCGTGTTTTCAACCTTACAACCCCCGACTGTCAGCGCAGCGCGGCCGCCAAACGCGCACATCGTGGCCCTCGATGCGTGCCGCAACACGTTGCGCGTGCCGTCGGCTGAGACCGCGGCGCCCGCACTGTCGGCCGCGGCCGATCCAGGCGCGCTGACAGTTGAGAACATGCGCGCGCTGCCCGGCGCCTCGTATCGCAACAGAACGTCAGAAGCGGCGCAGCGCAACGTTTGCATCTCCTTTTCAACGTGGGAGGGGCAACTCGCCTCCGACGGCGCGAGGAATACGGCGAATGGCCCGTACGCCGTGGCGCTTGCGTTGCACATGGGCGCGGCGGGCAAGGCGGTCTTCGACATGTTTGAGGACGTGCGCGAAGAGGTCTATGCGCGCACCTGCAATCTGCAGGAGCCGCAAAACATTAGCAGCCTGAAGGGCCCGTCACGCGCGATCACCCTGCGGCGCAGCGCCCCGCCCGAGTCCGTGCTGACCGAGGCGCTTGGCGCGACCGCGCCGATCGCCGTCGATAGCGCTGCGCCTGCGCTGCAGTTTCTCGCGATCGGCTGCCAGTACGGCGGGGCCCTTCCGGCGCTGAGCAATCCACCACGCGACGTGCAGCGCATAAGCCGCGCTTTGAGAAACAGCGGCTACGTTGGCGAGCCGATCGTGGACGCCGGGCGCCTGCAGATGATCCGCGAGGTCACCCGCATGTCCGACCGGCTGTTGCAAACTAATGGCCGCGGCGTTGGCGTGCTCTATTTTTCGGGGTTCGGCGCCTCTCACGACGGTGAGAACTTTCTGCTGCCAGCTGACGCCGCCGTGCAGCAGCCACAAGATTTGTACCGCTACGGCGTGCGGGTCTCGGACGTGCTGCGCGAGCTTGCACGCGGCCGCCCGCGCGCCGGCATTGTTATTCTCGACTGCGGGCGGCGGTTCTCTGACGATGTCTCGCCGCGTCGTGAGCAGCCGTTTTTCACGGAGACGTTCAACGAAAGCAGTCTCTTGCTGGCGTTCAGCGCGCAGCCAGGACAATTGGCCACCGAGACGCCAGAAGGATCTGCGTTCGCGCTCGCGTTGGAGGCGGAGATATTGCGGCCCGAACGGCGCGACATCACGGCGTTAATGCTGGACCTCAATCACAACGTGCTGGAACGCACGAATGGCCGCCAAACACCCTGGTTTCAAACTACTGTGCTGGAGCCGATCTACTTCCGCGACGGCGCCGGTCTCGACAATGTTCAGTAGGGGCAAGCGCTTGATCCCGCGCGCAACTTAGCGCGTTAAGTCCGCATGCTTGGTTTTTCCTGGTTCCTTGCGATTGTCGCGCTCGTGGTGATGGGCGGGATGGGGGCTTATGCGCTGATCAATCCGCGTTGGGCGGCGCGGTTTATGCGGCTCAAGGACGATCCCGAGCGGCCGGGCGGGTTTGCGGAATTTCGCGCGACCTATGGCGGGCTCTTTTTCGGGACGCATGCGGCGGCGTTGCTTTTGGTCGCGCTCTATCTTCGCGGCGGGAGCGACGTGATCGGGCTTTCGGCGGGCGGAGCGGTGTTTGCGCTGGGCGCGGGCTATGCCGGTTCGGCGTTCGGGCGCGCGGTCTCGATGTTGCGCGACAAGACGCGCACCAAGTTCAACATCGGCTCGACGTTTTTCGAACTGGGCGCGGCGCTCTGCTTGTGGGCGCCGTGGATCGCCGGGATGGCGAACGGGATGCGCTAAGCGCTACGCAATCGCGGTCGCTTCCAGCTCGATCAGGATCGCGGGGTGATAGAGGCGCGCCACGCCGAGCAGCGTGCTGCATGGCTTGACGCCATCGGCGCCAAGCAACGGCATGCACTTGCTGGCGACGGCCATGAAGCCATCGACGTCGGTCGTGTACATGTTGAGGCGCACGATGTTCGTGGGCTTCATGTTCGCGGCGGCGAGCGCGTCCTTCAAATTCTTCCAGGCTTCCGCAAATTGCGCGGCGAGATCGCCCGCGTGCATCGGCGCGCCGCTCGCGTCGCTCGCGGTTTGGCCGGAGAGGTAGAGCGTGCGCTGGCCGCCGGTGACCTCGACGGCGTGGGTGAGGCCAAAGCCATTGAGCCAGGGCGTCGGGTCGATCGTGCGCGTTTCCATGATGGCTCTTCTCCCAAGGTCGCCGCCACGTTGGGCCGGCGCGCGCGAAGGGCAAGGAGAATCTTGACGTTGCGTCGGCGCTGACAGGGCGCCGCGTGGTGCGCTAACGTGCGCGTCAACAAAGAGGAGGCGCCCAATGGCCGATACCGCAACGAGCTTTCGCGGCTTCACGCGCGACACGCCGGACAATGCGATCGTCAACCCCGAGCTTTATCAGCACGAAGACGACATCCACGCGCTCTACACGATGCTGCGCCGGGACGATCCGGTGCGGCTGATGAAGCCGCAGGGCTTCCGCCCGTTCTGGGCGATCACCAAGCACGCGGACATTCTCGAGGTGGAAAAGCGGAGCGATATCTTCGTCAACCGGCTGCGCACCTATCTCGGCACGATCGACGGCGAGAACGCGATCCAGGCGATGACGGGCGACACGCACTTGTTCCGCACGCTCGTCGATCTCGACGATCCGGTGCACATGAAGCTGCGCGGGCTGACGCAGGGCTGGTTCATGCCGCCGAACCTGAAGAAGCTCGAAGCGCGCATTCAAGAGATCGCGAAGAAGCACGTCGATCGCATGGCGGCGCTTGGCGGGGAGTGCGACTTCGTGAAGGAAGTCGCGGTTTGGTATCCGCTGCATGTGATCATGGAGATCCTCGGCGTCCCGGAAGAGGACGAGCCGTTCATGCTGAAGCTGACGCAGGAGATTTTCGGCTCTGGCGATCCGGATGTTG
>CAZMCA010000121.1:0-7154 GCA_964564595.1 uncultured Caulobacteraceae bacterium
GTCTATTCCTGGCAAGAAGGCCCGCGCGGTGATGAGAAAGCGTTCGTCGCGGGCATGATCATGGGCGCGGCGCGCCGCGATTTCGCGAGCGGCGGCACGCTCAATTTCCGCGCGATGGCGAGCCCCGATCCGTTCATGGGCCGCAGCGGCTATCCGCTTCTGCTCGCGGCGGGCGAAACGGCTGACGGCGTCACCGAACTCACCGATCGCCAGCATCCGCACGAACTCTTTATGGAGCTCGCCGCAAGCTACGCGCATCCCATCGGCCCCGGCAGCGCGTTCGTTTATGTCGGCTTGCCCGGCGAGCCTGCGTTCGGCCCGCCCGCGTTCATGCATCGCCTCTCCGCGATGGATTCACCCGAAGCGCCGATCACGCATCACTGGCTCGACAGCACGCACATCACGTTCGGCGTCGTCACCGCCGGCTACACTGTCGGCCCGTGGAAGATCGAAGCCTCGCGCTTCCGTGGCCGCGAACCAAACCAAGACCGGTACGACATCGAAGAGCCCCGCCTCGATTCCACCGCCCTGCGTGTCAGCGTGAACCCGACCGAGCGTCTCGCGCTGCAAGTGTCGTGGGCCGATGTCACGAGCCCCGAGCAATTGCACCCGGATGAAGACGACACGCGCTGGTCCGCGAGCGCGATCTACGCGCAGCCGGTTGGCGAAGGCCTCTGGTCCACCACGCTCGCTTTCGGCCGCAAGCAGCACGACGGCGGCGATGCGCATGATGCGTGGCTGCTCGAAAGCTCTTATGCGCCGAACACGCGCTGGACGGTGTTTGGCCGTTTCGAGCACATCAACACAGAGGCGCTCGGCGCTGGCGCGCAAGACGTCGCGCGCGCTTCGCTCGGCGCCATCCGTGATTTCCAAGTCAGCCCCAACGCGCGCCTCGGCGTAGGCCTTGCGCTTCAGCATCACCTCGTCGGCGATGCGCTGGAACCGGCCTATGACGGCGATCCGAACGGCGCGATGGCGTTTGTGCGGCTGAAGATCGGCTAGCGGAACCTTCCGCTCCCCCCGCCGTTCCTCCGCGGAAGCGCGCCCGGCTGAGCGCGCCGAGGAGAGAGATTATGGCAGATCATCATCGCGAAACCGACGTTGTGCGCGATCCCGAGACGGGCCGCGTCACCGGCTATGTCGAACGCACCGAAACCGTGCACCACGAGAAAAAGAAGGGCGGCGGTGGCTGGCTCTTCGGGCTGATTCTCGGCGCGATCCTCGTCGCCGGCGGCATCGCCATCTACGCGAACAACCAAGGCGGTTACGAGCAGGCCGGCGCGCAAACCGACAACGCGCTCGCGCAAGCCGAAGTCCAAACGCAGCAAGCTGCGAACGATGCGGGCTCTGCGATCGGCAACGCCGCCGAACAAGCGGGCGACGCCGCCGAACAGGCTGGCGACAACGCGCAAAGCGCGCTGAACTAAGCGCGCCGTCGCTGGAAAATGAGAAGGGCGCGCCTTCGCGGGCGCGCCCTTCTTGCTGCGCGTTGTTTGGCGGCTATTCGGCCGCGATGCTCAGCGGATTGACGAGCTTACGGTCGCCATCCTTGAAGTTGATCATCTGCAGATACGCGATGCCTTCTTCGGCGATGTCGTCGCCGACCATGCGCTCGCCTTCGCTCTTCAGCTCATCCATATCGACATACATCGCATAGAACGGGCGTGTGCGGTCCGTGATGATGCCGGCGTTCAGCAGCGTCTTCACCAGCACGCGGAAGATGTTGGTCTGCTCCTTCATGTTCTCGCGGCGGCGATCGTCGGTCATGTATTCGCGCATCGCCTCGGTCACCTTCACCGGATCGAGGCCGAAGCTTTCGTAGAAGCCGACTTGCGCGATCGGCGCGGCGAGGTTGAACAGCAGATTCTGGAAGCAGTGCGCAGCCCAGTCTTCAACGACGGCGTGCTCTTCCGGTGAAAGGTTCGGCACCGTGCGATCGGCCCAGATCTTCCCGAATTTGTGGTGGAACGCTTCGTCCGTCATCACCAGCTGCAGCATCTGGCGGCCCATCGGGTCGCGCAGGTTCTTGTAGAACGTCGCGAAGGCGCCCATCGCGAGCCCTTCGACGAGCAATTGCATGCCGATGATCTTTTTGTAGACCTCGGGCGCGGCGATGATCTCGACGAGAAGGGACTTCAGCGTCGGCCCGCACTCGACGGGGCGGCCCCAGCGCGCCTTGATGTATTTCGCGAACGCGGTGACGTGCCGAGCTTCTTCGCGCGCCTGGTTCGCCGCGTATTCCTGCGCGCCCTGATCCTTCAGCACATGGCACAGCGAAGCCGAAAGGTTCAGCGCGCCTTGTTCTCCGTGCAGGATCGAAGAGAAGCTCCGTAGGATCGATTCATTGATGAAGCGCGTGCGCGTCTTCGGATCTTGCAGCGCGTTGTTCACGTAATCGGTTTGCAGCGCGATGACATTGTCTTCGGGAACGAGCGGCTCGTTCTCCATGTCCCACGGCGCATCGAAGTCGATGTATTTCTTGTCGAGCGGATCCCAGAAGTGATCGTGCGTCGCGGAGATGATCTTATCGAACGCCGTGGAGCGATTGCCGTACCGGTCAAGCTCGAGCATCGACTCGAAATCGTCCGGCGCGACCGCGTCGTACATCGCGTCCTTGGTGATGTTCTTGATCGTCGTTCCGTCGGCCATCGATGCGTCCTCCCGGCGGATTTCCCGCTCATGTCAACGAGCGTTGATATCAAGAACCTGACGGCGCCGTCAAGAAATCGCACAGAGCGTGCGCGGGAATGTGATTGCGTTGCCGCGCGCGTCAGCCGCCGCCGGCGCCTTGGCGCGCCGCGAGCGTCGCGAGGTTCTCTTCGTGCTTCTTCTGATCGATCCCGTAGAGGATGAGGCACAGGATCGCGACTGCGTAGAAGCCCGATTGGATCGGCACATACATCAGGCCGAGATTGCGCAGCACTTCGGCCGGCACTTCCGTCCGCTCCGCGCCCTGCGGGAACGCGATCGTCGTCAGCACGATGCCAGAGACGAGTACGCCGACGCCGGAGACGATCTTCTTGAAGAGATTGTCCGCCGAGTTGAGCAGCCCCTCGCTGCGGCGCCCGGTCTTCACTTCGCTGTCTTCCACGACATCCGCGATCATGGAGGAGAGCATGATGCCGTTGATGATCGAGAGCGCGCCGTTGATGATCACGTCCACGAACATGATCCAGAACAGCAAGTCCGTGCCGTTCGGCGGCATGTAGCCGAGCACGCGCAGCAGGATCGGCCCAAGGCCCGTGATCACCGCGAGCGTGAACGTCGTCATCGACAACCGCTTCTTGCCGAAACGCTTTGCGAGCACGGGTGCGAGCGAGACGCCGACGAAGCTCGCGATGATCCCGGCCGTCGCCAGCAGCGTCAGCTGGCCCTGATTGAAGCCCCAGAAATAGAGGCTGAAATAAAGCTCGAGCGCGCCGCGAATACCGAGCGCCATATAGAGAAACATGCCCGAAATCGTGAGCACGATGAACGAGCGATTGTTCAGCGTCGCGCCCACTTCGCGCGCCATGCCCACGAACGTGATCTTTCGCGTCGGCGCCTGCGTCAGATATTTGATGCGCCCATGCGTCGCGCCGGCGGACACCAGAATGAACGTAAAGATCAGCGCCGCGGCGCAGAGCGCGTAGCCGAAGTACCCCTCGCGTGCGAGCACGCCGCCCGTGCCGTCCGGGTTCTCCTTCAAGAACACCTGATAGGCCAGCACCGTCATGCCGAGCCCGCCGATCACGCCGCACAGAGATCGGATCGAGATGATGAACGTGCGCTCGTTGTAGTCGCGCGTCAGCTCCGGCAGCAGCGCGGCCGACGGCAATTCGAAGAACGTGTCGAACAGCCGGATCGCGAGCAGGCACACCAGCATGTAAACCCAGAGCGCTTCGTGGCTCCAACCCTGCGGCGGATTCCAAATCAGGAAGAACGCGATCGAGACTGGGATCGCCGCCGCATACATGAAGGGATGCCGGCGCCCGAGCGACTTGGAGCGCCAATTGTCGGAAATCTGGCCGATCGTCGGATCGATGAACGCGTCGAAGATCAGCGCGATGAAGATCGCGGTCGACACCATCTGCGGCGGCAGGCCGACGACCTGATTGTAGAACAGCAGCAGAAACGTGGAGATGCCGCGCTGTTTGATGACGTTGGCGACAGCCCCGCTCGCATAGAGCGCCTTGGTGTGCAGTCGAAGCGGCGGTACAGCCTGAGGCGCGTCGGTTTGCGTCGTCACGGCGGCGATTTCTCCCATCGGCGCGCGCGAGCTTATTGATGACGCTACGTCGCCGGCGCCCGATCAAACAGAGCGCCGCGGGCTTGTCCAGATTTTTCGAATTCACGGTATTGAGACAACGGCGATTGTCGGGGCGCGGCCGCACACCTACCATCGCGCCCGCGCGGGCTGGCCGGAGCAGGCGCGTAGGCTTCGGCAATCGATGGGGCAGGCGTGGTAGGGTTCGTGTCGGTCGTCATCGAAGTGTTCGCCAAGATCATCGCGGGCACGATCGCGCTGGCGTTCTGGCTGACGTTTGGCCTCGCGGCATGGCTGCGCGTCCTGATCTTCGCGCTGACGACGTACACGCTGTCGCTCACCTTCGCGCCGTTCTCGGGCCATTCGGCAAGCGCCGCGCATCTCCATCACGCGATCTATTTTTGGAAGCAGGGCTTCGATCAGATCCTGCGCTCGCTGTTCGGCCGCCATCAGCAAGATGGCGCCCCGGTCGCGACGCCCGGTGATCCCGCCGCACTCGCCGCCGCCGAGCAGCGCACCGAGCTCAGCTTCTGGGCAGGCCTTTGGGGTTTCCTCAAAGAGCTCACCTTCACGCTGATCTTTTGGGGCGCCGTTCTCATCGCGCTTCATGTCGCGGGTGTCGTGCGTCTGCCTGCGCTCGCGCAATTTTCTGTTGAGCGCAGCGAAGCGCCCGCGTCGCGCCGCACGCAAGAAGCGCCCAAGCGCGCGCCACGCGAAGAGCGCCCCGCCCAAACCGCGCAGACCGAAGAGGTCGAGCGCATCGAGTGCGAGACCGAGGGCGAGCCGCGCACGCTTGCGCCCGACACGCGCTACCGCGCCAAGCGCGAGGTGAACGTGCGCGCCGCGCCAACGACGCGCGCGCGCAACCTCGGCAAGCTTGCGGGCGGCGAAATCGTCACCGGCGTTGCAACGCTCGGCACAGATTGGCTCATGGTTTCGAACGAGCGGTTCGGCGGCTGCTATGTCGCGACGCGCTATTTCGAGCGCGCCGACTAAGCGCGTTTACCCTTTGCTAGGGCCGTTGGTTCGCAAGACCTTAAAGCCTTGCCGTTACGATGCCGGGGTTTGCGGTCCCCGGAGCCCACATGCGCAACCTCGCCCTGCATACGCTGACGGAACGCCTCAGCGCCGACGAACGCATCAGCGCCGAAGAGGCGCTCGATCTGCGGCGCGCCGTGTTTCCCGATGGTGTCGTCAGCCGCGAAGAGGCGGCGGTCCTGATCGGGCTCGAGGCGAAAGTCGCGAACACCGATCCGGAATGGGCGCAGATGTTCGTCGAAGCGCTCACCGATCACATGCTGGGCGCGGGCCAATTTGCGGGCCATGTCACCGAGGCGGATGTCGCGTGGCTCGAAGGCCAGTTCGGCATGTCCGGCGCGCGCACGACCGAGCTTGCGGTTCTGCTGAAGCTGATGGAACGCGCCGAGAGCGCGCCCGATAGCCTGTCTGCGTTCACGCGCAAGCGCCTCGCGAAACTGCTCGCCGGCGCGCCGATCGGCGCGGGCGAAGTCGAGCTGCTGCGCCGCTGCATCTACGCCGCCGCCGGTTCGGGCGCGACGTGGGTGACGGAAGATGAAGTGCATTGGCTGTTCGCGATCGACGCCGAGAGCGATGGCCGCGCCAATCACCCGAGCTGGGGCGATCTCTTCGTCAAAGCGGTCATGAACCACCTGATGGCGCGCAAGGCGCCCGCGCTGCTCGAAGCACAAGACCAAGTGCGCCGCCGCCTCTGGGCGTCGTCATTGCTCACGCCGAAGCCGGCCGCGTTCCTCGCGCGCACGTTCGAAGGCGGTCTCGATGGTTTCCGCAAGCGCTTGTCACAAGCGAGCGACGTGGATCGCCTCGAAGCGCACTACGCCGCGGTCAATTCCGCGGCCGAGCAAGACGCCAAGCTCACGCTCGAAGAAATCGCCTGGGCCGTCGGCATGGCGCGCGCGGACCGCAAGCGTACCGCCAACGAAGAAGCGCTGCTCGCCGAGATCAAGAAGATCGAAGGCGCTTAAACGCTAGCTGCGCCGCGCGTTCTCGGCATCGAACAGCGCGCGGATGGTTGCGCCGTCGGACGCCTCTTCCGCGAGCGTTTCCGGATTCCATTGGCTGCGCGGCGTGTCGAAGAAGTCGCCGCCGTAGATGTGCAGCCCGCCAGCGAAGCGCTGCAGCGGGTTCGTCACGGAATGGATGATGTCCGGCCCGAGCGCCGCGACGTCGCCTTCGAACAACGCCCGCGCACCGCTCGATTCCAAACGGCCATCCGCATTGCGCCGCCAGAAGATGTTGTCTTCGCGCCCGGTGTACATGCCGATCGCCGCCCACATGTGGTGATTGTGCGGCGGCAGGTTCATCTTCGGCGTCCACTTTGCGGCGAAGATCGTCAGCGTGGGTGAGCGGTGGAGCACGTCGAGCCCGGCTTCAGCCGGCTCGCCCAAAGCCGTCAGCACGCCGCGATGATCGCGCACCGCTTGCGCCAACACTTCACGCACCGCGCCTGGCCCATCGCCTGAAAGCGCGCGCACGCATTCATCGACAAATCCTTCGCGGCTAAAGCCGCCGGTCACGCGGCGTGCTTTGTGAACGCGAGGCTCGCATTCGTGCCGCCGAAGCCGAACGAGTTGGAGAGCACGCAATCGAGGTTGCGGTCTTCGCGCTTCCTGGCGATCGGCAGATCGGCGAACGCCGGATCGAGATCGTCGATATGCGCGCTTTCGCAGACGAAGGAGTTGTTCATCATCAGGATCGAATAGATCGCTTCCTGCACGCCCGCCGCGCCGAGCGAGTGGCCTGAGAGCGACTTGGTGCCCGAGATCGCCGGCAGCTTGTCGCAGAACACGGCGCGCACGGCTTCCATCTCCTTGATGTCGCCGATCGGCGTCGAGGGGGCGTGCGGGGTCAGGTAATCGACCGGGCGGTC
>CAZMCA010000121.1:7164-10118 GCA_964564595.1 uncultured Caulobacteraceae bacterium
CATCTTCATGCAGCGCGCCGCGCCTTCGCCGGAGGGCTGCACCATGTCGAAGCCGTCGCTCGTCGCGCCATAGCCCGCGACTTCGCAGTAGATCTTCGCGCCGCGCGCCTTGGCGCGCTCAAGCTCTTCCAGCACCAGCACGCCCGCGCCGCCGGCGATCACGAAGCCATCGCGATTGGCGTCGAACGCGCGCGAGGCGCGATCGGGCGTGTCGTTGTAGCGCGACGACATCGCGCCCATCGCGTCGAACAGAACCGAGAGCGTCCAGTCGAGCTCTTCGGAGCCGCCGGCGAACATCACGTCCTGCTTGCCCCACTGGATCATCTCGTACGCATTGCCGATGCAGTGCGAGGAGGTCGCGCAGGCCGAGCTGATCGAATAGTTCACGCCCTTGATCTCGAACGGCGTCGCCAGCGTTGCGCTCGCCGTCGAGCTCATCGATTTCGGCACCGCGAACGGCCCAACGCGCTTAGCGCCCTTTTCCCGCGTCACGTCCGCGGCAGCGACGATGGCGCGCGTCGAAGGCCCGCCCGATCCCATGATGAGGCCGGTGCGATCGTTCGAAACATCGCTCTTCTCGAGGCCCGCATCGACGATGGCTTGATCCATCGCCATGAAGTTCCAGCCCGAGCCTTCGCCCATGAACCGCATCACGCGTTTGTCGACGACGTCTTCGGGCTGCACCGTGGGCTCGCCATGCACGTGGCAGCGAAAGCCCCGCTCGGCGTATTCCGCCGCACGGCGGATGCCGCTCTTGGCGTCGCGCAGGCTTGCGAGCACTTCCTGGATGTTGTTGCCGATGGAGGAGACGATCCCCATTCCGGTCACGACCACGCGGCGCATTTCGTTTCCCTATGTTGCTAAGCGGCTGTTTTCAGCCTGCTTGGTTCATGCCTGCGGCGAGCTGGTCGGCGCTGAACAGGCCAACGCGCAGATCCTTCGCCGTGTAGATGGGGTTTCCATCCGCAAACACCACGCCATCGCCGATGCCGAGCACCAGCTTGCGCATGATCACGCGCTTCATGTCGATCTCGTAGCGCACGAGTTTGGTGTCGGGCGTGATCTGGCCGCGGAACGCAACTTCGCCAACGCCGAGCGCGCGCCCGCGCCCCGGCCCGCCGGCCCAGCCAAGATAGAAGCCAACGAGCTGCCACATCGCATCGAGCCCGAGGCAGCCCGGCATCACCGGATCGCCCACGAAGTGGCACGGGAAGAACCAGCGCTCCGGCGTGATGTCGAACTCGGCGATCAGCTGACCTTTGCCGTGCTTGCCGCCGTCTGACGTGATCTGCGTGATGCGGTCGAACATCAGCATGGGCGGCAGCGGCAATTGCGCGTTGCCCGGCCCCATGAGCCGGCCCTCGCCGGACGCGATCAGCGCGTCGTAATCAAACGAAGACGGGTAGGCGGACTGAATTTTCATGCCCCGCAGGGCTAGCAGGCAGGGTCCGGGGCGGCAAGGACGCGCCCAGGCGCTGCGGGCCGGATTGCGGTATTATATGCCCGCGCAGTCCGCGCCCCAGACGGCCGCCGAGGGCACCCAGCCCACGCGCCCGCCGACGGTCACCCGCCGCCAGTCGCCGTCGCATCCGGTGAACCCGACCACCACGCCGGGCGCAAGCCGCGCGATCGTCCGGGAATTGTGGTTGGCCCGCCGCTTCATCGGCACATCGCCGTGCGCGACGACATAGGCGGTCCGCCGCTGATCGAGGTTGCTTTCGTGGATCCAGACCTGGGCGCCGTCGGGATCGACGACCCGCCGCCACGGCCCGCTCTCGCCCGTCACCTGAAGGGGCAGGCCGGCGCGCTGATAGATCCAGTCGATGCGGTGTTCCTCGCCCGGGCCATGCCGGCCGTTCGCGTTGTCGCTCTTGAGGCTGACGTAACGCGGCAGATCGGGTGAGGGCGCGTTCGTGCTGGCTTGCGGCCGCTCGACAGCGGCAGCGGCGGCGCCAAGCGACAGGATCGCGGCCGCGATCGCGGCCGAGCGTAAACGAACCATCACCAAACCCTTTGACCCTTGAGCCGGTCGAGCCGGCCTTATTTTGGGGCTCCGCCGATTGGAGCGGCGGAAGGCGCCAGAATGCGCCCGCGCGGGTGAAAGCCCGTTTAACAGGCGCCGTGTGCGCGGTTTTTCGTGCTCGCCTTGGAGCGGCCCTTGGGCTGGTCTAAGGAGGCCCCAAATCCCGAGACAACCGGCGCCGCGAAGCGCCCAACAAGAGCCCTCATGCCCGCCGCCAAGAACCTCAAGGTCATCGTCACCCGCAAGCTCCCCGATCCGGTGGAGACGCGGATGCGCGAGCTGTTCGACGCCGAGCTGAACCTTGACGATAAGCCCATGAGCGCCGAGCAGCTGAAGGACGCGATGCAGCGCGCCGACGTGCTGGTGCCGACCGTGACCGACCGGCTTGATGGCCGCGTGCTCTCGCAAGCGGGAGAAAAGCTCCGCCTGATCGCGCAATTCGGCGCGGGCGTCGACAACATCGACGTCGCCACCGCCGTGCAGCGCGGCATCGCCATCACCAACACGCCGGGCGTTCTCACTGAAGACACCGCCGACATGACGATGGCGCTGATCCTCGCCGTGCCGCGCCGCGTGATCGAAGGCGTGAAGCTGATCGAAGCCGATCAATTCACCGGCTGGAGCCCAACCGGCATGCTTGGCCGGCGCATCTGGGGCAAGCGCCTCGGCATCATCGGCATGGGCCGCATCGGCCAGGCCGTCGCGCGCCGCGCGAAGGCGTTCGGCCTGCAAATTCACTATCACAACCGCCGCCGCGTCTCCCAAGCGATCGAAGCCGAACTCGACGCAACGTATTGGGAGAGCCTCGATCAGATGCTCGCGCGGATGGACATCGTGTCGGTGAACTGCCCGCACACGCCCGCGACGTATCACTTGCTGAGCGCGCGCCGCCTCGCGCTGCTGAAACCGCACGCCTACATCGTCAACACCG
>CAZMCA010000122.1:0-10091 GCA_964564595.1 uncultured Caulobacteraceae bacterium
ACGATACGCGTCACCGGTTCGCTGAGTGCTTCGGCGACCATTGCTTCGCTGACGGTGATTTCTTTCGGCACGCCAGAGAGATTGTCGCGGCCCTTGATCGGCAGCTGCATGCCCGTGCCTTCGTCGGGCGCGCGGGCTGTGCCGATCTCTTTTTTGATCCGCTCGGCGGTGGAATCGCCGATCAGCAGGTTCTCGGTGCGCCGGAGATATTGGATGATGGCCTCATCCATCTTGTCGCCGGCTTCGCGGAGCGAGCGGGACCAGACGAGGCCGCCGAGCGAGAGCACCGCGATTTCCGTCGTGCCGCCGCCGATATCGACGACCATGCAGCCCGAGGGATCGTCGATCTGCAGACCAGCGCCGAGCGCGGCCGCGACCGGTTCCTCGATCAGGTGGACGCGGCGAGCGCCTGAAGCTTGGGCGCTTTCCAGAATGGTGCGCCGTTCGACCGGCGTCGCGCCTGTCGGCACGCAGATCACGATCTGCGGGCTGATGAGCGAGGGGCGCGGCAGCACCTTCTTGATGAACTGCTTGATCATCTCTTCGGCGACATCGAAATCCGCGATGACGCCGTCCCGAAGCGGGCGGATGACCTCCATATTCTTGTGGGTTTTGCCCAGCATCGTCTTGGCTTCGGCCCCGACGGCGTGGACGACCTTGCGGCCGTTTTCGTTCACATACGCAACGACCGACGGCTCATCGAGGACGATCCCCTGATTCTTTACGTGAATCAGCGTGTTGGCCGTCCCCAGGTCGATTGCCAAATCCGGCGCGACGAGACCAAACCAACTCATGCCGTCCCCATTCTCTGCGATTCGCTGGGCTTAGGCGTCTCTCTAGCGCCGTAAGCCTTACCATCTTGCAACGACCGGGCGTTTTTAGGGCCCGCCAACGCATTGTTCCGGAAGCAAACAGAAGGGCGAACGGGCCAGCATAAGCTGTCCGCTTCGCCCCACGATTCGCCCCATCGCCAAGGTTGAAGGCTTGCCGCGCGGCGCAGGGGGATGCAAGGGGCGGGCCGCATCGCGCGTGCGCGACGACCTGCCATTGCCGCGAACGCTTGCCTGGGCATGTGCGAGGCCGCAATGATCCGCGCGAATGCTGCGGGGATGCATCCTGACCGCGCGGGCGCTTATCGGCGTTGCGCTTCTTTTGCTCGCGGCTCCGTTCGCCGCGGCGCAATCAGGCGTCGACGGCGCGGAACAAAGCACCGTGCGTGTGGCGGTGATTGTAGAAGCCGGCGACGCGCGTTCCTTGATCGGAACCGGCTCGGGCTTTGTTGTCGGTCCCAATCTGGTCGTCACGAACGCGCATGTGGTTGCGCCGGTGCGCCAGCAAGAGGGCGCGGGGGTCGCGGTGATTGCGCCTGGCGGTGACGGGATGCTGCCAGCTCGCATCGTCTCGTATTCCGCCCTATCGGATCTGGCGCTTCTGGAAGTGCGGGGCGGCGGGCGGCTGACGCCGCTGACCATCTCGCTTGCGGAGCCTCGCCCGGGCGACGCGATCGTCGCGCTCGGCTATCCGGACGTCGATGATATTCGCCGTTCGGCGGACGAACTCATCAGCCCGATGACGCCGTCGCGAACGACGGGCGCGATTGCGTCATTGCGCGAGCGCGCACCCACGGGCGATCCGATCCCGACCATCAATCATGAAGCTGTCATCTCTTCCGGCTCCAGCGGTGGCCCGCTGCTCGATGATTGTGGCCGCGTGCTGGGCGTCAACACATGGCACGCCCGTGGGCGCGACACGATCGAGACGCGCGGAGTCGCTACCCGCGCCAGCCAGCTCTTGGAATTTCTCGATGAGGCTGGCGTTCGCGCAACCACCACGGACGAGCGCTGTCTGACCGTCACAGAGCGTGTGGAAGCCGAACGCGCTTCAACGGTTGAGGCTTTGCAGACGCAGAACCGTGAACTCGCGGCGAAGCTCGAAACCGCCGACCGGCTTACGCGGCTCGCCCTCGTCATTCTGCTTGGCGGCACGGTCGCGTTGCTTGTCGCCGTTATCGTGCTCGGCGCGATTGTGTTTGGCCGGCGGCACATGACGCGCGCGACCGATCCTGAGCCCCATCCAGCTTCGATGCGGCGCGGCGCGCCCGGCGTGCTCGCGGTGGTCGCCGGCGCGACGGTCGCAGCAGTGCTTGTTGTCGTCGCGGGCGTCTATCTCTGGCGCTATCGCGATCTCGGCGCGGCGCCGAGCGCAGCGCGAGCATTTGCAGGTGAGCAGACCTGCGCGCTCGATCGCGGCGCGAGCGCCAATGTAGGCGACGATGAGGAGGACGCCTCGTTCGCCGCCTCGGGCGATCTCTGCGTCAACGGCCGCACGCTCTATGCGCCCTCCGAAAACGGACGTAGCTATCAGCGCGTAATGCTGTCACGTGAGCGGCGCGCGATCGATGTTCTGACGCTCGACCCCCGTGGCCGCCGGTTCGAGCGTGAGCGCTTCGCGTTGTCGTCAGGAGATTTTGACCGCGCGCTTGAATCGGCTGGCGGCGCACTGGACGGGTGCGGCGCCTCGCGCGAGGCTGTTCAGCAACGCAATGCGTCCCTGCTCGAGTTCACGACGGGTGAGCCGACACAGCGCTTGGTATGGCGCTGCGAACCCGCCGCGCCTGCGCAAGAATGATGGCCGGCGTTTCGATCGACCGCTTCAGCGTCGATGGCGCCGCGTTCGCAACGCTGACGATCGACAACGCCGCCAAGCTCAACGCGCTGAGCACGCCCTTGATGGAGGCGTTCATCGCTGCGGTGCAATCGCTTGGGGATGACAGCGCGTTACGTGCGGCGATCGTCACAGGCGCCGGCCGCGCCTTCGTTGGCGGCGCCAACATTGACGAGATGGCGGCGCTCGGTCCTGAAACTGCGCGCGCCTTCATCACGAACGTGCACCGGTGCTGCGCGGCCGTTCGCGATCTTTCGATTCCGGTGTTGGCGCGGATCAACGGATACGCGCTGGGCGCTGGGCTCGAGCTTGCCGCCGCTTGCGACTTGCGCGCGGCTGCCGATCACGCGGTGCTCGGCATGCCCGAAGTGCGGCTTGGTATACCTTCGGTGGTGGAAGCAGCACTCCTGCCGTCGCTCGTAGGGTGGGGCAGGGCGCGCGAAATGCTGCTGACGGGGGCAACCTTCAGCGCCGAGGACGCTTTGCAGTGGGGCCTTGTCGAAAAAATCGCGCCGCTTGCCGAACTGGACGATGCGATCCGGCCCTGGCTGCAGGCGCTTGCAGCGTGCGAACCGGGCGCAGTTCGTGCGCAGAAAGCGCTCATCCGGCGGTGGGAGCAGCTGCCCATGGCAGGAGCAATCGCAGCGGGAATCGATGCGTTTGAAGCAAGCTGGCGAACCCCCGCGCCCGCAGCGGCTATGGCGGCGCATCTCGCTGCGCGCCGCTCCAGCAAACCGTAAAAGGTCCAGCTCCCTCGCCTTAAAGCCCTTGCCCGGCATTATATGATAGCCTAGCAGTGTTATAGTATTACGTTGCGAGGCGTTGATGAGGCATTGGGTGATCGTTGCGGGCGGGTTGGCGCTTCTGCCGGTGGCGGCGAGCGCCCAGGCCGCCAGCCAGGACGAAATCGTGGTCACGGCGCCGCTGGAGGGCTCGCAAATCGAGAGCCTCCAAGGTGCGATCGTGCTCCGGCGCGAGGATCTGCTTGAAACGCTCAATGGTGGGCTTGGCGAAACGCTTGAGCGCACGCCGGGTGTCTCCAGCACCTTCTACGGCGCAGGCGCGAGCCGGCCGATCATCCGCGGTCTCGGAGAAGATCGCGTCCGGGTGCTCCAGAACGGCGTCGGTGCGATCGATGCAGCGTCCGCCAGCCCCGACCACGCAGTGACCTCCGATGGATTGGAAGCTGACCGCATTGAGGTGCTGCGCGGCGCCGCTGCTCTCGCTTATGGGGGCAACGCGATTGGCGGCGTCATCAATGTTCTCGATCAATCGATCCCAACGCGCGTGCCGGCCGGCGGGCGAACCCTTGCGGCTTTCGGGGCGCTGACAAGCGGAAATGAAGGCCGTGAGGGCGCGCTAGCCGCAACGCTGGGCGAAGGGCCGTTCGTATTGCGGCTCGACGCGTCTGCGCGCGAAACCGGCGACTATGAGATTCCTGGCTTCACCAATAGCGACGGCACAGGAACGGAAGGCGTCGCGCCAAACTCGTTCACGTCGCTTACAAGCTACGGCGTTGGCGCATCGCGCGTGGGTCAACGGGGCTTTGCTGGTTTGGCTGTCCAGCGGCACGAAACAGAATACGGCCTGCCGCCTGAGAATGCCGGCGAGGCTGGCGGGCGGATTGAACTTGAGCAGACGCGCATCGAAACACGCGGCGAGCTGCGCGCGCGGCTAGGGCCGTTCGATCACTTCGATTGGGGTGCGCAGCGATCCGACTACACGCACACCGAGTTCGAGGCCGATGGCGCGCCCGGGACAACGTTTTCGAACGAGGGTTATGAAGCGCGCGTAGAGGCGCACAATCGCGGCCTTGCCGATCGCCTGCGCGGCGCGATCGGCGCGCAAGTGAGCGATGTCGATTTCCGCGCCGATGGCGAAGAGAGCTTTATCGCGCCGACTGGCACCCGCGACTGGGGACTGTTCGCTGTGCAGCGTTACGACCTTGGCTGGGGCGGGCTTGAAGGCGGAGCGCGCTACGAAGCGCGCGAGGTGGCGAACGAGGCCCTGGGGGTCCGCGAGTTCGACGCTGCGAGCGTCTCCCTGGGCGGTTTTTGGCGTCCAGCGGAAAATTGGTTCGTTGGTGTCACGGCGGCCCGTACGGAACGCGCGCCGACGGCTGTCGAGCTTTTCGCCGAGGGGCCACACCTTGCCACCGCCGCTTACGAACAGGGCGACACCTCGCTCGACGTTGAGACCGCGCGTTCGCTCGAGCTCTCAGCGCGCTACGGAACGGCCGCTGTCTCGTTCGAGGCGAATGTTTATCGCGTGGACTTCGACGATTACATAGCGCTCTCGCCAACCGGCCTCGTTTTCTATGACGACGAGGATATGGGCATCGACGGAATTGTTGGCGACGGCGATCCAATTCTCGGATCGCTTGGCCCTGATGCGATGGTGTTGCCCGTGTTCGCATTCGGCGCACGCGACGCGAGGTTTGAAGGCGGGGAAGTTTCGCTCGAGGGGCGCCTGTTTGCACTTGGGGCTTGGACTGTGCGTGCTGACGCGGCGGTCGATTGGGTGCGCGCGACGTTCGACGCGGGTGGCAATGTCCCCCGCATTCCGCCGCGCAGCGTGACGCTCGGCCTCAACGCTGAGAGCGAGGCGCTGACGTTGCGTGTCGAAGGCGTCGATACCGCCGCTCAGAATGACGTGGCCTTTGGTGAGACGGCGACGGCGGGGTCTACCGTGCTCAACGCGCGCGCAACATGGCGCCCGTTCGGGCGCGAACGCGCGATCTCCCTCATGCTCGATGGGCGCAACCTCACGGATGAGGACGTGCGCGTGCACAGCTCGTTCTTGAAGGATGTGCTGCCGCGGCCGGGCCGCAGCCTGCGCCTTGCACTGGCCGCGCAGTTCTAGCCGAGCAACACGCAAAGCGCGCCTGTCGTGACGAGGAGAATGCCGGCCACTTCCACGGGGCGGATGACATCGGCAAATACCCGGCGCGACACGAACCACGCGATGAGCACGTCAACGAGCTGCACCGTCTTCACTGCGGCGGCCGATGGGCCGAGCGCAAAGCCGGTGAATAGGCCAGCGGATGCAAGCGCTCCCGTTGCGCCCGGCAGCAGGGACGGGCGCCACGCGGCGAGCACTTCGCGCATGGCGCCGCGTACAAAGATCAAGAGCAGCAATCCGCCGCCGAGCGTCTGCATTGCAAGCGTTGCGCTCAACGTCGCCGCCGCGCCAACCCAAGGATCGCCGCCCCAAGCATGCGATGCGGCGCGATAGGCGACGGACGAGAACGAAAACAAGAGGCCTGCCCCGATGCCTGAGAGCGCTGCTTTGAGGGCGCCTCGATCGAGGCTCACATGCGCCATCAGCGTGACGCCAGCGGTGCCGAGCGCGCCGCCAAGCCAATGCGCGGGCGTCAGCACGTCTTGAATAAGCATCACGCCGACGATCGCCGATCCGAGCACCTCCGTCTTCTGCAACGCGTTCGCCACCGCGAAGGCCCGGCCGCGCATCGCATAGACGAGCGCGGCCGTTGCGGTCGCTTGCGTCGCCGCGCCCAACGCCACCCACAGGAGAAACGGCGCGTTGGCCGCGCCGCTCACACCGCGCCACCAGACGATCCCGGCGGTCCAAAGGAACGCGACCGGCAGTCCATAGATGAAGCGCACATAGCTTGCGCCCCACACGCCAAGCCGGCCCGTGAGTTGCCGCTGCGCAGCGTTGCGCGCGACCTGCAGCGCCGCTGCGGCGATGACGAGAAGGGGCCAGATCATGGGAGAAGGGCAGGCGGCCGCGCCGATTGCGCAGCCGCCTGACTTTTAGTGCTTATGCGGCGCCAAGCTCTTGCGCGCCGATTTCCTGCGCATCAGGCCCGCGGTCGCGGAGCGCGATCAGGCGCGAGAGGGCGCCGACATAGGCTTTCGCAGACGCGACCAGAGTGTCTGCCTCAGAAGCGCGCGCGACAGCGACTTTGCCGCCGCCAGAGAGACGCACGCTAACATCCGCTTGCGCGTCGGTGCCCTCGGTGACGGCGGAAACTTGGTAGAGCTCCAGCGTCGCTTCGTGCGGCACGGCGGCCTTGATGGCGTTGAACACTGCGTCGACCGGGCCGTTGCCGTTTGCCGTGCGCGAAACTTCGACGCCGTCGACATCCAGCGTGATCTCCGCCGATTGCGGGCCATCGGTGCCAGCGACGACGCGCAGGCGCTTGACCTGCACGCTGTCGTGCTCATGCGCGATCGCATCGTCAACGAGCGCCGCAATGTCCTCATCGTAGACGTGGCGTTTGCGATCGGCGAGTTCCTTGAAACGCACGAAAGCATCTGCGAAGGCGTTGTCGGCCAAGTCGTAGCCAAGTTCGCGCAGCTTTTCCTTGAACGCGTGACGGCCCGAGAGCTTGCCCATCACCAGATGCGTCTGGCCTTGGCCGACGTCTTCGGGGCGCATGATCTCATACGTTTGCGTGTTCTTGAGCATGCCATCCTGGTGGATGCCGCTTTCGTGGCTGAACGCGTTCTTGCCGACGATCGCCTTGTTGTATTGCACCGGGAAGCCGGTGACACGGGACACCATCTGCGACGCGCGCATCAGGCGCGGCGTTTCGACTTGCGTCTCGTAGGGCAAGCCATCGCCGCGCACGCGCAGCGCCATGACGATTTCCTCGAGCGCGGCGTTGCCCGCGCGTTCGCCGAGGCCGTTGATCGCGCACTCGATTTGGCGTGCGCCGCCCTGAACGGCGGCGATCGAGTTCGCGACCGCCAGTCCGAGGTCGTTGTGGCAATGCGCCGAGAAGGTGACGGCGTCCGCGCCAGGCACGCTGGCGATCGCGTCTTCGAACAGCGCTTTGTATTCGCTTGGGAATGAATAGCCGACGGTGTCGGGCAGGTTGATCGTCGTCGCGCCCGCGCGGATGGCCGCTTCGATCGCGCGCATCAGGAAATCACGCTCGGTGCGCGTTGCGTCTTCGGCGCTCCACTCTACGTCATCGGTGAACTTGCGCGCGTGCCCGACGGAGAACGAGATCGCGTCCAGCACCTGATGCGGCTCCATCTGGAGCTTGTGCTTCATGTGGATCGGCGAGGTTGAGATGAACGTGTGAATGCGCGAGCGCTTCGCGGGCCGCAGAGCCTCGGCGGCGCGCTCGATGTCCTTCGCGCCTGCGCGCGAGAGACCGCACACGACTGAGTTCTCGACGATGCCGGCGACGGCCTTCACGGCCTCGAAGTCGCCATTCGAAGAAATCGGGAATCCCGCCTCGATCACATCGACGCCCATCTGATCGAGCGCGGCCGCGATTTCGAGCTTGTCCGAGAGCGTCATGGAGGCGCCGGGCGATTGTTCGCCGTCGCGCATGGTGGTGTCGAAGATGCGTACGTGGTTCGCGGAAGACATGTGGCCGGTCCTAAGAGATCGGAATTTGGGGATGTTCTAGCAGGTTATCCCCCGAGGCGCCCGGCCGGCGGCCTCGGCCGACAGCTCAACGCGCCCGGGGGCCGGTAAGGCTCAGGAGCGGCAGCAGCGTGCGTAGACGCAGGGTGCGCGGGCAGAACATGCCGTCTCGATAACGGATCGGCGGCCGCGACGCAAGATTGTTGCGCCAAATCACCCTTCCGGACCCGCTTCGGGGCCCTCCACACGTCTCACCAGGCGACGGAGCACGTAAACCAGCACGAACCAGGCGAGAATGGCGGCCAACCCGCCGAGCAGGGCAGAGCCAAGCTTGCCTTCCAAAGCATCGAGGATCACGTCGCCGCCGAAGGCCACAATCGCTGTCTTCGGCAGCACTCCCAGCGCCAAGCCTGCCAGGAAGGGGAGAAACGCGACCCCCGCCGTCGCCATCGCGACATTGACGACGATGAAGGGCGCGGACGGGACGAAACGGATGATGAAGCTGGCAAGAAAGCCGTTCTTGCCCATGAAGCGCGTGAAGCGCCCACCGGTCGCGCCCGCATATTTCGAGACGAACCGCCCGCCCGACACTTTGCCGATCACATAGGTGAACGCGCCCGAGGCGATCGTCGCGATCCACGAATACCAAAAGCCCGTCTCTGGCCCGAATGCGACGACACACGCCGCGATCAGCACGAATTGCGGCGCGCCGACGAGCGATGTCAGGCAAAACACAAGGATCGCGGCCGGAAGGCCCCAGTGCGCGCGTTCGGCGCCGCCGAGCCACGAGCGCACCCAAACCGCGATCTCGTCCCCGAAGAACAAGCGGCCGACAACGAGGATGATGGCGACCAGCACAAAGAGGCCGGTCGTCACGAGAAGCGCACGCCAGGCGCGCGCATCCATGTTGGCGAAGAATTCCGCGGCCCGCTCGGCCAGGCCGCTCTTTTGCGCGCTCATCCCGGCCCGGCTCTCGCGCGCGCCGGTGCGGGGGTCAAGGCCTCACGTTCAGCTTGCTCAGGCCGCCTTGGCGCGGGCGCCAAGAAATCCCCGGCTGCGAGCCGGGCGCGTGGCCTTCGCCTTGGCTTGCGGGATTTCGACGTCATTCATGCGGGGCTTCAATGCGTGAATGAGGTCGCTTTCGACCGCGCGGCGCTCGGCTTCCTCGATGATGGGCCCAAGGATGTAGCGCTCGGTTGCGCCATAGTACCAATAAGCGCGGCCCCACTTTTCGTGACCCAGCAGGCGGCCCCGGAGGTTCGCGGCTTTACCGACGTAGAGGACTTCCAGCAGAAACACCCAGCGGCGGCGCACGAAGATATAGATGCCGCCGACACCTTCGGCCGGCAGGCCTTTCTTGGTCAGCACGCACTTGAACCGGTAGCTCTTGCCGCTGTCGCCCCTCCAGCGCTTGTGACCGAACAACAGCATGCCGCGACTCCTCAGATGTCGCCGGAAGCTCGGTCCGAAATCGTAAATGACGCGTTAACCTGCCCGGAAGCCCCGGTTTGCGGGGTAGGGCGGCGCGGTCTATCAGGGCCGGCCAATCCTCAGGTCAGACATGAATTTTCACGCCCTCAAGGTCACCCGCGCCGAGAATTTTCCCGAGTGGTACCAGGCCGTCTGCCGCGAGGCGGACATGGCCGAGACCTCCCCGACGCGCGGCGCGATGATCATCAAGCCGTGGGGCTTTGGGATGTGGGAGCTGATGCAGCGCGATCTCGATCGCCGCATCAAGGAAACCGGGCACGAGAACTACTACTTTCCGATGCTCATTCCGATGAGTTTCATTGCCAAGGAAGCCAGCCACGTTGAAGGCTTCGCCAAGGAGATGGCGGTCGTCACACACTACCGGCTGAAGAACGTCGATGGGAAGCTGGTCGTCGATCCCAAGGCGGAGCTTGAAGAGCCCTACATCGTTCGCCCCACTTCGGAGACGATCATCGGCGATGCATTCAGCCGCTGGATCAAGAGCTACCGCGATCTGCCCTTGTTGATGAACCAGTGGGCGAACGTGATGCGCTGGGAGATGCGCACGCGGCTCTTCCTGCGCACGAGTGAGTTCCTCTGGCAGGAGGGGC
>CAZMCA010000123.1:0-10069 GCA_964564595.1 uncultured Caulobacteraceae bacterium
TTGATCAGCGCATCATCGAGGCCGACTTCAACCATGATCGCGCGCACGCGCTCTTCGCGCTCATCTGCGGAGAGATGCTTCGCAAACGTCAGCAGCGGCTCGGCGATCGAGCGCCCCACCGTCATGCGCGGATCGAGGCTCGCGAGCGGATCCTGGAACACGATCTGCAAATCCTGGCGCGCATTGCGCACCGCTTCCTGATCTTCCGGCCCGAGCCCGCGGCCCAGAAACGTGATCGACCCCTCCGTGCGCGGCAGCAGCTGCACCACAGCGCGCGCCAGCGTGGATTTCCCGCAGCCGCTTTCGCCAACAACGCCAAGCGTCTCGCCCTCGCGCAGCGTGAACGACACGCCATCGACGGCCTTCAGCTGCTTGGTCTTCCCAAACAGCCCGCCTTCGACGCGGATCGGAAACTGCACGCGCACGTCATCGGCCTGCAGTACCGGCGCCCCAAGCGGCGCGCCCAGAATCGCGGCGGCCCCCGCGCGCGCGCCTTCGATGCGCGGCACCGCATCGAGCAGCATGCGCGTGTAAGCATGCTGTGGCTTCAGGAAGATTTGCTCGGCCTCGCCCGTCTCGACGATCTCGCCGCTCTTCATCACGATCACGCGCTGCGCCATCCGCGCGATCACGCCCATATCGTGCGTGACGAGCGCGACAGCCGCGCCCGTGTCCTTCCGCAAATCCTCGATCAAATCGAGCACCTGCGCTTGCACGGTCGCGTCAAGCGCCGTCGTCGGTTCGTCCGCGATCAGCAATTCCGGCTCGCCCATCATCGCCATCGCGATCATCACGCGCTGGCGCATGCCGCCGGAAAGCTCGTGCGGATATTGCTGCAAGCGCCGGCGCGCTTCGGGCACGCGCACGCGCTCAAGCCAATCAATCGACTTCTTCTCCGCCGCCGGGCCCCTCAATTGAAAGTGATGGGCCATCACCTCGCCCATCTGCTCGCCGATCTTGAGATGCGGCGTCAGCGCCGTGAGCGGGTCTTGGAACACGTACGCGATCTTGCGCCCGCGCAGCTTGTTCAGTTCCTTGCGCGGCAGCCCGAGAATGTCCTGCCCCTGAAACAGCACCCGCCCGGTTGCGATTCCGTTCTCTGGCAGGAGACCGCCAGCCGCGAGGAAAGTCTGGCTCTTGCCTGATCCGCTCTCGCCCACGATCCCGAGGCATTCGCCCTTCCCGATCGTCAGCGAAACGCCCCGCACGGCCTCCACCAGCCCATCCGGCGTGGTGAACGTGACGCGCAAATCCTGAATATCGAGAACGGGTTCGGTCATGATTCCTGTTTAGTGCGCGCCAGCCAAAAGTGGAAACCGGTTTTGGCGGTCAGGCGCGCGCCCAATGGCATAGCGCGCGACGCGCGCTATGGAACGCGGGCCAGGAAGTCCAAGAGCGCTTCCCAGCTCTCGCCCTCCTCCAAAGTCGGCGCATGCCCCACGTTCGGAACCTCGATGGAAAGCAGATCGGGCTTCACCGCGCGCATGTGCGCTAGCCCATCAGCCGAGAGCAGATCTGAGATCGCGCCCCGCACCACCAGCACCTTCACGGGCGCAAGCGCCAGAAAGAGCGGCGTCGCATCGGCCGGCGCCGCTGGCGCATCGTCGAACGCGAGCGCGATCATCGGATCGTAATCCGCTTCGATGCGCCCGGGCGCGATCTCACGGAACGTGCGGCGCGCGAACGTCGCCCAGAACGCGTCATCCTCCGCGCGCGCGGGGAACGCCACGCCATTGGTCGCGCGCAGCGCCTGCGCCGCGCCCGCCCAATCGCCCACCGGCTGGCCGCGGCCCACATAGCTGCGGATGCGGTTCAGCCCCGCCGGATCGATCCGCGGGCCGACATCGTTGAGCGCCGCCGCCGCGATGCGATCGGGCGCGCTCGCCGCGACCAGCATCGTGATCAGCCCGCCCATCGACGTGCCGATGAACACCGCGCGCTCGATATCGAGCGCGTCGAGCGCTTTGATCACGTCCTCCACATAGACCGGCGCCTGATAGTTCGCCGGATCGGGATCGCGCGAGGATTCTCCCCGCCCCCGCATGCTCATCGCGATCACGCGCCGCCCCAGCGCCGCGATGCGCGGCGCGACGAGCTCGAAATCCTTCACGTTGCGCGTCAGCCCATGCAGGCACACGACCGGCAGGCCCGTCTCCGGCAGCAGCGGCGCGTAATCACGCGCGTGCAGCGTCAACCCGTCGCCAATGGCGATGTGATGGTTCTCGTAATCGCGCGTCGTCGCCGGTTCGGTGACGGGCTCCATATGCACGGCGGTCATGGGCGTTTCCGGTGGCGGCGTTGGAGCCGCTTGGCCCCAGGTGAATGCAGGCGCTGGCGTGCGCCACGTTGGCGGCGCTGCGCGCCGGCGCGGCGGCGAAGGGCGCGGCCTCATCGGCGGTCGGGCTGCGCGATCGCGTTCGGTTCGGCGTAGTCGACGCCCGGCATCGCGTTAAGCCGCGTCGACCAGCGCCGCTGGAACGCCGCGCCATCGGTGACGGGGTTGCAGCTCTTCAGCACGATCTCCGCGCCGCCCAGCGTAAAGCGATCGAAGCACAACCCGCGCAGATCGCCGCGCCCGCGGATCGTCGCTTGCGCCGCGCGCCCGGCTTCGGCGACGCGCCCTTGCGCCGCGATCTCCTGCGCGCGCGCCAGCGGATGCGGCGCCTCGAACCGCACCAGCAAAGTCGGCGTCGTGCGCGTCGGCGTTGACGTAAGCTTTGCGGGTGGCGTCTCGGTCGTCGCAGGCTCCGCCGTTGGTTCAGCAGGCGTCGCGGGCGCTGGCGTTGCGGGCGCGACGATGACGCCTGTGGGCGTTGCCGGCGTCGAGGCCGGCTGCTCGCATCCGCCAAGCGCGGCGATCGTCAGCGCCGAAGCGAGCGCGGCCGCGCTCGCAGCGAGCCCCCAAGTGCGCAACGCCTCGACCTCCATCGGCGCCTACCTCCTGCGGCCACTTCCCGTGCCCGCCGCGACTGGCGCAATCGATTGCGCCGCCCGCGCGAGATCGAGCATGCCGCGCCCCGCCGGACGGTCGCACATCCCCGGCTGCGCCGCGATCGGCACGCCATTGGTGACACGCGCGCATTGGGTGGATCGTTGCGCCGGATCAATCGGCGAGATCGCGCGCGTGAACAGCGCATCTTCCAGTTGCCGCCCGCGCAAGCCCGTCTGCGCCGCAAGCAGCGCAAGCGCGGCAGAGACGTGCGGCGTCGCCATCGAAGTCCCCTGCAGGAAGCCGTAATAGCAGGTGCGGTTGGTCGCGCCGTTGTTCACCGGATCGTAGCAGCTCGTGTTCGAGGTGCGCGCCGACAAGACGCCGTCCGGCCGCCCATCGCCGTCACGGTCGGAGAAGATGTCTCCGCCGGGCGCCATGATGTCCACCGCCGGTCCGAAGTTCGAGTAGAAGCTCATATTGCCCTGCTCGTCGTTCGCTGCGACCACGATCACGTTGTTGCAGTTCGCTGGCGCATAAAGGTTCGCGTTGTTCGACTTGTTGCCGGCCGCGACCACGACAACCGCGCCCCGCGCCGTCGCCGCATCGATCGCCGATTGCATCGAAGCCGGGCACGGCGTCTGGATCGACAGACTCATGTTGATGATGTCCGCCGCTTGCGGGTTCACGATCTGCGCGCCCTCTTCGGTGATCGCCGGTGAAAGCCCCGCCGCCCAGCGAATCCCGCCGACGATATCGGAGAGCTCGCCACCGCAGCGCCCAAGCACGCGGATCGGCAGCACCGTCACGTTCCACGCGCCGCCCGCGATGCCCACGCGATCGTTTGTCGCCACGGCGCCGATCGTGCCCGCGACATGCGTGCCGTGATACGAATTCTCGACCGCTTGCCCACAGCGATCGCCGCTATCGTTCGGATCGTCATCGACGCCGTTCTGGTCGCCGCCACGCTCATAAGACGTGATGAGATCGACGCCGCGGCCCACGTTTTGTGAGCCACGAATTTCCGGGTGTGTGAGATCGAGCCCGGTATCGAGCACCGCCACGCGCACGTTGCGCGAACCAACCTGGTTGGCCGCCCAGAACGCTTCAAAGCCCGCGCCGCCCGGCGCCTGCCCAGGCCCGTTGCCGCGCGCGCGATAATGCCATTGCAGCGCCAGCAGCGGATCGTTCGGCATGCCGCCAGCCGCAGGCGCATCCGGCGCCGGCGCGCCAGGCGTTGCGCCCGTCGCGGGTGGCGGCGTTTGCTTGGCGCGGTTCCACGGCAGCCGGTCGATATCGACCGTCGCGATGAAGTTCGGCTCTACGAACTCGAATTGCCGCGACGCTTGCAGACGCGCGATCGCGCAGCGCGTCGCCAATTCGATATCGCTCTCAAGCTGGCCCTGCGTGACGATCCGCGGGCAGCGCTCTTCCGGATTCCATTCGATCTGCTGCGGCTCCGCATTCGCCGCGGCCGGCGCAGCTTCCTGTCCCGCAAACGGCAACGCCGTCGGCGAAGCGCCCGCGTTGACGAGATTGACTGTCACGACGCCGCCCGGGCTCACTTCGATTTCCGCATCCGAAACGCCAAGGCGCGTCAGCACCGTGCGCGCTGCATTGCGCGCCGCTGTGCCCGCTTCCGCTTCCGCGCGCGCTTGCAATTCCGCCATCACCGCTTGCGGCACTTGATCGAGCGCGTTTTCACCGGATGAGCGCAGCGCGCTGACGAGCGAGCCTGCGAGCCCCATCTCCGCCGCCGTCTCCGCAAGCTCCGCTTCCACCCGCGCGCCAACGACGATCTCGCCCGGCGCCACCAGCAGCGGCTCAGCCGATAGCAAACCCTGCATGCCTTCAGGCGGCTGCAGCGTGCCCGACACCGCGCGCGCATCGAGCGGCACTTGTTGGAGCGCCGCAGGCCCTTCGCCCGGCGCGCCGCCTTTCTCCAGGATCGAGCTGACCTGATCGCAGGCCATCAGCGCCAGGATCGGCGCCAGCGCTAGGGCAAGACGGCTCGCGCGGCGTTGCGGCATCAGGAACTCCCCTCGATGTTCTTCGATCGGCCTTCTTTACCCGTGCGCTCTCGCGTGACAAGCGCAACCGGCGGCGCGACACTCCCCTTTGGCGTACGTATGTATTTGATATGACCTTCTTTCCCATCGCGCAGAGCCTGACGGAGGCGCTTCGCCCCGAAACGCCCCGCGCGCGGACGGAGGAGGAAGCCGCCGAGCGTGCGGGAACCGCGGTATTCCTGACCGCTGAAGAAACCTCCCCGGGCTTCGCCACGCCGGCTGATGCTGAAGCCGCCTTCCCCGATCTCTACGGCGGCGGGCAATACGAACTTTACTGGCGCGAAGATCTTTGGCGCGTGTCGCTGCGCTTCTGGCGCCCCGCCGCGCCCGCGCCAGTTGGGCGCACCGCGGAAGGCGCACTGAAGAAACCGCTTGGCTATGCGCGCACGCCCGAAGAAGCGCGCGCGTTGTTGCAGCAAACGCCTGAGCGCATCCTCGAAACGCTTCCCGTGCTCTACGCCAAGCGCAAGCACCTGATGAAGCGCTGGGGCAAACGCATAGAGCAAGGCATCGCCGAAATCGTTGAGCGCGAAGGCAAACTCGCCGTCGCCATCGCCTATTGGCGCCCCTCGCCGCCGCCCGGCGAACAAGCGCCGCTCACGCTTGCCGAACGCAACGAACTCGCTGCGCGCATCGCAGCGCCCATGCGCTCCGATCTCCCGCAAGCGCCGATGGACGTCGGCCTCTTCGAACGCCCAGCGCCCGAAAACCCGGACATCGTCCTCGCCGAAGAAGGCGACGGCCGCGTGCGCGGCGAATAGCGCGCATTACGACAAACGTGTGTGGCCGCCCGCGCGCTGACGCGCGTATAAGCGCGTGTGGGACTTCAGGGAGGACGCGCCAATGAAGCGTGCCTTACAGATCGCGATCATCACAAGCGTCTTGGCGCTCACGGGCGCAGCGCCCGCGCTTGGCGCCGGCATGGGCGGCGGTGGCGGCGGCAGCTCGATGCCAGCGGGCGGCGAAGGCCCGCAAATTGATCCGCAAGAAGCCTACCGCCTCGGCCTCGCCGCGCTGCAAGCGCAGGACTACCGCACCGCCGTGCGGCACCTGCGCAATCTCACGCGCGCCGCGCCCAACGATCCAACCGCCAATTACCTCTACGCCGTCGCCCTCGTCGGCAACAATGACGCGAACGATGCGCGCCGCCCGCTCGAACGCGCCACACGCGGCGACGATGGCCCGCCTGATGCCTGGGTTATGCTCGGCCGCCTCTACGTGCAGCAAAACGATATGGCGAAAGCGAACGAAACGCTCGCCGATCTCGCCGCCGCGCGCGATGCGTGCACGGATAGCTGCGGCGCCGACCGGCGAACGCAGCTTGAAGCCGCGCACGTGCAACTTCAGCAAATCATCCAGCAAGGCGCCGCGCCCGCCGCGAACCCAACAACCGGCTGGCTCCCGCCTGGCATTGGCGAAGGCCGCGCCGCCTTCGCCCGCGCCGTCGGCCTCGTCAATCAAGAGCGCTACGCCGATGCGCTGATCGAACTCGCCGCCGCACGCGAGGCGATCGGCCCGCAGCCGGATGTGCTCAACTACATGGGCTTCTCCAACCGCAAGCTCGGCAATTACGATCTCGCACTCAGCTATTACGGCCAAGCGCTGCTGCTCGATCCGCACCATCGCGGCGCCAACGAGTATTTGGGCGAACTCTACATCGAGATGGGCCGCATGGACGACGCACGCCGCCAGCTCGCCGTGCTCGACAGGCTCTGCCCCTATGGCTGCGCCGAGCGCGAGGAACTGCAGCGCTGGATCGTCGCCGCGCGGTGAAGCGAACCTTCGTCATCGCCGCGGCGCTCTTCTGCGCCGCGGCCGCCGCCCCCGCACCTGCGCTGCGCGATCTGATCTGGACCGATCCAAACACCGACGTCGCGCATGCGCTCACGCACTCGCCACGCGAATGCCTCAGCGCACAAACGCCGGACGTCGAACTCGGCCGCGCCCTCTTCCGAAGCCGCACGCTGCTCGGCGGCCCCGCCGCGCGCGTGGGGCTCTCTTGCGACTCTTGCCACAGCAACGGCCGCACGAACGCACACTTCCTCCTGCCCGAACTGACGGACATTCCCGGCCACGCCGACGTCACTTCTTCGTGGTCAAGCCGCGTGCGCGAAGACGGCGTGCACAACCCGCGTCCTATCCCTGATCTTGCAGGCGCCGCGACACGCGCAACGTTCAGCGCGCAACGCGAACCCTCGCTCGACGCGTTCATGCGCAGCGTCATCGTCGATGAATTTCAAGGCGCACCGCCAAGCGACGCCACAATGGCCGCGCTCCACGCTTACGTGTCCGCGCTCCAGGTCTGCGACGGCGAAACCGCGCTCACCATCGCTGACGTAATCAATGATGCGCGCCGCGCTGCCGCCGCCGCCGAGCGCGCCGTAAACGGCGAACCGTCAACCGCGCGCCTCGCCACGCTCGCAGCGCAAGACGCGCTCGCACGCCTCACCGAGCGCCTCCCCGAACGCCGCTTCCCCCGCGAACGACGCGAAATCGAAGCCCTCTCCCGCGACCTCGCGCCAACGCCAGAATGGCGCGCCCGCTTCGAAGCCCTCGCAACACGCCTCACGCGGCGCGACCGCGCCACCTACGCCAACGAAGCAACGCTCCGAAACGCTCTCCAACGCTGATCCAAAACGACTTTGTCATTCCGGGCGAAGCGAAGCGGAGACCCGGAACCCAGGGGCGCACGCACCACGATGGCCCCTGGGTTCCGGCTCATCGTCGCATGGCGACTACGGCCGGAATGACATGCGCTTCGCGAAGTCTTCGCGTTCAACGCGTCTCCACCGCCAACCCGTTGCACTTCCCAGCCGCGCGCACCGGATTGCAGCGCGCCACTTCAGGCATCGTCACCGCGTAGTCAGACCATTCCGTCCGCGGGCTCATGTAATCGGTCGACACATATTGCGCGCCCGATGCAAACGCCGCCTCGCGCCGCGCCGTGTCGCCCCGCCGCGCTTCCCACGTATCGGCGTCCGCGCGCGTGCGCACGATGAAGCCCGCTTCCACCGCCGCGCGAATGCGCGCGCCCTGCGCCACCGGATCGTTGAGCGTGAGATACGCCGCCACCGGCGAATCCTCGCGGACATTCACGAACAACACGCGCCCTTCCAGATTCCGCCGCGCCCCGCGATACGCTTGCGCGACGTCCTCGCCTTCATCGAGCGCGAAGAAGAAACGCCCGCGCGCCTCGCGCAGCGCCGGCCACCCGCCCGCAAGCACGCCTTCGCGCAACGTGGCGTGCGTCCCCTGCACCTCATCGGGCGTGATCAACGCGCGCGCCGGCATCACGCTGCGCACTTCGGCATCGAGCGCATCAAACGCCGCGTCATCGTACTCCAAGCCCGCAACCCCGCCCGGCACAGGCGACGACCCCCGCTTCCAATTTAGCATAACCAGAATCGGCGCATGCGACGAATGTTGCGCCGACCAATCGCGCAGCTCCGTCAAACACGCCACAAACGTCGCGCACGAGGAGCGATAATCCAGATCCTGCGCGTGCAGCACTTTGTAACCCGGCGCGCGCATTGCGCTCGCATCATACGGCTCAAGCGGCGTTCCCGCCGGCAACAGCCGCCGCATCGCCGGCTCGGCGTAACGCCCGCCTTGCGGATCGTAGAGCACGTCGAGCTCGATCACGCGCGCGCCCGCATCGAGCTGCGCCCGCAGCGGCGGATGCGCGTAATCGAGCGTGCGCGCCGCCAGCGGATTGTTCGCGCTCAGCGCGGCAAATTCCGCCGCGCCAATCGCCTGCTTGTAGGAATTGTGCGTGCCGATCGCCTGAATGTCGTTCATTCGCAGCGAAGGATCGAGCCCGCCTGCCGCCATCTCCGCTCGGGCCGCGCACGCGCAAAGCAGCAGCGCCGCCGCCAAAACACCAAACTGCATCGAACGCTCCTCAGCCGCGATCGCGAATCCGCACGCGTGCATGCGCGCTGCGCCCATCCGCGTCTACCACCGTCACGTCATGAAAGCCCGGCGCGCTCGGTCGCCAGATCGCGCGCCCGCTTGTGTCTTCCGTCGGAACACGCGCGCCTTCCGCATACCATGTCAGCGGCGCCCGCCCGCCCGTGGCCGAAAGCGAAAGCCCGCGCCCATTGGCGCTATAATCCAGCACGAGCACTTCCGCGTTCGCTGGCGGAAACAGGATCGTCGGCCCCGCAGCGCCGCCTTCGCGCCGCGTCTCCAACCGCGCGATCCCTGGCGCCGGCGATTGGCGCGCAGCGCTCGGCGTTTCCCGCAGCGGCGCGTCACGCACGCCGATGCGATCAAACGCTTCGTACAAGATCGGCAGCGCCGCCGCCCGCCCTGTCGCGCCCGGCCGCGGCGCGCCATCGGGCCGCCCAACCCAAACGCCGATCGCGTACCCGCCGCCGATGCCGAAGGCCCACGCATCGCGAAAGCCGTATGACGTGCCGGTCTTGTAGCCAATGCGCGGCGCGCCCACCGCGAGCGCTGCCGGCGCGCGCCCATCGGGCGTCGGCGAGCGCACGAGAATATCGACGACGCGCGCCGCCGTTTCCGCGCGCACGAAGCGGCGCGGCGCATCGAAGCGCGGTTCGTCCGTCTCCACGATGGCGCGTGCGCGCCCCTCGCCGCCAAGCGTTGCGTAAAGCGTCACCATCTCATCGAGCGTGACCCCAACGCCGCCGAGCGCCAGCGCAAGCCCCGCTTCCGTACGCGCGCCGGGCGGCAAGCGCGGCCGCGCCCCCGCGCCAGCAAGCGCCGCTTCAAACCGCGCCGCCCCGATGCGATCGAGCGTCGCCACCGCCGGCAAATTGAGCGAATGCTGCAACGCCTCTTCGAGCCGCAGCTCGCCGTGAAAGCGCCGGTCGAAATTTTCCGGCATGTAGCCCGAGAAGCGCTGCGGCGCATCGAGCACGAGCGTCTCTGGCGCGGCGAGCCCTTCATCGAAGGCGATCGCGTAGACAAACGGCTTCAGCGCAGAACCGGGCGAACGCACCGCACGGGTCATATCGATGTAGCCGCCCGCACGCTCAAGCCCAGCGCCGCCAACACTCGCGCGCACCCGCCGCCCGTCAATCTCAACCGCGAGGATCGCAATCGT
>CAZMCA010000124.1:0-9890 GCA_964564595.1 uncultured Caulobacteraceae bacterium
GCAGCTGATCTATGATTTGAAGCAGATCAACCCGGATGCGAAAGTGTGCGTGAAGCTCGTCGCGCAATCGGGCGTCGGCACGGTCGCGGCGGGCGTTGCGAAGGCGAAGGCGGATATCATCTTAATCTCCGGCCATGTCGGCGGCACGGGAGCGAGCCCGCAGACGAGCGTGAAGTACGCCGGCGCGCCGTGGGAGATGGGGCTCTCCGAAGCGCATCAGGTGCTGATGCTCAACAATCTTCGCCATCGCGTGACGCTGCGCACCGACGGGGGATTGCGCACAGGGCGCGACATCGTGATCGCGGCGATGCTGGGCGCGGAAGAGTTCGGCATCGGCACGGCTTCGCTCGTGGCGATGGGCTGCATCATGGTGCGCCAATGCCACTCGAACACGTGCCCCGTCGGCGTGTGCACACAGGATGAATCGCTGCGCGCGAAGTTTTCCGGCACGCCGGACAGGGTCGTGAACCTGATGAGCTTCATCGCCGAAGAAGTGCGTGAACTCCTCGCGCAGCTTGGCTTCCGCACCCTCAACGAGGTGATCGGCCGCACGGACTTGATCGCGCAGGTGAGCCGTGGGGCCGAGCATCTCGACGATCTCGATCTGAACCCGCTGTTGGTGCGCGTCGATAGCCCCTATCCGCCGTACTGCACGCGGGAAGGCCGCGTGGAGGTTGCCGAAACCCTAGATACGCAAATCCTGCGCGATGGCGCCGCGTTCTTCGAGCGCGGTGAGAAGCTGCAGCTCGACTACGCCGTGCGCAACACGCAGCGCGCGATCGGCGCGCGCGCTTCGAGCGCGATCGTGCGCAAGTGGGGCATGGACGCGCTGCCCGAAGCGCGCCTCTCTGTGCGCATGAGCGGATCGGCCGGCCAATCGCTGGGCGCGTTCCTTGTGAAAGGCGTTGCGCTCGATGTCGTCGGCGATGCGAACGATTATGTCGGCAAGGGCCTGTCGGGCGGACGTATTGCGCTGCGCCCAACCCCAGAAAACGCCGCGCGCGCGCGTTACAACGCGATCATCGGCAACACCTGTCTATATGGTGCAACGAGCGGCGAACTCTTCGCGGCGGGGCTCGCGGGCGAGCGCTTCGCGGTGCGCAATTCGGGCGCCGACACGGTGATCGAAGGCTGCGGCGCCAATGGCTGCGAGTATATGACGGGCGGCACGGCCGTCGTGCTTGGCCCCGTCGGTGAGAACTTCGGCGCGGGCATGACGGGCGGCATGGCGTTCGTGTTCGATCCGGAGGATCGTTTCGCGCAAATGGCGAACCCGGAAACGATCGTGTGGCGCCGCCTCGCGAGTCCGCATTGGGAGGGCGTCCTCAAGGCGCTGGTCGCGCGCCACGCGGAACTGACCGGTTCCGTGCACGCACGCGATCTTCTCGCGAACTGGGAAAGCGCGCGCGGCGCATTCTGGCAAATCGCGCCCAAGGAAATGCTCATGCGCCTGGAACATCCGATCGCGCCGCCGGAGGCGGTGGCGGCCGAGTAGCTGTTGCGACGCGGTTGCGAATATCGTGCGCGCATCCTGCGTCGGCGCGCGCTATAAGCCCGCCGTGACTCCCGCCATCGCCTCCGCCGAAGCCGCGCGCATCACCTCGCGCGTCGCCGCGTTATCGGTGCTTGTGGCGCTGGTGCTGATCGCCATCAAATCTTGGGCGTATTGGCAATCGCAATCGGTCGCGTTGCTCGCCTCACTCGCTGATTCGGCGCTCGATCTCGCCGCCTCTCTGGTGACGTTTTTCGCCGTAAGATACGCGGCCGCGCCGCCGGATCGCGAGCACCGCTTCGGGCACGGCAAAGCAGAAGCGTTCGCCGGGCTAGTGCAGGCGGGGCTGGTGGCGGCCTCGTGCGCATTCGTGCTGTTTGAAGCCGCGCGCCACGTTGCAGCGCCCCATCCGATCGCGAACGGCGAAGAGGGCGTGCTTGTCATGGCGCTTTCGATCGCCATCACCGGCGCGCTCATCTACGTGCAGACTGAGGCGCTGAAGCGCACTGGCTCGATCGCCACGCGCGGCGACCGCGCGCATTACGCGAGCGATCTTGCTTCCAACGCCGCCGCAATGGCCGGTGTGGCGGCGGCGGCGTTCTTTGGCTGGACCTATGTCGATGCGGCCGTCGGCGCGCTGATCGCGGTGTGGCTTGCGTGGGGTGCGCTGAAGATCGCGCGCGACGCGGCCGATCACTTGCTCGACCGCGAATTGCCGGAGGCGGATCGCACGCGCATCGCGCAATTGGCGATGGCGGCCGGCGATATCCGAAGCGTGCACGAATTGCGTACGCGCGCGTCGGGCTCGTACATCCACATCCAGTTTCATGCCGAGGTCGCGCCAGGCCTCTCTCTCATTGACGCGCACAAGATCATTGTGGCCGCCGAGGAGCGCATCCGCGCTTCCTATCCAGCGGCCGACGTGCTCATTCATCCCGATCCCGGCAAGGCGGCCGAGCCGCACGGCCATGAGGATTTCGAGGAAGGGCGTAAAGCCGCGCGTGGCTGAAACAGGCGAAGCCAAGATCAAAGCGAAAGCGCGCGCGCTCGGCTTCGATGCGTGCGGCGTCGCCGATGCGCGCGCGGCGTGGGAGGCGGGAGCGCGGCTGGCCAATTTTATCGCTGAAGGCCGTCACGCGGAGATGGCGTGGCTCGAGGAAACGCAAGAGCGCCGCGCACACCCGACGGCGATGTGGCCGGATGCAAAGAGCGCCATCGTCGTCGCCACGAACTATGCGCCAGAGGAAGATTCGCTTGCGCTTTTGGACGAGAAGCAGCGCGGGATCGTTTCGGCTTACGCCGCCCGGCGCGATTATCACGACGTCTTGAAGGGGCGCCTCAAGGAACTCGCGCAGGCCGTCGCGCGCGACACGAACGCCGAGGTGAAGGTCTTCGTCGACACTGCGCCGTTAATGGAAAAGCCGCTCGCGCAGCGCGCCGGCATCGGCTGGCAAGGCAAGCACACCAACCTCGTCTCGCGCACGCACGGCTCGTGGCTCTTCCTCGGCACGGTGCTGACGAGCGCTGCGCTCACGGCAGACGAAGCCAGCGCCGATCATTGCGGCGCCTGCCGCGCATGCCTCGACATTTGCCCGACCAACGCGTTCCCCGCTCCCTACCAACTCGATGCGCGCCGCTGCATCGCCTATCTCACCAACGAGCATCCGGGCGTTATTCCGCGCGAGTTTCGCGAAGCAATCGGCAACCGCGTCTATGGCTGCGACGATTGCCTCGCGATCTGCCCGTGGAACAAGTTCGCGCAAGCGAGCGCCGATGCGCGCCTCGCGGTGCGCGGCGATCTGCGCGCGCCGCCGCTTGCCGAACTCGCCACGCTGGATGACCCCGCGTTCCGCGCGCGCTTTGCCGGCACGCCGGTGAAGCGCAGCGGCCGTGCGCGCTTTGTGCGCAACGTGCTCATCGCAATCGGCAATTCCGGCGATCGCGCGCTCGCACCCGTCGTGGAAAAATTGCTCGCCGATTCCGAGCCTTTGGTGCGCGGGATGGCTGTGTGGGCGCTCGCTCGCCTGCTTGACGAGCCTGCATTCGCCGCGCTCAAACTCGCGCGGGCGGCCCGAGAATCGGACCCGTCCGTGCGAGAGGAATGGGGCGCGTGAGCGACGAGCCGTATGACAGGCTGCCGGGAGACCGGGAGCCGGACATCGAATTCCCCGGCGAATCGCAGGGCCGGCGCGTGCGCGGCCGCATGGCCCGCAAAAATCTCGACGCTGATCTTGGAAAGATCAAACGCCAAAAGCGCTTTGGCCTGCCGCTGATGATCCTCGGCGTGCTGTTTTGCGCAGCGTTCCTCGTGCCAGTCACGTGGGTCGCGATCTACAGAATTGCGCTGCCGCCCGGCACGGTGCTGATGCTCGCGCGCGCCGCGGAGGGTGAGCGCATCCGTCACGAAAGCGTGCCGATGCGCCGTATCTCGCCGCACATGGTGCGCGCTGTCATCGCCGCGGAAGATGCGCGCTTTTGCCAGCACGACGGGTTTGATCTCGAAGCCATTCAGGACGCGATGGAATCCAATCGTGACGGCGGGCGCACGCGCGGCGCCTCCACGATTAGCCAGCAGACCGCGAAGAACGCGTTCCTCTGGCCCGCACGCTCCTGGCTGCGCAAAGGCGCCGAGACATATTTCACCGGCCTCATCGAATTCATGTGGCCCAAGCGCCGTATCATGGAGACGTATCTCAACGTCGCCGAATGGGGTGATGGCATTTTCGGCGTGGAAGCCGCCGCGCAAGCGCGCTTCGGCGTAAGCGCCGAAAATCTCACGCCGATGCAAGCCGCGCGTCTCGCCGCTGTGCTGCCAAGCCCAAATCGCTGGCGCGCGGACAATCCCGGCCCTTACGTGCGCCGCCGCGCCGCAACGATCATGCAGCGCGCGCGCGTCGTCGGAAACGAAGGCCTCGCGAACTGCGTGCTGCGCCCAAGAGGGTTCGAGTAGCGCAACCTTCTCCTTCTTCCCTTGTGGGATAAGTTGGATCGGCGCGAAGCGCCGAGACGGATGAGGGGTGTGAGCGCCGCGCATCTAGAACGATTGCGCAGTCACCCCTCACCCACGTCGTGCGGCTGAATCGTCGTGCGGCTGTTCCTCTCCCAGAAGGGGAGAGGGAGCCGAGCCCTACTCCTCCGGAATCTCACCCGTCCGCCGTGCTTCGCGCGCGTGGCCAAGCACCAGGCGCGCATCGACGCTCGTTGGATCAGCCGTCACCGCCGCTTGCGCATCCGCTTCCGCGAGTTCGAAGGCGCGCTGATGATAGCGGGCGGTCGCGCGCAGGCGCAGCGTGAGGGAATCGTTTGGGCGCAGGTCGAGCGCGCGGGAGAGATCTTCTTCCGAATGGCGCCAATCGTCTTCCATCGCGTAGGCGCGCGCGCGATCGATCAGAATGTCCGGCAGCGCCTCACGCTCGCTCGCCATCAGCGTCAGCGCTTGCGTGAACGCAGAGCGCGCGCGCGCAGGCGCGTGGGCGAGGAGGTAGGCGTTGCCTGCTTGCGAGAAGAGCTCCGCGCGTTGCGCAGCCAGCCCCGCATCGGCGCCCATCGCGAGCGACTCCAGCCGCCGCGCGCCTTCTTCGACACGCCCCAGCGCGATCTGCGCCATCGCCGCGCAGCGATAGGCCGAAAGCTCTTGCGCATCGGCCGCCCACGCCATCGCTTCTTCGTAGGCGCGCTCGGCGTTGGTCTCCACCAGCGCTGCGCATTGCGCAAAACGCGTTGGCAGCGTGGTCGTTGTCGGGGTGGGCGCAGGCGCCTCGGCGGCCTGCATCAGCGCGAAGGGAAAGAGGAGGGCTGCGAGCGTCATGCCCGCGACGTGCCGGGCGGAAACGGCGAAAGCATGGCGGCTAGCCGCATAGCTCTTCCACCGCCGCTACCAGCTTTTTCAAGTCTTGTGGCCGCGAGAGGCGGTGGTCTCCGTCGCGGATCAGCGTGAACGCCAGATCGTCCGTGGTCAGCCGGTCCGCCAGCCGCTGCGCGTGCGTGAACGGCACATCCGGATCGCGCGCGCCCTGCAGGATGCGCACGGCCCCCGCGAACGTGATCGGCGCGCCGAGCTGCAGATGCGCCCGGCCTTCTTCGATCAGCCGGCGCGTGATCACGTAAGGCTGCGGATCGTACGCCGAGGGCCGCGCCCAGCGCCCGGTCTCCTCGATCTCGCGCCGCGCCGCCGGGTCGAGCCCGGCCCACAGCAAGTCTTCCGTGAAGTCCGCAGCCGGCGCGATCAGCACCATGCCCGCCACCCGCTCCGGCCGCGCCTTCGCGACCAGCAGCGCCAGCCATCCGCCCATCGAGGAGCCGACGAGAACGAGCGGCCCATCGCTGGCGGCGTCGATTACCGCGAGCGCATCGTCGCGCCAGCGGCCAATGGTTCCATCCTCAAAGGCGCCGCCCGAGCGCCCGTGCCCGGAATAGTCGAGCCGCAGGAAGCTTTGCCCCTTGGCGCGCGCCCAATCGGCCAGAACCTGCGCTTTCGTGCCGGCCATGTCGGACTTGAAGCCCGAGAGCCAAACCACCGTCGGCCCGGTTCCGTGACTGCTTTCGTAAGCCAAATGGACGCCGTCGCCCCGGTCCATCGTCTCGATTTCGCCCCACGGCATGTGCGAATGACCTCAATATGAGCGGCGATCTTGCGGTTCAGGCTCCGCGCGGGGATGCGCGAAAGGCCGAACCGATGCAAGGAAGAGGGATGTATTCCGTGTTGCAGGTGACGCCGGCGCTCGATGCCGGCGGCGTCGAACGCACAACGATCGAGGTCGCCGAAGCGATCGCCCATGAGGGCGGCGCAGCCTTGGTTGCGAGCCGGGGCGGGCGCCTCGAGCCGGATCTTGCCGCCGCGGGCGGCGAGCTCATCCGCATGCCAACGGATTCCAAGAACCCGATCACGCTTTACGCCAACGCGCTGAAGCTTGCGGATGTCGCGCGCAAACGGAACGTGAAGCTGATCCACGCGCGCTCGCGGGCGCCGGCGTGGAGCGCGCTGTGGGCCGCGCGCGCGCTCAAGGTGCCGTTCGTGACCACGTATCACGGCATCTACAATGGCCGCAGCGGCTTCAAGAAGCTCTACAATTCCGTGATGGCGCGCGGCGATCTGGTGATCGCCAATTCAGAATACACGCGCGCCCATGTGCTGAAGCACCACAAGACCCAGGCCGAAAAAGTCGTCACCATTCCGCGCGGCGTCGATCTCGATTGGTTTGATCCCGCGCGCGTGCCGCAAGAGCGCATCGACAAGCTCCGCAGCGGCTGGAGCGCGCAAGGCAAGTTCGTGATCCTGATGCCCGCGCGCCTCACGCGCTGGAAGGGCGCGCTCGTGCTGATCGATGCTGCCCAGCGCCTGAAGGCCCGGCTGCGGGAACGGTTCAAAGTGATCATCGCCGGCGATGCGCAGGGCCGCGAAGGCTATCTGCAGGAGCTGGAAGCCGCGATTTCGGCGGCGGACTTGATGAGCGACGTCGCGATCGTTGGGCACGTCGGGGATATGCCCGCGGCGCTCGCCGCGGCGGATGTTGTCGTCGCGCCCTCGATTGAGCCTGAAGCCTTCGGCCGCAGCGCCGTCGAGGCTTCGGCCATGGGCCGGCCGGTCATCGCATCGAAATTGGGGGGCTTCATTGAAACGGTGGCGGACGGCGAGACGGGCTTCCTAATCCCAGCCGGGGATGCGGAAGCGCTCGCGCAGGCTTTGGAGCGGGTCATGGCCCTCTCTCCGGCCGAGCGGGCGGCCATTGGCGCAGCCGGGACAGCGCGGGCGCGCGCGCTGTACTCAAAAGCGGCGCTTCAGGCCTCGACCTTGCAAGTCTACCGCCGGCTCTTGGGAGACCAGGCGTGAATCCGTTCCGTAAACGCAACGATGCAGGCTGGCGGCCAGCTCCAGTGAACGCCAAGCGCGTTCTGGTGATCCGTCTTGGGGCGCTTGGGGATGTCGTCCAGTCGATGGCGGCCGCCAAGGCGATCCGCGAGTACCATGTCGGCGCCCGCATCACCTTCCTGACGACCGAGCCGTTCAAGGCCTGGGGCGAGGAATGCCCGTTCTTCGATATCGTCGAGGATGACGGCCGCCCGCGGGACGCGCAGGCCACCGCCCAGCTGATCGCCCGCATCCGCGCCGCCAAATACGACATGGTCTACGACCTCCACACGTCGGGCCGCACCTCGAACTATTTCCTGGGCCTGCGCCCCTGGCCGCCGCTCTGGTCGGGCGTCGCACCCGGCTGCTCGCACCCGCATTCCAATCCGCTCCGCGCCGAGATGCACACGCTCGACCGGCACGCAGAGCAGCTCGCTTTCGCCGGCATCGGCCCCGAGGGCGGCTACGAGATCGGCTGCGCGCCGCTGCCGGACCTTTCCTGGGTGCGGGCAGCGCTTCGTGACCCGCCGCGCCTCCAGCCTGGCTATTTCGGCCTGCGGGGCCCCTACGGCCTCATCATCCCCGGCGCCTCGCCGCACCGGCCTGAAAAGCGCTGGCCGGCTGAGCGTTTCGCCCAGCTCGCCAAGCACATGGCGGCGCGCGGCGTCACGCCCGTGGTGATCGGCGCCAGCGCCGAGAAGGATATCGGCGTCCTCATCACCGACGCCGAGCCCAAGGCCAAGAACCTCGTCAGCCGCACCGATCTCTTCCAGATCGCGACCTTGGCCGAGCGGGCGCTCTTCGCCGTTGGGAACGACACCGGCCCGATGCACATCGCGGCCGCCGCCGGCGCCCCCTGCGTGGTGCTGTTCTCGGCCGATAGCGATCCCGCCAAGGTCGCCCCGCGCGGCCCGCGCGGCGTCCTCACGCTGACCGCGACCAATCTGGACGACATGCCGGTTGAACAGGTGGCCCAAGGAATCGGCAATTTCGGCGTCTTCGCGGAGCGGGCGCGCGCTTGAAGCGCGGGGCGGCTCGCGCGATATTGGGCCAAGGCTCCAGGGGCATCGATTCCGGGGCCCGAACCCGATTCACGGCCCATAGGAGAGTAGCATAGCCCGCCGACCGTACGCCGCGCCGCCGCCCACGAAGGATGGGCCCCGTGTGAATGACGAAATTCGCGGAGTCCTCCGCGTCCTGCTGATCGACGAAAACGGCGAGAAGCAAGGGGAGATGCCGGTTAGCGCCGCGCTCGACGCCGCCAAGGCTGCGGGGCTCGATCTCGTTGAGGTCTCGCCGAACTCCGTGCCTCCGGTTTGCAAAATTCTCGACTACGGCAAGTTCCGGTTCGAGGAGCAAAAGAAGAAGGCCGAGACGCGCAAGAAAGCCAAGCGCATCGAGCTCAAGGAAATCAAAGTCCGCCCGAACATCGACGATCACGACTACGACGTGAAGATGAAGGCGATCCATCGCTTCTTCGAGGAAGGCGACAAGGTGAAGATCACCCTGCGCTTCCGTGGCCGCGAGCTCGCGCACACGCATATCGGCATGGAATTGCTCGATCGCATCCGCGGCGAACTCGACGGCATCGCAAAGGTCGAGCACGAGCCGCGCTTCGAAGGCCGCCAAGTCGTGATGGTGCTCGCGCCGCGCGCGTAAGCCGCTCAGCGCCCGTTCAGCCGCTGCCGCTAATCTGATCCGTTCAAGGAGTTTCCATGCGCGCGATCCTGTTTGCGGCCCTGTTGCTAAGTGCGTGTGCTTCCGCGCCGATTGAAGGCGGCGCGCCATCCGTCCAACTGCCGCAACATATCCAAGAGGATCTGGCGCAACGCGACGCTGCGCTCAGCGAAGCAGGCGTCGTCGCTGTGCGCCTCAACGAAACCGCCGATCTTGGTGATGGCCTGCGCGTGCGCCCGCTCGAAGTGCTGGAAGACAGCCGCTGCCCGCAAAACGCACGCTGCGTGTGGGCTGGCCGTTTGCGTGTGCGCGTGAGCGTCGAAGGCGTTGGCGAGCGCGAAGTGACGCTGGACGAAGCCGCGACGCAAACCCCGCGCGGCGCGTTCACGCTCGTCGCCGTCTCGCCCGGCCCCTGGACCGATTGGCCCGAAGGCGCAAAGCCGCCCTATCGCTTCGGATTTAGGCGCGGGTAGAGCGCTACTTCCGCAGCCCCGTATCCAACCGCTCGCTGTAGTTCCGCATCTGCAGCCACAGCGTCCACGCCAGCAGCGCGAGCGCGAGGATGAGGCCAACCACGTTGGCCCACGGGATCAGCGCGGCGTGTTCGGTGAAAAAGCCCTGCACGTGCTCGCCTGCGCCTTGGCGCTGCGCGGCCGCGCCCGCGTCGCGCAGCACGTCGCCCGCTTTGCCGAGATCGAGCGAGGGCAGGCCAAGCTGCGCCAGCGAAAGCCCGCCGATCGGGGGTAGGCGCTCGCGCGCGTACACCAGCTGGCATGCGAAGGTCAGCGCGAACACCGCCGCCACCGCCACCGCGATGCGCGAGTTGAAGATAAGGATCGCCGCCCGCTCAAAGCGGCCCCGGGTCGCCCGGAT
>CAZMCA010000125.1:0-9734 GCA_964564595.1 uncultured Caulobacteraceae bacterium
CTCGACGATATCGGCCTCACGCTGAAGCGCGACGCCGACATTTCCGCCTTCGAAGACAAGCGCCGCATCGGCGCGCCCTGGCGGCGCTGAGCATGCGTGCACTTCTCCTGACCTGTTTGCTGCCGGCGCTCATTGCGTGCGCCGAGGAGCCAGACGTGAGCGCGGCCCAGCATCTCGGTTGTGCTGTGAGCTATGGTTTGCTGCGCGAGATCGTTCTCACACGGGCGCCGGCTCCTGAAGTAGTCGCTGAGTTACAGTCGCGCGCCGACCGCGCGGCGGCGGCTTACGAGGCCGCCAACGATCCCGCAGCCGAGGGGCCAGAGGCCGTGCTCGCGCGGCGCTTGGAAGATCATCGGCAAGGCGCTTTGCACGAGTTGCAGGTTCGCACCGAGGTGCGCTCCTGTGACCCGCTCTATGACTACGAATCCACGCCATAGGACGCATGAGGATCACGCCATGATCATTCTCGCGGGCACGGTCCGCATCCAGCCGGGCATGCGCGATAAAGCGATCCCGCACATCCAAACGATGGTCGCCGCCTCGCGCGTGGAGGCGGGCTGCACCGCGTTCGATTTCTCGATCGACATTTTCGACGATCACCTCGTGCGCGTGTTCGAAATCTATGAATCGCAAGCCGCGCTCGATGCGCACCGCGACACGCCGCACTTTGCCGCCTGGCGCGCCGGCTGGGCCGAATGCGGCATCGGCGACCGGGCCATCTCCGAATACGACGCGACCGCGAGGACCAAATGACGCAAAGCCTGCTGCTGCTGCCCGGGGACGGCATCGGCCCTGAAGTCACCGAAGAAGCGCGCCGCGTGTGCGGGCGCCTTGCCAACGACATTGAAATTTCCGAAGCGCTGCTCGGCGGCTGCGCCTACGAGAAGGAGGGCGCGCCGATCTCGGATGCGACGGTGCAGCGCGCGCTCTCATCGGACGCCGTGCTCATGGGCGCCGTGGGCGGGCCGCAATTTGCCGGCGCGCCGCGCGACAAGCGCCCGGAGGCTGGGCTCCTGCGTTTGCGCAAAGAGATGCAGGTGTTCGCGAACCTTCGCCCCGCGATCTGCTTTGAAGCGCTTGCGGACGCTTCGACGCTAAAGCGCGAGGTCGTCGCCGGGCTCGACATCATGATCGTCCGCGAACTCACGGGCGGCGTCTATTTCGGCGAACCGCGCGGCGTCGAAACGCTCGCGAACGGCGAAAAGCGCGGCGTCGATACCCAGGTCTACACGACGAGCGAGATCGAGCGCGTCTCCCGCGTCGCGTTCGAATTGGCGCGGGGCCGGCGCAACAAAGTCACCTCGGCCGAAAAGTCGAACGTGATGGAAACCGGCCAGCTCTGGCGTGATGTCGTCACCGCGCTCCACGCGCGCGAATACAAGGACGTCGAACTCGAACACATGCTCGCCGACAACGCCGCCATGCAACTCGTCCGCCGCCCGACGCAGTTCGATGTGATCGTGACCGACAATCTCTTCGGCGACGTGCTCTCAGATGAAGCCGCCCAGCTCACCGGCTCGCTCGGCATGCTGCCGTCCGCCGCACTCGGCGCGAAGGGCGCGCCCGGCCTTTACGAACCAATCCACGGCTCCGCGCCCGACATCGCCGGCAAGGGCATCGCCAATCCGCTCGCGGCGATCCTCTCGCTCGAAATGGCGTTCCGCTGGTCGTTTGGCCGTGCCGACATCGCCGACAAGCTGTTCGCCGCTGTCACGCGCGCGCTGAAAGAGGGCGCCCGCACGCCCGATATCGGGGGCAAAATGACGACGCGCGAAATGGGCGACGCGGTGATCGCCTCGCTCTAGGAGTTTGCGTCCGCGCTCGGCCGCGCGCTTACACGCGCGTGCCAGGCGAGGACGTGCTCGCAGCTCTCAGGAATTTCGAGGCCTGTGAACTTGGCGAAGTCCACCGTGGTCAGCCCGATGATGTCGGCCATCGAATACGTGTCGCCGGCGATGAACTGGCGCCCATCCGCCAATTCGCTGTTCAGCCATTCGAGCGCGCCCGCATAGACCTTGCGGTTGCTCTCGCCGAACTCCTTCCACTTCTGCGGGCGCAGGCGCGCCGTCAGCGGGTGCGCGTGCACCCAGAACATCCCCACGGGCGTCATGATCCGCATCTCGATGCGCCGAATCCACATGTCGATGGTCGCGGCTTCCAGCGGCGTGCGCCCGAACAGCGGCTTGGCCGGATGCAGCGCTTCGAGATAGCGGCAGATCGAAACGCTCTCTGAGAGATACGTGCCGTCATCGAGTTCGAGCGTCGGCACTTGTCCGAGTGAGTTGCGGGCCATGTGTTCGGGCGATTTGTGGCCGCCCTTCATGATGCCGATCGGCGTTTCGGGAAGGTCGATGCCCTTTTCGGCGATGAAGATGCGCACACGCCGCGGATTCGGCGCGGGATTTGGCTCGCCGTAGAAGATCATGACGTTTCCCCGGTTTGTTCTGGTTCGCGGACTCTAGGCGCGCCTAGAACGAATTGTCACGCGGACGCCGCGGAACCTTGCTAGATTGGCGGCTGCTTCGACGCGGAAGCGAAGCGGGGAGGGTGTGATGGCGGAAACATTCACCGGTGCGGCGGCGGCATTCGACGTGTTCGCCAAGCGCGAAAAATCCGGCGTGCTGCTGCGCGCGTCGATCGGCTACGCGGTGCTGGCCCTCGTGATCGTGGCGGCGTTCGCCGCGATGGCGTGGGGCCAGATTGGCGCGGTGATCGCCTCGTACGGCGAAATAATGAACGCGACCATGCAAGGATCGCCGATCACCGATCCCAGCGATCCGCGCATGATGGCGATGATGCAGGCTTATCTCGGCATCGCGCCGCTCTATTTCCTGTTCATTCTGACGATCTACCTCGCGCTCGCGGCGTTCGAGGCTGCGGTGCATCGCTGGCTGGTGCGCGGCGAAAGCGGCGGCGGCTTCTTGGGCCTCACGCTCGGCGCCGACACATGGCGCGTGCTGCTTTGCTACATCGTTTGGTTCTGCGTGTTGCTCGGCCTCTATCTTGCGCTCGTGATCGCGCTTTTCGTGGTCGCGGGTGGAGTCGGGTTTGCGCTGGCGTCCGCGGGCGAGGGAACGGCGGCGCTTGGCGGAATTGTGGGTTTCCTTATCGGTTTGGCGCTGTTTTGCGCGTTTCTCTACGTGATCGTGCGCCTTGCGCCGGCGACGGCGACGACCGTGGGGCGCAAGCAGTTCGCGTTCTTCGATGCGTGGAAGGTCACACGCGGGCGGTTCTGGTCGATCTTTCTGGCCTACCTCATCCTCTTCGTTGTGTACCTCGTGGCGCTCACAATTGTCGGGTCGGTGATGGCGTTCGCGGTGATGGGGCCGCTGATCGGGGCGATGGCGAGCGGGGCGCCGCCCGCGCCGGATCAGACGCTCGCACTTCTCATGCAGCCGCAGACGGCGGTCGCGCTCGTGCTTGGATACGGGCTGATGCTGATTGTGGCTGTGATCTTCTATCTGGCGCTGATGGGCGTGCACGCGCGTGCTGTGCGTGTCGCGTTCGAAGAAGGGCGGATCGCGGCGCCGGCTTAGATAAAGAGGCCGAGCGCGCGTTGGAGGTGGGCGCGCGTCGCTTCCTCGAACGCAGCCGGCCATGTCGCGCCGAGCTTCGCCGCGAGCGCCTTGGCGCGCGGCAGGAAGAGCTTGGCGAGCGTCGCGTTGAAGGCGAAGGCGCTGTCGCGGTCGGCGATGAGCGGCGGCAAGGCTTCGAGCACGGCGATTTGAGCCGGCGTCAGCATGTCCGCTAGGCGCTTGGCGCCGCGCTCGCTGCGCGCGCGGCCGTTCTCGGCCAGCATGAGATCGATCAGCATCGTGCGCAGCAGCACGCCGCCATCGAGCAGCAGCACATAATCGCGCCGCCCGAAGCCGACGGGCGCAAGGCCCATGACGCGCAAGAACTCACGCGACAGCGCCTCGATCTCGGCGGCGGTGGCGGCGCGAACGGGCGCTGCTTCTCCGGCAGGGGCGGCCGCGCCGGGCCGTGCGAAGAGCGGCTTGTGGGCGGCGGCGTCGCGCGCGGCCAGTTCGGCGGGTGTCACGAACGTGATGTCGAACCGCGACCAATCGGCGACGACGGCGTGGATGATCCGGCCATAAAGCGTCTGCTTGTGTATGATCTCGCCGATCGCGGAGAGATCGGCGCCATAGCCCTTCACGACCGCCGCCAGCGCATCTTCCGCGACGACGGCGACGAGGTCGACGTCGCTCCACGCATCACCTTCGCCGCGCGCGAGACTTCCATAGAGCCACGCGCTTTCGATGCGCGCGTCAGCCGAGAGCGCGGCGACGAGTTTATCGATCAGCGCTTGTTGGTTTGGTGCGATGGCGCTCATGGCGCGGGCCTCACATGCGCGTCGAGGAAGTTGAGGAAATACGCCCAGTCCCCGCTGGTGACGCCATGGCGGCCAGGGCGCATGAAAAAAGCGAGCGGCGCGCGCATGTCTGAATCGGTGAGACGGGCTTGGTCAAAGGCGGGCGCGCCGAACAATTCGTAGACCGGCGAGGCGCCCTGTGCGGCGCGGAAGGCGCCCTGCGGATCGGACCATGCATCGTTGCGCCCGTTGCCGAGCAGAACGGGGCGCGGCGCAATCAGCGCCAGGAGCTGGTGCTGGTCGAGCGGCGCGGTCTCTGGCGCGTAGCGCGCAAAGCGCGTGCCGAACCAGTGCGGGTATTCGGTCGTGATCTGCGCGATGCTTTCGCCTTGCGCCGAGCGCGAGAGCGATGCGCCGCCGCGCCCCGATTGGTGCGCGATTACGGCGTCCACACGCGTATCCAAGGCCGCGGCGAGGAGGGCGGCCTTGCCATGACGCGAATGGCCCCAGATCGCGGTGCGCGCCGCATCGATGCGCGGATCGGCTTCCAGAACATCGAGCGCACGCGAGAAGAGCCACGCATAGGCCGCGATCGCGCCGGGACCATCCTCTTCACGGTTTGGGCGCAGGCGCGCCAGAGCAGCGGGCGCGAGCGCCGCATCGTCGGCGACGACATCGCCCGGATAAAACAGCGCCACCGCGTAGCCGCGCGCCAGCACGCGCTCGAAGGGCGGGCCGTTGATCTGGCGACCGAGCACAGCCTCCGCGAGCGGATCGGTCCAGCCATTGGTGCAAGGATAGATCACGGGCGTCAGCGGCGCGGCGACGCTTTCAGGGCGGCCCGGCACGGCGGCGCGATTGCCGCAGAACACTTCCATGACGAGAACCGGCGCGGGCGCGCGCGCAGGCTTGGGCAACACCAGGAGCATGTTGAAGCGCAGCGGATCGTCCCCGTCGAGCACGGCGATTTCCAACTGCTCAACGATCGCAAAATCACGCAGCGCGGCGAGATCGAGCGTGGTGCGCGAAAGGACGCGCGGCGGGCCAGCGAATGGCGCATCGCCGTAAATGTCGCGCGCGAACGTGGCGCGCAGCAGCGGCGCGCGCCGCTCTGTCCAGTCCGCAGCGGTGGTGACGGGCGGGTCGTTTTCGAACGCGGCCAGCACGTCTGGCGATGCAGGCGGCGCGCCCGGTTCGTCCGGCACGTCGCGCAGCGCCGCCGGCATGCACGCGGCGAGCCCCATCAAGGCGGCAATCAGCAATCCCCTCATGCCGGCACGCTAGCGCGGCGCAGTCATGGGGGAAACCTTTGGCCTATCGGCTACTCGTAGGCGAACATCACCGGCATATACATGACCACGCTCCGCGAGCAGTTCTGATCGCCCCGCAGCTCGATCGTCCATCGCGGCGCGACAGCGTTGACCGCCTCCGAGAAGCTCGGCCCGCCCACGCTCGACACTGCCCGCGATTCAACGAGCTGCCCGGCGCCGTTGGTCATCATACGGACAGTCACGCCAGCCACACCCCATCGCGCGAGTGCGTCGCTGGGATAACGCGGGTTGGGGTGGTGGCGGATATTGTAGTCACATGGCGCGAGCCCATCGTTGGGATCGCGGTCGATGACCATGCCGCCGATGCGTTCATACTCGCGATCGGCGGTCACCTGCAAAGCGCGCAAAATGCCCATGTAGGCCAGGGTGCGCGCGTAATAGGCCTGGGCCGGTGTGATCACGCCCACTTCGTGCGGTGTCTGCAGCACGTAGGGCGCTAACAGATCGCGCGCTTGCGCGAACGCCGTATGCGCACGCGTATCGCTGCGCGCTTCCATGCGCGTGTCGGCCGTGCGGTAGGGCCGAAGATCCGTCAGTTCGATCAGCGCTTCGCCTTGGCCGATGAGCGCTTCGGCGCGCCAGGAGGCGTTGTCGCGTGTGAAGCGCTCGGCCAATTGCCACGCATCGAGCGCCTGCTGCGCGCCGGCGGGACGAAGCGCGATCGCAAGGTCGCGCGCGCCCAGGAAGGCGCGATCTTCATGCCCGCCGCGCGCCAGCGCCTCGTCCAAGACCGCGCGCAGGCGGATCGGCGCGCCAGTGGCGTTCGCCGCGACTTCCGCGCGCGCCAGGAGCAAGCGCGCGACCAGCGGATCGACCCGTGCGTCGGCATTGGATTGCGCGAGCCCTGCGGCGCGCGCCGCCGGTTGCACCGCGCCTGCGCCGTTGCCGATATCGAGGCGCACTTCCGCGAGATTGAGCGCGAGCACAGCGGTCGATCCGCCGTCGCCATCGCGTGCTTCCGACGCGGCGAGGGCGGCGGCGGCCTCTCGCTCGGCGCCGGCAAGATCGTTGCTCTCTAAGGCCGCGAGATAAGCACGGTAATGCTGCACCACCACATTGGGCTGCGCTTGCACGGTTCCGGCAAACAGCAAAAGGACGGCGGCCGCCGTCCAAATCTTCGCGCGCATTTCGCTCTCCTGGACCGGAGCGTAGCTGCGCGGAAAACAGAGTTGAAGAGGAGAGGCGCCGTACGTGCGTCGCTTCTATTCGCTCATCATGAAGGCGCCGGGCACGTAGACGACAACGCTGCGGCTGCAGGGCGCGTTGCTTTGTTCGAACTCCGCCCGCCATTGCGGCGCGACGGCGTTGACGGCCTCGGTGAAGATTGCGCCGCCGACGGACGCGAGCACGGCCGCCTCCACCACTTGCCCCGTTTCGTCCGTGCGCATGCGAACCCCAACGCCGCCAACGCCAAAACGCATCAACGCGCCGGCTGGGTAATCCGGCTCCGGCGTGAACCGCATCCGGAACGCGCATGGCGGCGCGCCGTCCTCGGGCATGTTGTCGATCGTCAGGCTGTGTATCGCGCGGTTGTCCCCGTTCGCCGCATAGCGCATCGCCCGGACGACGCCGAGATAGGCGAGCGATTGCGCGTAGAGCAGTTGGGCGTTCGTGGTGCGGCCGTCATTCGGCGCGGCGCGCACATGCGGTTCGAGCAGCGCGCGCGCCTCCGCAAATGTGTTCCACGCAGCGTCGTTCGCGCGTGGCGGCGCGTTGCCGGACAGGCGGCGCCTGAAGTCGTTGATTTCGAGGTCGATCAGCGCATCGCCGCGGCCGATGAGCGCCTGCGCGCGCCACAACGGTGAGTCCCGCGCAATCGCGATCTGCAACGCGATGTCCCAAATTGCGATCGCCTGCCGGGCGTCTTGGGCTTGCGTCGCGCGCGCGAGATCGCGCGCGGCGTCGAACGCATACGTCTGATAAGCGGGCAGCGGCGCGGCTTGATCGAGTGCGGCGCGGAGGCGGTCACGCGCGCCGCTTTCGTTCGCCGCAAGTTGCGCGCGGCCGAGCAGAATTTGCGCCGCCAGCGGATCGACGCGCGTCCCGCCGGTTTGCGTCTGCGCCAGCGCGAGCGCTCTTTGTGCGGGGCCAACGGCTTGCGCGCCCTCGCCGGCATCGAGCCGCGTCTGCGCGAGGTTGAACGCCAACACGGCCGTCACGCCCCCATCGCCGTCACGTGCTTCGGATGCGGCGAGCGCGGCTTGCGCCTCGCGCGCTGCGGCGGGGAGGTCGTTGCGCTCAAGCGCCGCCCGATAAGCGCGGTAGTGTTGTGTGATGTCATCGGTCTGTGCACGCGCCGCCGCGCCAGCGAGCAGCACACACATCGCGGCAAACGCCGCGCGCAACGTGGGTCTGAACATGCGCCTTAGACTGGCGCCCGCGCAGGCCGGTTGAAAGTGGGGCGGTAGCCGCGCACTCGCTCGTGCGCTACTCGAAGTCCTTCGAATAATACGCCATCGACGCCAGCGTGAAGCCGTGCGCGGCGTAGAAGCCGTTGGCTTCCTCGTTGTCCAACTCAGTCGCGACCCAAAGGGAGCGGCAGGGCGTGGCAGCTTTGCCCCACGCGACCAGCGCATCGACGAGCGCGGTGGCGACGCCCTGGCGTTTGGCTTCGGGCGCGACGCCGAGATTGTCGATGTAGATGTCGGCGCCGCTATCGGGCTGGCGGTGCAGCACGGCGCGCGCCTGGCCAATGACCACGCCATCGCGCACCGCGACGTAGAGCGCATGATCGCCGGCGGCGACATAGGCGGCGACGTGCGCAGGATCGATCGCATCGTCGAACACGTCCTCCGCGACGCGCGCGAGCAGGGCGGTGGTTTGCGCTGTGATGCGGTGGAGCGTGAAATCGGGCATAGCGTGGGAGTACGCTATAGAGTCGGCGCCGGTTACAGCGTCATCACAAATTTGCGCGGGAGAACGCGATGAGCGATGCGGCGAAGACGCCCTGGCATGTTTGGGTCGTGGGCGTGCTGCTGACGCTCTGGGGCGCCGTCGGCGCGTGGGACTTCACCGCCACGATCACGCGCTTCCGGCCGTACCTCGACATGTTCCCGCCGGACATGCTGACCTATTTCCTGAACGCGCCTTGGTACGCCTATCTCGGCTGGGGCCTTGGCACATGGGGCGGGCTGATCGGCGGCGTGCTCGTGCTGCTACGCAACAAGCGCGCCGTGCCCGCGCTCGTGCTGTCGCTCCTTGGCGCCGCGCTCTCGTTTGCGCTCTGCTTCATCGATCCGCCGCCGCAGAGCGACCCGGTGTTCTCCGCCGCGATCGTCGCCGTATCGCTCGCGTTCCTCGGTTACGCGTTCTGGCTCGCCCGCCGCGGGGTGCTGCGTTAAGCGCTCGCGCGTTTCTTTTTCGCTGCGCCATTCTTGGCGCTCGCCTTCGGCGCCGGTGCGGCGTTCGCGGCGGCGACCTTGAGCGTGGCGCCGGTCTTCTGGCGCTGTGCGTGCCGCTTCAGCGTTTCGGCGAGGTAGCGGCCCGTCCAGCTTTCCTTGACCTTCGCCACATCTTCTGGCGTGCCGGCCGCGACGATCTTGCCGCCGCCATCGCCGCCCTCGGGGCCAAGATCGATGATCCAATCCGCAGTCTTCACGACATCGAGGTTGTGCTCGATCACGACGACGGTGTTGCCCGCGTCCGCGAGTTCATGGAGCACTTCGAGAAGCTTGCGGACGTCTTCGAAATGGAGACCCGTCGTCGGTTCATCGAGGATGTAGAGCGTGCGCCCCGTCGCGCGGCGTGAGAGTTCTTTCGAGAGCTTCACGCGCTGCGCTTCGCCGCCCGAAAGCGTCGTCGCTTGCTGGCCGACGTGGACGTACCCAAGACCGACCCGCTTCAGCGTTTCCATCTTGTCCCGGATCGCGGGCACGGCGTTGAAGAGCGTCGCCGCCTCTTCGACCGTCATATCCAGCACGTCCGCGATCGATTTTCCCTTAAAGAGCACTTCGAGTGTTTCGCGGTTGTAGCGGTTGCCCTTGCACACATCGCACGTGACGTAGACGTCCGGCAGGAAGTGCATCTCGATCTTGATGACGCCATCGCCCTGGCACGCTTCGCAGCGCCCGCCTTTGACGTTGAACGAG
>CAZMCA010000126.1:0-9714 GCA_964564595.1 uncultured Caulobacteraceae bacterium
AATGAAAATCTTCTGCCCGCTGATCCGGTAGCTGCCGTCAGCTTGCGGCACGGCTTTGGTGCGCAGCAAACCAAGATCGGTGCCGCAATGCGGCTCGGTGAGGTTCATCGTGCCGGTCCAAGCGCCCGTCACCATGTTCGGCAGATACGTGTCTTTCAGCTCTTGCGAGCCGTGATGGAGGATCGCTTCGTACGCGCCGTGGCTGAGGCCCGGATACATGCCGAACGCCATGTTCGCGCTCGACACCATCTCGTTGAACGCGAGATTGACGATGCGCGGCAGGCCCTGGCCGCCATAGTTCGGATCGGATGCAAGCGAAGGCCACCCGCCTTCGACCATCTGCTTGTACGCGTCTTTGAATCCGGTCGGCGTCGTTACCGAACCGTCGGGATGGCGCGTGCAGCCTTCGCGGTCACCAACGACGTTCAGCGGCTGGAGCACGCCTTCGCAGAACTTCGCGCCCTCCTCCAAAATCTGATCGACGACGTCCATCGGCGCATCGGCAAAGCCCGGCAGGTTCGCGTACCGGTCAATCTGGAGAAAGTCGCGCAGCAGGAAGCTGTATTCGCGCAGGGGCGCGGCGTAGACCGGCATCGGAACCTCCCGGCCCCAAATGAAAAGGGGCTCCTTACGGAGCCCCTCTTAGGCGTGAAGCCCGCAATCTATCAATGCGCGTCTTCGAGGCGCTTGGCCTTGGCGCCGCGCGACGGCGTGGCCGGCGCTGCATCGACGGAGATGTTGGCCGCTTCCATGCGCGTGATCCCGTCACGCAGCATTTCGATGGCCTGATCGATGTCTTCGCGCTGCGCCTCAAGCGCCACGATGCGGCTCTTGAACTTCTTCAGCGCGACAGCGTTCTGCGCGATGTTTTTGTCGTCGCTGCCGTAGAGATCGAGGATCTCTTTGATATCGAGCAAAGACAGGCCAACCCGCTTTCCGCGAAGGATAAGCGTGAGGCGGGCGCGGTCGCGCGCGAAATAGACCCGCGTGAGGCCGTCACGGCGCGGGCTGAGGAGCCCTTTGTCTTCGTAGAACCGCAGCGCGCGAGCTGTGCAGCCGAATTCACGCGCGAGTTCAGAGATGGAATAAGTGCGATCGGTCTTCGCCATGGGGGCTAACCCCTCCCCGGTATAAAGCTGTAGCTTCAGTTTCTGCATAAGGTGACGCGGGCGTCAACATCGATGTGCGACTTTTCGCACCCTCTCCGGGACACGGGCGCGTGAGGGCCTCGTCTCTCGCAGCCGCGATTTTGCTTGGCCTCTTCTTGGCGGCCTCTGCGCCGCTGCTACGCGCGACCCAGTCTGGGCCGAAGATCGCCTGCGCGCCGATCGAGGGGGCGGAGGCGCTGTTCGCCGGCGCCGAGACGAGCGTGATCCTGATCGATGGGCTGGGCGATGAGGCGGCCGCGGGCGCAGGCGCGCTCGGCTGCTTGGCGGCAGCGCAGGGCGGCCTCGTACTGCTTGCCGCAGAGGAAAGCATGGCCGGCCGGCTTGGCCCCCTGGCCCGCCAGCTCACGGCAGATGGCGGGCGGGCGCGTTTCACGGCCCTCGGCCCCGGCGCGCCGGCTGGCGATCGGACGCCGGAGGACGCTCAAAGCGAGGGCGAAGCGCGCGCGGCCGGCTACGAGGCGGCGCTGACGGGGCAATCCCCAGGCGCGGCGCCAACTGACCACAGGATTGTTGCGCTCGCCGCGCCCGATGCGTCGCGCACCCCGGTTGGCCTCACTGGCTTCACTTGGCGCCCGCTGGGCGCGCGTCTTCCCGATGCCGAAACAATTTCGCTGCGCGCGGAAGCGAGCACGCGGCCCGGCGTGCGCGTCAAGCTGCGCCCGTTCGAAGACATTCCGCTCGTGGGCGCGACTTTGCGTTACGACGGCATCGTTGAAATCGGACCCGCAACGGACGCTGCGCCGTAACGCGCGGATCGTTTGCAAAGCGCAACGTCACAACGCACGCATTAGATTGCGAACGCGTTCACCATTTTACGCGTCATTAACACCGGAAAGAGTCTCCTCCACACTGTCATTGCGGCGTGATTCTGCGCGCGCGATTGGGGCGGTGTACGGATCGTGTCGTGCGGTTCGTACCGAGAGGGCGAGATGAGCGCACAATCCTGGAGCGTTAAGGGCATCGACCCGAAGGTGCGCGAAGCGGTGCGTGAAGCAGCTGCGCGCCAGGGCATGAGCCTTGGCGAATATCTCAATCAGGCGCTGCTCAATCAGGAAGGCGCGCAGAACGAAGGCGGCCCGCCGCCGCGCTCGCAGCAGCAACTGCGCCCGCGCGCGACGCGCGTTGTTTCTTCGCAATCGCTCGACGACATGGACGATTGGCTGCTGACCGCGCCGACCGACATGACGCGCAACGCCGACCCTGCCCGCACCAATCAGCGCGTCGACGCCATCGAGCGCCGCACGCAACTCGCCGTCACTGGTCTTGACCGCGCCGTCTCCACAATCGACCGCTCGGTGCTCGGCCTTGCCGGGCGCGTGGACGATGTGGAGATCGTCGCGCGTGAAAGCGCCGACCGGGTCTCCGAAGCGCTCGATCACTTCCGCGCCGCCGGAGAAATCTTGTCCGGCCGGCTAAACGACGCTGAAACCGAAGCGCGTCAATCGCGTGAAGCGCTCGATGTCGCCACGCACGAGATTTCCAACGCGCGCGATGAGCTTGGCCGCCAGGTCAGCGCCATCGAAGAAACGGCGCGCAACGCCGAGCGCACCGCTCACGCCGTGGCGCGCGACCTCGATCAGCGCACGCTGGAGCTTTCCCAGCGCATCGAGGAAGTCGACGCGGACACCAAATATCTCGTCGGCTCCGGTCTTGCCGAAGCGCGGGCAGCCGCCGAAGCCGCCGCCCGCGAAGCCGCGCAAAACACCAGCGAAGCGATCGACCAGATCCGCGCGCTGCACGAGAACTTCGCGCGCCGCACGGCCGAAGCGGAAACCAACCTCCGCAAGTCGCACGAAACACTCGCCGACCGCGTCACGCGCGGCGAGAACGAATTCCGCCGCGCTTATGACGGGCTCTCCGAGCGTGTCGCGGGCGCAGAGACGCATGCGCGCCTCGCGGTCGAAGAAGCGGCCAACGAAATCCGCGCCGCGCAATCGGCGCTGGCGCAGCGCCTTGAGCGCGCCGAGCAAGGCGCGCGCGAAAGCACGGCGGGCCTACGGCAAGCGGCCGGCGCGGCGATCGCCGACCTGCGGAATGCACAGCTCGGCCTCTCGGCGCGGCTGAAGCTCGTCGAAGAAAACAACAACGGCGGCGGCGCGGTCGATCTGTCGCCCGTGCAAGCGATGCAAGCCGCGCTCGAGCACCGGCTCGAGCGGCTTGAGCGCGAAGCGGGCGCGATCCACCCGGAAGTCGCCGCGCGCCTGACGCGCATCGAGGAAACGCAAAACGTCACGGACCCGGCGATCCTGCATCGCCTCTCGCGCCTGGAAGACAGCTCCGGCCAAGTCGATACCGAGATCTCCGAGCGCATTGCGCGCCTGGAAGCGACCGTCCCCGGCGATGCGCTGAACGCACGCATCGACGAGATCGCGAGCCGCCTCGAAGCGCACAACGGCGCCGCGCAAACGAGCGAACTGGAAGCAAGCCTCCAGCGTCTCGCAGAGCGCATTGCGGAAACGGAATCGACCGCCAACCAAGCGATCCGCACGCTGGAAGCCACCGTCGCCGGCATCGATGCGCGCACCGCTGCACAAGGCGCCGGCCCGGATGTCGCGGCCGAAACCGAAGCCGTGCGCACGCTGCTCGAAAGCCGCATCAACGAAGAAGCGCAGCGCACCGAAGCGATGGTGCAAGAACTTCGCGCCGAACTCGTCGAGCGCGCGGCGTTCGCACGTGAAGGCGCGGTCGAAGCCGAGCACGTCGATAGCCTCGAAGGCGCGCTGGCGGATGTAAACCGCCGCCTCGCCGCCGCCGAGCGCCGCCAAGCGCAAACGATCGAAGCCATCTCGGTCGAGATCAAGCGGATGTCGGAAACGGTCGATCGCCGGCTCCGCGCTGTCGAAACCACGCAGCCGGGCGAAGTTGGCGCGAGCGCCGTGCGCGAAGAGGTTTCCCGCCTCGCCCGCGCGCTCGAAGGACGCTTCGAAGAGATCGAGCGCCGCGAAGCCGCCGCATTCGACCGTATGGGCCTTGAAGTCGGCCGCCTCAGCGAGCGCTTGGAAGAGCGGTTCGCGACGGTCGAAGGTCGCAGCGCGCAAGCGATCGAACAGGTGGGCGAGCAAGTCGCGCGCATGGCCGAGCGCTTCAACCAGCGCCAAGATCACCTCGCCCGCGAACTCGGCGAGCGCGTGCTTGACAGCGAAGAGCGTTCCAGCGCGCGGATCGCCGATGCGATCAGCGGCCTGATGCACCGCCTCAACGAAGTCGAGACCCAATCGGTCGAGGCCGTGACGCCGGTGGCGCGCGCGATGTCGACGGTCGCTTCCCGCCTACAGGCGCTCGAAGACAACGAAGCCGACGACGATATCCCGACGCCATCGCGCCGCTCGGAAGATGCGCCGGCGGCGCAGACCGCGCTGCATGGCGCGGCGCTGTTTGGCGAAAAGCTCGACGATGAGCCGGAGCCGCCGCCGCCCGCGCACAGCGCGCCTGTGCCCCCGCCGATCGCGCTCGCGGACGATGACGACTTCTACGACCTGAACGACGACGAACCGGTCGCCTCGTTCGCGCCGCCGCCCGAACAAGCGCCGGTGCGCGCCGGCCCGCTTCCGCCGCTGCAACACGCAGCGCCCCCGGCCGCCGAGCCTGCGCCGCCGCCCGCGTTCGACGATCTCGACGACGCCGATGCATTCCTCGACGTTGAAGACGAAGCTGTCGCCGCAGCGCCGCCTTCGGAAGAAGACGATCCGTTCTGGACGCCGGAAGACGACGCGGTGGTCACCGAAACCACCGCGAGCACGCACACGCTCGAAGACGAAGCGCTGTTCGACGATGACGCGGGCGACGCCGCCGCGCCCGCCAAGAACGATTATCTCTCGAAAGCCCGCAGCGCCGCTCAGGCGGCCGCGACGCCGGTAAAGGGCAAGAAGGAACCGAAGAGCAAAGCCAAAGCTGAAGCAGCGCCGCGCGATCACACGCCGCCCGCCGCCTACAGCCTGCGCGGCTCGAGCCGCGTCGTGCTCTGGGGCGCGGCCGGCGCGATCGCACTCATGGTCGCGGGCGGCGCCTACGTGCTGAACAACCAGCGCGACGGCCAAACCGCCGCGCCGGCGCAGCCGCCGCAGGAACCGCAAGCGCTTGAGCCCACGCATGTCGTGCCCGATCCGCTGGCGACGACGACCGACCCGAACGTGGTCGATCCGCTCGCGACAACCGACGCGCATGGCGCAGATCCCACCGCGGCCGGCGCACCGGTGACGACCGATCCTTCGCCGCACGCTGCTGCTGCACCGGCCGCGCCCGCGGCCGCAACGCCGATGGCGAGCAACACGCCGCGCCCCACCACGGGCGCCGCCGCACAAGCCACCACAGTCGCCGCCCCACTCCCGCCGCGCGCTGTCTCGCTCGAAAACGCCGCCGCCCGCGGCGACGCGGTCGCGCAATACGAACTTGCGCTGCAGCGCCTCGCCGCCGGTCGTGCGCCTGATGGCGTCACGCTGCTCCGCCAATCGGCCAACCAAGGTCTCGCGATGGCGCAGTATCGCCTCGCCAAGCTCTATGAGCGCGGTGAGGGCGTGCAGGCCGATCTCACCCAGGCCCGCGCCTGGACCGAACGCGCCGCCGCCGCGGGCAACCGCCGCGCGATGCACGACCTCGGCGTCTACTTCGCGCGCGGCGAAGGCGCCCCGCTCGATGAAGCGGCGGCCTTCCGCTGGTTCCGCCAAGCGGCAGAGCTCGGCGTCGCCGACAGCCAGTTCAACCTTGGCGTCCTCTACCAACAGGGCCGCGGCGTGGGGGCCAACCCGTCCGAAGCGCTGTTCTGGTATCTGGTTGCGGCCCGCCAGGGCGATGAGGACGCTGGCGCGCGCGCCAACGCGCTCGAAGCCTCGTTGCAGCCGATCCAGGTGGAACAGGCCCGCGCCCGCGCTGGCGCCTTCCGCCCGCGCGCCGCAAGCGCCCGTGCGAACGGCGAGTTTGGCCCGCGTCCGTGGGCCGCAGGCGCACCGCGCGCACCGGCGACGTAACTCCCGCTGGAGCGCGTTGCCCTCGGCGGCGCGCTTTCGCATAACAACACCGGGGACACGCGGCTCAAGCGCCGTGTCTGAACTCGGACATGATGTCGATTTACCTGCCGATCGCGGAAATGCCCGTGAACGCGCTGCTCATCATCCTGGTGAGCGGAGCGGTCGGGTTTGTGTCCGGCCTTGTGGGCGTCGGCGGCGGCTTCATCATGACGCCGGCGCTGATCTTCGTGGGCGTGCCCGCCCCCGTTGCGGTGGCGACGGGCGCAAGCCAGATCGCCTCCACATCCTTCTCCGGGCTCTTGCCGCAGATCGCGCGCCGCAACGTCGATTGGCGGATGGGCCTGCTGTTATCGACCGGCGGCGTCGTCGGCAGCGTGTTCGGCGTTTCGCTGTTCTCGCATTTGCTTGGCGTCGGGCAGCTCGATGTCGTGATCATGCTGCTCTACGTCGTGTTCCTCGCCACGATCGGCGGGCTGATGCTGATGGAGAGCGTCGCTGCGTTGCGCGGCAAGCGGATGGCCGGGCGCTCGCCTGTGACGGCCGGCGCGCGCGCGATCGCGCATGTGCTGCCGCTCCGGATGCGCTTCCCTCGCTCCGGGCTCTACATCAGCGTGATTCCCCCGCTCGTGCTTGGCGCGATGATTGGCGCGCTAGCGGCGATCATGGGCGTGGGCGGCGGCTTCATCCTCGTACCCGCCATGATCTACCTGCTGCGCATGCCGACGAACGTGGTGATCGGCACGTCGCTCTTTCAGGTGCTGATCGTTTCGACGCTCGTCGTAATTCTGCAATCGAGCGTGACGCAGACCGTCGATATCGCGCTCTCGGCGCTTTTGATGCTGGGCGGCGTCGTGGGCGCGCAGTTCGGCTCACGCGTGGGCGCGCGGCTGCGCGCGGAGCAATTGCGCGCGCTGCTCGGCGGGCTCCTGGTGCTTTCGAGCCTCAAATTCGTGCTCGACCTCGTGCTGCGGCCGGACGAGTTGTTCGTGCTGGGAACGGGGCGATGATGCGGGCCCTGCTCTTAGCGCTCGCGCTTCTTTTTGCACCCGCGGCATTTGCGCAAGCGCCGACGGAGGACTTGCCTGCGGCGGTGACGGAAGACGAGATCGCGGTAACGTCGGACTATCGCGGGTTCTCGATCACGGTGTTCGGCGTCAACCCCGACCGGCGCGGGCGCGGCGACGTAGTCGTTGCGGTGCGCGGGCCGAACCAGCCGGCGAGCGTGATGCGCAAGCGCCGCTTCCTCGGGCTCTGGGTCAACGGAACGCCCGTGGAGTTTTCCGAAGCGCCGGGCTTTCACGCCGTAATGAGCGCGCGCCCGCTGCGCGCCATCGCGAGCCCGCAAGCGATCTGGTCGTTGCAGCTCGATCCCGCTGCGAGCGCACAGCTTGCGGGCGCAACGCCCGGCGATGCGGACCCGAGCGATTATCGCGAAGCACTGGTGCGCCTGCGCACGCGCGCGGGGCTCTACATCGAAAATCCGCGCGGGCTTGCGATGTTAAGCGAGAACCGCCTCTTCCGTGCGCAAATCCGCATCCCCGCGAACGCGCCGCTCGGCGACTACGTGGCGGACGTCTACCTCTTCCGGAACGGGCGGCTGATCTCCTCGCAGCGGAGCCCCGTGGCCGTGTCGCGTGCCGGCGTGGAGCGGCAGATCCACATGGTCGCGACGACGCAGCCGTTTCTCTACGGGCTTATTGTCGTGGCGATGGCGTTGAGCGCGGGGTGGCTTGCGGCGTTTGCCTTCAAGCGCCGGGCCTAGTCGCCGATCAACCGCTCGAACGGCGCTGGCAGCACGCGGGCGCGGCCGATCATCAGCGCGAGCGCGCCTTGCGGGAAGATCGGCGCGAACGCGACGTCGCACAGATTGAGGCCGCCCGTGTACGCGCCATAGGCGGGCATCACGAGACGCAGGCCATCGGTCGCAAAACACCGCGCGCGCACGCTGCGGCCATGCGCGGCGACTTTAGCGCAGGGATGCAAGTGCCCCGCGACCTCGCCATCGCACGCTTCGTTGCGCGGCTCGTGCCGGAGCGTGAGGCCATCGACCACGATCTCTTCGGCGACGGCGCCGCCAAGTGTGTCTGGAATTTCCGGGTCGTGGTTGCCTTCGATCCACACCCAATCCACGGCGTCGACGAGCATGCGCAGGCTGGCGCGATCGGCATCGTCCATCCGGCGCGGGCCGCCGAGATCGTGGAAGCTATCGCCGAGCGACACGACGCGCGCGGGCTTCAGCCGCTTCATCGCGGCGGCAAGACGCTTCAGCGTGGTGCGCGTATCGTAGGGCGGCAGCAATTGGCCCGAGCGCGCGTAGGACGTGCCTTTCTCAAGGTGCAGGTCCGACACGATCAGCGTTTGCGACGCGGCGAGCCACAAAGACCCGTCCGGCTGCGCGGAAATCGCCGCACCCGCGACGCGCATCGCAGCGGCCGCGCCTTCGAGCGCGACGAGCGGCGGCGCGCTTTTCGCAACGGGCGGTTTAGGCGCGGGCGCTTTTCTACGCGGGCCAGAGAGCGTGGGCATGGCCGCGATCCTAGCGGCGATTCGCGCGCGCGCGATCCCCGCTACGGCGTGACAATTGGGAAATCCGGCGCGGGCGGCGTGAAGAGCCCAAAGAGTTGCGCCACTGCCGCGGGATTTCCTTCGATCCGCGCAGCGGACGCCGCTTGGCCTGCGCCGCCGCCCGCCATCGCCGCGAGCAGAGCGGCGCGCGGCAGCGTCACGGTTGCGTCAGCATCTGGCAGCAAGACGCCCTCCTCGTGGATCAGCACGGAGTTGCGCACCTGCACGGCGACGCGCTCGTTCCGATCCGGGAACACGAAGTTGAGCCGCAGCATGCGGCCCGCCGCGCGCTCGGGATCGAGGCGCACGGCGAGTAGATCGAAGAACTGCCCCGTGGGCGTGTTGGCGACGTAATCGGCCGCTTGTTGCGTGACGGCGCTTGGACGCACGCCGCTGCGCAATTCAGACGCGCCCGCGAGGTAGATATTGCGCCAGATCGCGCTCTCGGACTGGTATGCAAGCTGCGTGTACGCCTCCGCGAGCGCTTGCTTGGCGGCTTCGTTGGTTGGCTCGGCGAACACGAGCCTATCGAGCACTTCAGCGGCCCAGCGATATTCGCCCGCGGCGTTGGCGCGTTGGCCTTCACTCAGCACGCGGCGCGCGCCCCCCATCATGCGCACGTAATTGCGCGCTGCGTCTTCGGGCGGCAGGCCATTGAGATGCGCGGGAACGCCATCGTACCAGCCCATGTAGCGCTGATACACGGCGCGCGAATTATGGCGCATCGTTCCGTAATAACCGCGATTGAACCAGCGCTGATTGAGCGCTTCGGGCAACGCAATGCGCTCCGCGATTTCCGCGCCGGTGTAGCCTTGGTTCATCAGGCGCACGGTTTGATCGTGCAGATATTTGTACGCATCGCGATGCGTGGCGACGTAATCGGCGATCACCGCGCGGCCCCAGCGCGGCCAGCCGTGGCTCGCCATCATCGTTTCCGCTTCTGGGAAGAGCCGCAGCGATTCCGTCAGATAATCGGCCCACGCCTTCGCATCACGCACGAGCGCGCCGCGCGGCGT
>CAZMCA010000127.1:0-9675 GCA_964564595.1 uncultured Caulobacteraceae bacterium
CGCCGAAGGGCGGCAAGGATCGGCTGGGCGGATTGAAGCGCAGAAATGCGCCCGCGCTGCCGGGTCTCTCGGAGCCGGAAACCGTGCGGCACTACACGCGGCTGTCGCAACGCAATTACGCGATCGATCTGGGGCTCTTCCCGCTCGGCTCGTGCACGATGAAGCACAATCCGCGGCTCAACGAACGCGCGGCGCGGTTCGAAGGCTTTGCCGATCTCCATCCGCTGCAGCCTGAGAGCATGACGCAGGGCGCACTCGAGCTAATGGACGATCTCGCGCATTGGCTGCTTGAGCTGACGGGGCTTCCGGCTGTTGCGCTCTCGCCGAAGGCGGGCGCGCATGGCGAGTTCTGCGGCATGCTCGCGATCAAGGCCGCGCTCGAAGCGCGCGGCGAGGGCGCTGTGCGCACGCGCGTGCTCGTGCCCGAAAGCGCGCATGGCACCAATCCGGCGACGGCGGTGCAGTGCGGCTTCACGGTCGATGAAGTGCCGGGCAACGCGCAGGGGCGCGTCGATCTCGCGGCGCTCGAAGCCAAGCTCGGGCCGGATGTCGCGGCGGTGATGCTGACGAACCCGAACACGCTTGGGCTCTTTGAAGGCGACGTGAAGAAGATCGCCGATCTCGTGCATGGCGCGGGCGGGTATTTCTATTGCGACGGCGCGAACTTCAACGCGATCGTCGGGCGCGTGCGGCCGGGCGATCTCGGCGTCGATGCGATGCACATCAACCTGCACAAGACGTTCTCGACGCCGCATGGCGGCGGCGGGCCGGGCGCGGGGCCGACGGTGCTTTCCGAAGCGCTCGCGGCGTATGCGCCGCCGCCGCTGATCGTGAAGAAGGGCGATGGGCGCGCGATGGAAGAACATCGCCGGGCGGGCGCGGTGGGGCGGCTCTGCGCCTTCCACGGCCAGATGGGCATGTTCACGCGCGCGATGACGTACATGCTCTCGCACGGCAGCGATGGGCTGCGGCAAGTCGCGGAAGATGCGGTGCTGAACGCGAACTACATTCGCGCGCGCCTCAAGCCGCACTTCTCTGCGCCGTTCGGCGATGGCCCGTGCATGCACGAGGCGCTGCTCGACGATACGTCCATCAAGGCGCACGGCGTGGAGACGATCGACATCGCCAAGGCGCTGATCGATGAGGGCTTCCACCCGATGACGACGTATTTCCCGCTCGTCGTTCACGGCGCGATGCTGATCGAGCCGACGGAAACGGAATCGAAGCGCGAGATAGATCGCTTCTGCGACGCGATGATCGCGCTCGCCGAGCGTGCGCGGAGCGGGGACGCGGCGTTCTTCAAAGCCGCGCCCAAGTTCGCGCCCTCGCGGCGCTTGGACGAAACGCGCGCCGCGCGCCAACCGAAGCTCCGCTGGCGCGCGGATGCAGAAGCCGCTGTGAAGAAAGCGGCGGAATGAGCGACCCGCTCTTTCCGCTGCTGCCGCACCTGCCGGCCGCGCGGATACGAGCGTGTTACGATGCGGCGCCGGGCAACGAGATCGCGAGCGGTAAGTTCGCGAGCCCGGAATCGTCCGCGGCGCTAGCTGCCAATGTGTGGGGCTTCTTTATCGAGGAACCCGCCGCGCTTCCGCGTTTGCCGGGCGGATCAGATCAGCGAGCTTGGGGTGTGCGTTCAGTGACGTGCGAGGCGATCGTGCGCTTCGCGTGGAGCGGCGGGCGCCATCCGTGCCTAGATGTGCGCGTAGATACGGACGCTGAAGTTATTGGCGTGGAATCGAAGCGCTACGAGCCGTTTCGCTGGCATGGCGCGCCGAAACTCTCCGAGGCGTATTGGCGTCCGGTGTGGGGCGAGCGCATGGAGCGCTATTGCGCGATGCGTGACCGGTTGCGGGATGAGCCGCATGCCTTCCAGCACCTCGACGCAACGCAGCTTGTGAAACACGCATTTGGTCTGCGCAGTGAGGCGGCGCGGGAAGGACGCATCGCGCGGCTGCTCTACGTGTTTGCCGAGCCGGTTACGTGGGCGAATGGCAAGCGAGTGCCGCCAGAGGACATCGCGCGACACCGCGCCGAAACGGAAGCGTTCGCGGTCGCAGTCGATGGCGACGAAGTTGCATTCAGCTGGACGACGTATCGCGCTTTGCTGGAGGGTTGGCGCGAACACGCTTCAGCGAGCGCCCATGCGAACGCTGTGCTCGACGCATTCGACCTTTAACGACTAGCGGAACTTCGCCTTGAGGTCGGCGACGCCGGCTTCGACGAGTTGCGCCTGCGAGGCGGGCGTGATTTGCGCGCGGAGCATTTTCTCGGCGGCGGCGACGGCGGCGTCAGCGGCGGCGGCGCGCACATCGGCGGCGGCCGCGGCTTCGGCTTGGGCGATGCGCTGCTCGGCCTGGGCCTTGCGGCGCGCGATCGATTCAGCGGCGTTCTTGCGCGCTTCTTCGGCGACGACTTTCGCCTGGTCGCGCGCGTGGGCGATGATGTCCTTCGCCTCGGCTTCAGCGGCTGTCTTGCGCGCGAGGTAATCGGCCTTGAGGCGCTCGGCTTCTTCGCGAAGGCGCCGCGCTTCTGCGAGTTCCTTGGCGATCTCCTGCGAGCGCTGATCGAGCGCGCTGGCGAGCATCGCGGGCACTTTGAGATAGAGCATCCCGCCGACGAAGATCAGCAGCGCGATGAACGCCCAAAATGTTGCGTCGAACTCGATGTTCATGCCGCGGCTCCGCGCGTCAGGCGTTGCACGATATCGCGCGCCAGATCGTCAGCGAGGGCGCTGACATCGGCCATTGCTTTGCCGCGCGTGTCGGCGATGCGCTTTTCAGCGGCGGCGCCTTGGGCGGCGAGCTCTGCGTCGGCCTTGGCCTGATCGGCGGCGAGCGCGGCGCTGGCGGCGGCGCGCTCTTCATCGATCATGCGGCGTGCTTCTGCGCGCGCGCTTGCGCTCGTGCGCTCCATCTCGACGCGGGCAGCTTCCGCGGCGGCGCTTTCGGCGGCCGCCGCATCGAGATCGCCCTTCAGCGTCGCCGCGCGGTTGTCGAGCACGGTCTGCACCTTCGGCAGCACGAAGCGCGACAGCACGAAGTAGAGCACGCCGAACGTGATCGCGAACCAGACGAGCTGGCTTGCGAACAAGGTCGCGTCGAAAGGCGGGAAGCTCGCTTCGTGCGCGCCCCCATGCGCTGCGTCTGCAGCGGCATGGGCGGCGTCAGCGGCTCCGGTTGGCGCGTCGGCCATGAAGCGGAGGCTTTCTTAGAGGGCGAACAGCAGCAGGAGCGCGATCAGCAGCGAGAAGATGCCAAGCGCTTCGGTCACCGCGAAGCCGAAGATCAGGTTGCCGAACTGGCGGGGCGCTTCAGCCGGGTTGCGCAGCGCGCCCTGCAGAAAGTTGCCGAAGATGATGCCGACGCCAACCCCCGCGCCGCCCATGCCGATGCAGGCGATCCCAGCGCCGATGAATTTTGCGGCTTCAGCGTCCATTGTGACTTTCTCCAATCAAACTTGAAAAGTGAGGGCCAGAAGCGGGTGCTTAGTGGCCCGGGTGAAGCGCGTCGTTGAGATAGACGCAGGTGAGCATGGCGAAGACGTAGGCCTGCAGGAACGCGACCAGAAACTCGAGCGCGTAGAGGCCGACCGTCATGCCGAGCGGCAGGATCGCGCCGATGACGCCGATCGTGCCCGCCGCGGCCATCATCGGAATGAAGCCGGCGAACACTTTCAGCACCAAGTGACCCGCGAGCACGTTCGCCCAGAGACGAACCGCGTGGCTGAGCGGGCGCGAGAAGAAGGAGATGATTTCGATCAGAACGACGAACCAGAGGATGTACCAGGGCACGCCCGAGGGAACGAAGATCTTGAGGAATTTCGCGCCGTTCTTGGCGACGCCGACAACGATGACCGTGAAGAACACCATCAACGCCATCGTGGCGGTGACGATGATCTGGCTCGTCGGCGTGAAGAAATACGGGAACATCCCGATCATGTTCGAGGCGAAGATGAACAGGAAGAGCGTGAACACGAACGGGAAGAAGCGTTTGACGCCTTCTTCGCCGGCGCTGTCGCGCACCATGTTCTGGATGAAGCTGTAGCCCGTCTCGGCGACCGTCTGCATGCGGCCCGGCACGAGAGCGGCGGGCTTCATCGCCTGAGTCATAAAGAGTGCGACCGCGCCGACGCCCGCGACCATGAACAGGCTCGCGTTCGTGAACGTCGCGTCGACGCCGAAAATCTCGAGCGGGGGCAGGCCCGGAATCGGGTTGATGTGGAACTGGTGGATCGGGTCGTTCGCCACGCCGTAAAGGCCCTCAGTCCTCGTCGTCCGGGATGGACGGCGCATTCGGATCCGTCGGATTGGCCCGCGAATAGGCGCCAGCGAGGCGCACCACATTCACGACGCCGGTCACAAAGCCGAGCGAAAGGCCGATTACGAGCCCCCACGGTTGCGTGTGGAGAAAGTAATCCGCCCCGTACCCGAGCAGCGCCCCGACCAAAATCGCCGCGCCAAACTCCCCGCCAAATCGAAGCGCCAGCGAACTGGCGTTTGACGGCGGCGACGGCGAGGCCGGCGCGTTCCGCTTCTGAGCTTCGCCAACCTGGCGGCGCAGAGACGAGAGCGCGTCGTCCTTTGGCGGCTTGTTTTGATCAGCCATCGAACGGTCGTTGCCCACGCACGGAAAACGCTATGCCCCCCGGTCGCGCGCGCGGCGGAACGTAGAGGCGCCCCGATTTTAGGTCAAGGCGAGGGAAGGGGCGCTTTTCCCGTGTAAATTCAAGCGCGTGACAGGATGACGCGCGCGCCAATCCGGCAAATCGGCGCTCCGCGCGAATCCCGGGCTTTCGCGGCGCTAGCAACGGGCTGCGCGGCGGTGGCTGTCGGCTCGGGCCGCGCCTGGCGCGCCGCCGAGCGAACGGTAGAGGCTGGCGGCTTCGCGCAGCGCGTCACAGGCTTGGCGGCGGCGGTTGAGATCGAGCGCCCATTCCCCGTAGGCGCCGTAAAGCGAGGCAAGGAAGAGGCGGCGGCGCTCCCGCAGGCGCGGAGAATTATCGACGGCCTGGGTGATGCGGGCGATGGCGCGCTCGAGGCCATCGGCGTCGCCTTCGCGCGCGGCGATCTGCGCGGCGAGACGCGCGGCGTAAAACTGGTTCGGGGGCGCGGCGTCATACGAGGGCGAGTTGCGCGCGAGATCGAGTTCGGCGCGCGCCGCGTTGACCGCGCCGGTCTCGGCCGCCTGCATGCCGAGCACGATGTGGCCATAAGCTTCGTTTGGCCCGCCCATCGCGCCTTGCGCGCCGGCGCGGCAGAGCGCCTCGGCGGCTTCGGCATGGCCGGCCATCACGCCGGCGGCGCAGGTGTGTAGGATCATGGTGGTTTGCGGCGGCGCGCCGGTGCGTTCGCGCTCGGCGATGAAGGCGCGCCCGTCCTGCCAGGCGTTGTCGAAATCGCCTTGCGCAAGGAGCGTCAGGAGCCAGCCCTGCTGGCTGTCGCGCTCATGGCCCGGCAGCGCCGCGAGCGCCACGCGGCCTTCCTCATAGAGCGCGCGCGCTTCGCCGAGGCGCTGTTCGCCGAGGGCGAGATAGCCGCGCATCACCAGGAGGAGCGCATCGAGATAGGGATCGTCGAGCGCTTCGATGTCGCGTGCGGCGCGCGTGAGATAGGCGCTCTGCCGGCCGGTCTGGCCGATGTCGCCTGCGAGCGAGGAGGCGAGCAGGCGGGCGGCGGCGGCGATCTTGGGTGATTGCGAAAGCCGGCCCGCAATCGCTTCATCGGCGATGCGGAAGCCCGCGGCGTAGCCATCTGCGGCGACGGCGCCAGCCATCAGCTCGGCGAAGCGATCGACGTTGTCGCGATCGAGCGCGTAGGCGCGGCGAAAATCGGTATTGGCGCGGCGCTTATCATGGAAGAGCGCGAGCGCGCCCGCGCGTGCATAGGCGGCGGCGGCTTCGCTGGAAGCGCCGCGCCGCGCGAGGTCTTCGGCGAAGGTTTCAAGCGCGCGCACCGCGCGCTGCGTTTCGCCTTCATGCAAGAACGAAAACGCCGCGCGGTCTGCTTCTGCGGGTGAGTTTGCGAGCGTGACGACCGCGTCGTGCGCGCCGTCCATCGTTTCCTGGCTCTCATCGCCGTTGGTGACGAGCTGCGCGGTGACTTGGCTCGTGATCGCGCGCATCGCCTGCGGGTCGCTCAGCGCTGCGCGCAGCATCGCTTCGCGGTTCGGGCCGATCACGCCCATCGACCAGAGCATCGAAACGAAGGCAAACAATACAGCCGCGCCCGCAAGCCAGAGCACGATCTCACGCCGGGGCGGCGGCACGAACGCGAACGCTATCGGACGCGACGTGGGCGCCAGCACATAGCATTCAACGACGCCGTCCATCTTGTTGAGCTGGCGATCGCCCGCGGGCTCAAGCCGCTGCGCGAGCGGGCCGCGCACCATGCGGCGCGCATCGAGCGAGACGAGCGCAGCGCCCCGGTCGGCCTGTTGTTCAAGGCGCGCGGCGACGTTGACGGCGTGACCCATGAGATCGCCATTCGCCGCGACCGCGACTTCGCCGACATGCACGCCGATGCGCACCGTCGGCAGATCGCGCGCTTCAATGAGGAGGGCGGCGGTCTCGATTGCGCTCTGCGCCGAAGAAAATTCGGCAAGCACGCCATCGCCCGCGGTGTTGAAGATGCGTCCGCCGCGCGCGTGCGCGAGATCCTCCACGCGCATGCGCACAGCCGCGACCTGCGCAATCGCTTCCGCCTCATCGCGTTCGGCGAGGGACGAATAGCCCGCCACGTCGAGCGCGAGGATCGCGCTCAAACGGCGCGCGCCGGGCGCGGCCGGCTGCGGGGGGCTCTCGCCGCTCGTCATCGTCACGCGCGCAATAGCACAAATTGGGTCGGCGAGGCCGAAAACTAGGCGGCGGCCATCGCCTGGGCGCGGCCGAGATCGACGCTGACCAATTGGGAGACGCCCTGTTCCGGCATCGTGACGCCGTAGAGCCGGTCCATGCGGGACATCGTTACCGGATTGTGGGTGATGCAGATGAAGCGCGTGGTCGTGAGTTTGCGCATCTCGTCGAGCAGGCGGCAGAAGCGATCGACGTTGGCGTCATCAAGTGGGGCGTCGACTTCGTCGAGCACGCAGAGCGGGGCGGGATTGGCGAGGAACACGGCGAAGATGAGCGCTGTGGCGGTGAGCGCCTGTTCGCCCCCCGACATGAGCGAGAGATGCGAGAGCTTCTTGCCGGGCGGCTGCGCGAAGATTTCGAGGCCGGCCGCGAGCGGATCTTCGTTTTCGGTGAGCTTCAGCGCGGCTTGGCCGCCTTCGAACAGCGTGCCGAACAACTGGCCGAAATTGCGGTTCACGATCTCGAACGCCTCCATGAGACGCGCGCGGCCTTCGTTGTTGAGGCGTGTGATCGCGCCGCGCAGCTTGGCGACGGCGGCGGCGACGTCTTCCTTTTCGGTGACGATGGTCGCGGCCTTTTCCTCGACGTCGCGCAGCTCTTCTTCGGCGCGCAGGTTCACTGGCCCGCCCGCGTCGCGTTCGGCGCGCAGACGCTCCAGGCGTTTTTCGATTTCCTGAACCGCGCCGCGGCCTAGGGCCGACGTTAGTAGCTGGCCCGCCAGTTCCGCGAGTTGATCGACGGCGTGGCTCGTCGCTTCCTCGGCCTGACGGGCGATGTCTTCAACGCGTTGGGCGGCGCCTGCGCGGCGCGCTTCGGCGCCGGCGCGGGCTTCGCGGGCGGCGCTGTGGGAGGCTTCTTCGGTGCGGGCGAGCGCTTCGGCGTTGCGTTGCGCAGCTTCCGCTTCCGCGACCGCGTCGGCCGCCTTGCGGCGGCGCGCTTCGGCGTTCTCGGCTTGATCCATCAGATCGGCGAGCGCGGCGCGGACGGTTTCGGGCTTTGCCTCGGCGTCCTTGCGCGCTTTTTCGATCTTGGCGATTTCGGCTTCGAGTGAGGTGCGGTGCGCGGCGGCGGCGTCGGCGCGGCGTTTCCAATCGGCGCTTTCGGTCTCGATCGCTTTGAGGCGGTTTTCGCGCACGGTGCGTTCGCGCTGCAGCGTTTGATGCACGGCGCGCGCTTCGGCGGCGGCGGCGCGCGCGGTTTCGGCGGCGGCGCGCACGGCGGTGAGATCGATTGCGGCAACTGGCGCGTTCGCAGCTTCGGCCTCGGCGCGTACGTTTTCGGCTTCGGCGATTTCAGCGGCGAGCGCGGCGCGCTGCGTTTCGAGATCGGCGCGGCGGTCTTCGTCGCGGCGCGCTTCGGCGTCGAGCCTGTCGATCGCTTGCGCGGTCTCGGCGGCTTTGGCGGCGAGCTTGGGGGCTTCAGCGCGCGCGGCGCGGGCTTCGGCGTCGAGCTTTTGGCGTTCGGCTTTCGCGGCTTCCGACGCTGCTTTCGCCTTTGCGAGCTTTTGTTCAGCGGCGGCGAGTTCTTTGCGGGCGCTCGCGAGGCGGTTCTTATGTTCGAGTTTGGCGGCGGCGGGCGCGGGCGCGGCGGCCGTGCGCACGAACCCGTCCCAGCGCCAGAGCGCGCCGTCCTTCGTCACCACGCGCACGCCGGGCTGAAGCGCAGCGCGGGCGGCGGCTTCGTTTTCGGCGACGCCGACGCGTGCGAGGCGGGCGGCGAGCGCTTCGGGCGCTTTGACGTGATCGGCGAGCGGTGTGACGCCCTTCGGCCACGCGACGGGCTGCGCGTCGGCGCCGGCCCAACGCGCGGGCGCGTCTTTATGCGTGGATGCGTCGAGGTCGTCGCCGAGGGCCACCGCGAGCGCGCGCTCGTAGCCGGGATCGACGTCGATCGACGCGAGCACGGGCGGGAATTTTGCGTTGTCGGGCGGGGCGAGCTTATCGAGCGCGCGGACTTCGGCGGCGAGGTCGCGTTCGGCGGTTTCGGCCGCGCGATAGGGGCCCCAGGCCGCGTCATCGGCGGCGGCCGCCTTTGCAAGCGCGGCCTCGAGTTTGGCAAGCGCATCGCGCGCTTGCGCGCTCGCGGCTTGCGCGGCTTCGGCGGCGGCGCGCGCCGCTTCACGCTTTGCGTCGGTTGCGTTGGCCGCCGGGAGTGCGGCGAGTTGCGCGGCGAGCGCAGAATTGCGCTCGGCAAGGCGCTTCACGAGCGCTGCGGCTTGCTGTGCAGCTTGCGCGCGCGCTTCGGCGTGAGCGCGCGCGGCGGCGGCTTCGCTGGCTTTGGTTTCGAGCGCGGCTTCGGCGGCGATCCGCGCTTCGTCGGCCTGTTTGACGCGCGCTTCGGCGGCGGCGAGTTCGGCTGCGCCATCGTCAGCAGCGCCGAGCGTTTCGCGTTCGGCGGTGAGGCGCGCGAGCGCGGCGGATGCATCCGCTTCGGTCGCTTCGGCGCGGGCGATGTCGTCGCGGGCGCGGCGTGCTTCGCCGTCGGCGCGGTCGAGCACGCCCTGCGCTTCGGCGAGATCGCGCTCGAGACCGACGCGCACGCCTTCGAGGCGCCGGAGCACGGCGGCGGCGATCATGTCTTCTTCGCGGAGCGGGGGCAGCGCCTCACGCGCTTCATCGACGGCGCGCGCGGCGGCGGAGGCTTTCGCCGCCGCGTCGGCGACGACGCGTTCGGCTTCGCGCGCTTCGGCTTCGGCCGCGGCGAGCGCCTCGCGCGCTTCGCTCCAGCGGCGGTGGAAGAGCAGCGCTTCGGTTTGGCGCATCGTTTCGGCAAGGCCGCGATAGCGTTCGGCTTGTCGTGCTTGCTTACGCAAGTTCGACGCCTGCA
>CAZMCA010000128.1:0-7831 GCA_964564595.1 uncultured Caulobacteraceae bacterium
CGATCGACGTCGTGCGCCGCGGCGCCGTTCGCCGCGCGAAGCTCTATTATCTGCGTGATCGCCGCGGCAAGTCGGCCCGCATCGCCGAGCGTGCGCGTGAGCGCAACAAAGACGAAAGCGCCGAAGGCTAAGCGCGTCTGAACAGACGATTGCGCGCCTTCTCCGGCGCGTAGCCTTCGACCTCTGCAAAACCAGCATCGATGAGCGCGGCGCGGATTTCAGTCCCGCCGCGCTCTTTCGTTGTGCCGTCGATTTCGACGAGCACTTCGCGCACATGCGTGCGCAGTGTTTCGCGCGCGCCGCGCAGGATCGCATCCTCGATGCCATCGACATCGAGCTTCACGTGCGTCGGCGCAGGCGGATTGAAGGCCTTCAGGAAATCATCGACCGAATAGCCAAGCGCCGCTTGCGCAAAGCCGCCTTGGATCCTGCCTTCGATGGTTTCGCGCGTGCCGAACGAGTGCATCGCGTGCCCCGGCTCGGTGTGCGCCATGAAAAGCGCATCGAGCCGCGTGGTTTCGGCGAACGCGATCGGGTAGGCGGCGATGAGATGCGAAAGCTGGTTGCGCTCGATGTTGCGCGTCAGCGCATAGAGTGTGGCGGCGGACGGCTCGAACGCGATGACGCGCACGCCCCGCTTGGCCGCATAGAGCGTGTAAGCGCCGACATTGGCGCCGATGTCCCAAAGCACGGCGTCTTTCGGCAGCGCGCCGATCCATTTGACGGTCTCTGGCTCGTCCCGATTCCACCCGTACGCGTCGTGCAGCGAGCGGCCAGACACGCCGATGAAATCGAGCCGGCCCGCGTCGGTCTCGACTGTCCACACCGGCATCAGCGCCTCAGCCGCGCGCGCATCCGCCTGGGCGCGCCGCCACGGCTTCAGCGGCGCGGTCACGATGCGCGCTGCGCCCGCGGCAATGTTGGCGACGGTCTTGCTCATCAAAGCTCCTGTTCCGCGTGCTCTTGCCCCGCCCTGCCCGCGCGGTCCAGCGGGGGCGGCGAACTTGACGCAAGCCAAACTTGACGGGGGCTGCGGGCCCGTCCACCTCACGCGCCGATGACCGCCGCCCCTTCCGTCGACATCGTGACACTCGGCTGCCGCCTCAACGCGGCCGAGAGCGAAGCGATGGCCGCGCGCGCCGCCGAAGCTGGGCTTGGCGATGCGGTGATCGTGAACACCTGCGCCGTGACCGGCGAAGCGGTGCGGCAGGCGCGCCAGGCGATCCGCCGCGCGCGGCGCGAACGGCCGGATGCGGAGATCATCGTCACGGGCTGCGCCGCGCAGATCGATCCAGCGAGCTTCGCCGCGATGCCGGAAGTGTCCCGCGTGCTCGGCAATGATGAGAAGATGCGCGCAGATGCGTTCGCAGCTGATCGTGGCCGCGTCGCTGTCTCGGACATCATGGACGCGCGCAAGAGTGTCATTGCCGTCTCAACGCAGCGCACGCGTGCGTACGTGCAAGTGCAGAACGGCTGCGATCACCGCTGCACGTTTTGCGTGATCCCCTATGGGCGCGGCAACGCCCGCTCGGCGCCCGCAGGCGAAGTGATCACGCAAATCCGCACGCTCGTGGATGCGGGCGTTCCCGAGATCGTGCTGACGGGCGTCGACCTCACGTCGTGGGGGCAGGACCTGCCGGGCGCGCCGAAGCTCGGCAATCTCGTTGCGCGCATCTTAAAGCTCGCGCCCGATCTGCCGCGGCTGCGGCTCTCATCGATCGATGCGATCGAACTCGACGATCAGCTGTTCGAGTTGGTGACAGGCGAGCCGCGCATTGCGCCGCACCTGCACCTCTCGTTGCAGCACGGCGCCGACCTTATCTTGAAGCGCATGAAACGCCGCCACCTCCGCGCCGACGCCGTCGCGCTCGCCGAGCGCCTGAAAGCCGCGCGGCCCGAGATTGCGCTGGGAGCCGATCTCATCGCGGGCTTCCCAACCGAGGAAGACGCGCATTTTGAAGACACGCTCTCGCTCGTCGATGCGTGCGGGCTCTCGTATCTCCACGTCTTCCCATTCAGCCCGCGCCCCGGCACGCCGGCCGCGCGCATGCCGCAGCTTGAGAAGAGCGTCGTCAAGGAGCGCGCCGCGCGGCTGCGGGCGAAGGGCGAACATGCGTTGGCGCGCCACCTGACGCGCTGGGTCGGGCGTGAGGCCGAAGCGCTGGTGGAGCGCGATGATTTCGCACGCCTGCCGGATTTCACGGGCGTTGCCTTGGCTGCGCCGTTGCCCGCCGCACGCACCGCGCCGCTGCGGTTCACCGCGCATGACGGCGCGAATTTGATCGGCGTTGCGGCATGAGCGGCGGGTTCTGGGGTTTCGGCAAAAAGAAAGAGTCGCCCACGAGCGCACCTGAAGCTGCGCCTGCGCAACAAGAGAAGAATGTCTTCTCGCGCCTGTTCGATGGGCTCTCGAAGTCTTCCAACAAGCTCGTCACCGGCGTCACCGATGTTTTCACGAAAAAGACGCTCGATCAGGCCTCGCTCGATGCGCTGGAAGACGTGCTCGTCGCATCCGACATGGGCGCGCCGGCAGCGGCGCGCATTGTCGGTGCGATCGCCAAGGAGCGCTTCAACAAGGAAGTGACCGACGCGGAGATGCGCGAAGCTCTCGCCGCCGAGATCGCCGCGATCCTGAAGCCACGTGAAGCGCGCCTCGATCTCACCCAAGGCAAGAAGCCACGCATCGTGCTGATGATCGGCGTCAACGGCGCGGGCAAAACCACGACCATCGGCAAGATCGCGCATCAGCTGAACAATGCAGGCGCCAAAACCGTGATCGGCGCGGGCGATACGTTCCGCGCGGCGGCGATCGAACAGCTTGAGGTATGGGCCAAGCGCGCGAACGCTGGGTTTGTCTCACGGCCTCAGGGCGCGGACGCGGCGGGCGTCGCATTCGAAACCGTCGAGCGCGCGATGAAGGAAGGCGCCGACGTCGCGCTGATCGACACGGCCGGGCGGCTTTCGAACAAGACCGAGCTGATGGCCGAACTCGTGAAGATCGTGCGCGTGATGCGCAAGCTCGATGACGATGCCCCGCACGAAACGCTGCTCGTGCTTGACGCGACCGTTGGCCAAAACGCGCTGACGCAGCTCGAAGCGTTCCGCTCCGCGGCGGACATCACCGGCCTCGTGATGACCAAGCTCGACGGCACGGCCAAAGGCGGCGTGTTGGTCGCCATCGCCGAGCGGCACGCCCTGCCGATCCACTTCGTCGGCGTCGGCGAAACGGCGGAAGATCTCCAGCCGTTCGATGCGCGCGCCTTCGCGCGGGCGCTGGTCGGGCTTTCGTGAACAGACGCGCCCTGGTCCGTGGCGGCGCAATCAGCGTAGGAACGTGGTCATGACCGCTGCCGATCCCGAAGCCCCCAAGACCTCCAGCGCCGCCAAATCCACCGCCAAGGGCGGCGGCCAGCTCCTGGTCGACCTCGGGCCGATCATCGTTTTCGTGGTCACGTACAACGTCCTCAACCGCACCCGGCCGGACGATGCGATCTACATCGCGACCGGCGTGTTCATCGCCGCCACGCTCGCGGCCATCGCCTATGCTTGGTTCCGCACCCGCCACATCCCGCCGGTCCTGATCGTCACAGGCGTTCTCGTCACAGCGTTCGGCGGGCTCACCATCGCCCTCCACGACGAGACCTTCATGAAACTGAAGCCGACCGTGGTGTACCTCTTCTACGCGGGCGCCATCTTCGGCTCGATGTTGTTTGGGCTGAACATTTGGAAGTTGCTCTTCCGCCACGCGTTCTCGCTGCCGGACAAGATCTGGAACACGCTCGCGATCCGCTGGGGCGTGTTCTTCCTGTTCATGGCCGGGCTCAACGAATACATCCGCGCCACCCAGAGCACCGAGTTCTGGGTGAACTCGCGATTCTTCATCACCTTCCCGCTGATCCTCGGCTTTGCGCTTCTGAACGCGCCGATCACGATGAAGCATATCCGCGAGCCGGATTCCGAAGAGCCCGCGCCGCCACCCGCGTCAAACTAAGCCGGATTGCCGAACACGCCCACGGCCCCGTTCTGCCAGGCGCGGTAGTGATCGAGCGCCCATTTGGCGCTCGGAAACGCCAATTCGCTCCACGGAATTTCGTCCCACGCGAACAAACCGACTTCGAGGCTTTCCGGCCCCGGCGCGATCTCCGGCGCAACCAAGCGCGCGCGAAACATCATGTGCACTTGCGAGATGTGCGGCACGGAATAGACCGCCAGCAGCCCGTCGATCTCGATCTTGGCGCACGCCTCTTCCATCGCCTCGCGCGCCGCGCCCGCTTCGACCGTTTCGCGCTCTTCCATGTAGCCGGCGGGCAGCGTCCAAAAGCCTTTGCGCGGATGGATCGCGCGGCGGCACAGCACGAACTTATCCTCGTGCACGATCACCGAGCCGACCACGATTTTGGGGTTCACGTAATTGATGAACCCGCACGTCTGGCAGACCTGCCGCTCGCGGTCTTCGCCCTCGGGTGTCGCCAGTTCGAACCGTATTTGAACACTCATTTGCCGAATAGAGCGCCGATCTTGCCTTCGGTCCAGCCGCCTACTTTGGCTGGCGCGAAGGGAAAAGCGTTGCATGCCAACTGCTTGGCCAACATTGTCCGCGCGCTTCGGCGGCGGAAGGGATAATTTAGTGGCGGACGGGCCAGATCATTTCACGCTCGCGCGGTCCACCGCCTACCTGCTCTATCGCGCGCAGCAGGCGGCGGCCGAGCGCTTCGCCAAGCGCGGCAAGGAGCGCCAGCTGAGCCTGCGGCAATTCATGGTGCTCTCGGCCATCGCCGACCGCCCGGGCGCCAGCCAGAACGATCTCGTGCGCAGCGCCAGCGTCGATCGCTCCACGCTCGCGGACATGCTGAAGCGCCTCGAGAGCCTTGGCCTCGTCGTCAAAGGCGCCTCCGAGCGCGACGGGCGCGCCAACGCGCTTGAGCTCACGCCCGACGGCAAGCGCCTGCTCGCGGAAGCCGACGAAGACGCCCGCAAAGCCGATCAGGCCATCCTCGACGCGCTGCCCAAATCGAAGCGCAAGTCATTCCAGGACATGCTGCTGCGGCTCGCCGCCGCGCTCGATGAAGCGGCCGAGAAGGCCGAGCGCGAAGAGCGCAAGCGCCGCAAGAAGGAACTGAAGCGCGCGAAGGACGAAGAAAAGAAGTTGGAGAAAGCGAAGTAGGCGCGCCGCTAGCGCGCACGCAGCGCCGGCAAGATCGTGCTCTCCAGCACCTCGTCCGTCAGCGGCCCGCGATAGGCGGCCGCGATCCGCCCATCCGCGCCGATCACGAACGTCTCCGGCACGCCCGCAATGCCAAGGTCGATGCCGAATGAGCCGCTGGGATCTTGTGCGTGCGCCGCGAACGGATCGCCAAGCTCTGACAAAAGCCGAGCAGCCGCGGCGGGATTGTCCTTGTACGCAACCCCGAGGATCGGCGCGCCCGCTTCGCGCAAACGCATCAACACCGGGTGCTCGATGCGGCACGGCGCACACCACGACGCGTAGAAGTTGATCACGTAAGAGCGCCCGGCGAACGCCTCCGGCGTCACCACCGCGCCGCCTTCAAGCGCCGCGAGTTCATACGCAGGCGCCGCGCGCCCGAGCCGCGCCTCGAACGCCGGCGCGCGTTCTTGGCCCCGCGACATGATGTAGATCGCCGCGCCCGCGATCACGAGCAGCACGAGGAGCGGCGCAAAGCGCGCGAGCGCACGCATCAGCCGCTCTTTTCCTTGTCGGCTTCCCGCAACGCCGCTTGCTCGGCGCGCGAGAGCCCCCAAAACACCCACGCCGCGAGCGTGATGAACACCAGCGCCGTCAGCGCATAAGCGGGGGCGACATAGATAGCGTGCGGATCGGCCCAGTTCATGGCGCGGCGCTCCGCGCCCTGCGCGCCTGCGCGGCGCGCGTCCGGCGCCGGTAGATGTCCGCGCGCATGCTCGCAAGCGTGAGCGCCACGAACGCCGCTGCGTACGCGCCCGCCATCGTGAAAAGCGGCCCGATCATGCTGGGGTGAATGCTCGATCCGCCTTCGCGCAAAATGCTGGCGGGCTGATGCAGCGTGGACCACCACTCCACCGAATAATGCACGATCGGCAGGTTGATCGCGCCCGCGAGCGCGAGCACCGCGCCAAGCCGCGCGCCGCGCTCATCCTCATCGGTCGCCGCGCGCAGCGCGACGTAACCGATGAACGTCAAGAACAGCACAAGCATCGAGGTGAGCCGCGCATCCCACTCCCACCACGCGCCCCAGGTTGGCCGGCCCCAGAGCGACCCCGTCGCTAAACACAAACCCGCATAGGCTGCGCCAATCGGCGCCATCGCGCGCGCGGCGACGTCCGCCAGCACATGGCGCCACACGAGATACGTGAAGCTCGCGCCCGCCAGCGCCGCGTAGATGCCCATCGACCACCAGGCCGCGGGCACGTGGATGTACATGATCCGCACGCTCTCGCCCTGCTGATAGTCGGGCGGCGAATAATGCAGGCCCCACGGCAGGCCGATCACGAACAGCAACAGCGCAATCGCGCCCGCGGCCGGCAGCGCCCAGGCGCTCGCGGCCATGAATTGCTGCGGGTTCGCGAGGCCCGAGACCTTGGTGGTGGTCTTCGCCGTGGTCATCGCCGCTCCGTGGCGCCGTGCGTGCGCAAGTTCAATGCGGTCAATTCAACTACTCCACCTGTGCGCGCAGCGCCGCAGCCGCCGCCAGCGGCCCCAGCGCGCACGCCGCCGCCGCGCACGCGGCCAGCATCAAGAACGCCGGCCCAAACGCGCCGCCATCGGCTGCGCCAAACAGCACCGGCGGCGCAAAGAACGGCAGCGCAAGGAGCGCAATCAAAACCCCCGCGCGCTTAACGCCCGCCGTCACCGCCGCCGCCGCCAGCCCCGCGCCGATGAACGCCGCGTTCGCCAGCAACAATCCCGCGACGATCCCCGGGATCGCGCTGGGAGAAGCGCCCAGCATCACCACCGCCGGCGCGCCCGCGAGCGCCAGCGGCAGCCCAACCACGATCCACAACGCCGCGCCCTTCGCCGCCGCGATGGCGGTGAGCGAAGCGTCCGCGAGAAAAAGTTGATCGAGCGAGCCATCTTCGAGATCAGCCTGAAACAGCCGCTCCAATGTCATCAGCGCCGCCAGCGCCGCCGCGATCCAGATCAAAGGCGCGCCGGCCTGCGCAAGCAGCACGCGCTCTGGCCCCATCGCGAGCGGCACCAGCACCGTCACGCCCAGGAAGAACCCAAGGGGCGCGGCCGGCCCGGCGCGCCAAGCGAGCGTCAGCTCCCGGCGAAACACGGCGCTGAGCGGGCTCACGGCGCGCGCTCCAGTTCGATCGTTTGGCTTGGCGTCTCAGCCAACGGCTCATGCAGCGCCGCGACCACCATGCCCCCGCCCGCGCGATGCTCGCCGATCAGCGCCGCCACCAGCGCCTTGCCGCTCGCGTCCAGCGCCGCCGCCGGTTCATCGAGCAGCCACAGCGGGCGCGGCGCCGAAAGCAGCCGCGTCAGCGCCAAGCGCCGCGCTTGCCCTTGGCTCAGCGCCCGCGCGGGCAAGTCCGCGATGCGCGCGAGCCCCACGCGCGCCAGCGCCGCCTCCGCGGCCGCCGCTGTCCCGCCAAGCAGGCCCGCCCAATAAAGCGCGTGCGCGCGCACGCTGAGCGAACTCTTCAAACCGTCGCGATGGCCAAGCAGATGAAGCCGCGTTTCCGGCGCTTCGCCGAACGCGATTGATCCAGCCTCGGGCCGAAGGAGCCCGGCAATCGCGCGCAGCAGGCTCGTCTTGCCCGCGCCGTTCGGCCCGGTGAGCGCCGCGAACGCCCCGGGCGCGAGCGTGAAGCTCGCGGGCGCAAACAG
>CAZMCA010000128.1:7841-9650 GCA_964564595.1 uncultured Caulobacteraceae bacterium
ACGCCGCCACGCGCGATCGTAACCGCCTCCACGCGCAGGTTGATACGGAGGTTCTCAGGCGCGCTCACGCCTTCGAGACGCCGAAAACTGGTCTTGGCCCGGCCCACATCGCGGCCGCCTTCTACCAGAGCGCGCGCCCGATTGCAGGCGTGCTAAGGTCGCGCGTCCGGGAGGCGTGCATGCGGGTTTTGGCGGGGATCGTGTTGGCTGCGGCGCTCAGCGCGTGCGGCATGGAGCAATCTGCTCAGACCCAGGCGCCAGCGGTTGATATGGCCGAGGTGGCGAGCGGCGGGGCCGCCCCGCCGATGGAGCCAGCCGCCGCGCCCGTTAGCCGCGCCGCTGGCGAGGCCGAAGAAGCCGCCCCACAGGACGCCAGCGCCAGTCCAGGCGCCCCGCAGGGCCCGGACGCGCCCGCGCCAGTCTCCTATCTCGCCTACGCCTATTCGCTCGGCCTCGAACTCCCGTCCGACCGGGTGATCGGCGTGATGGACTCCCACGCCGCCGCCTGCCGCCAAGCGGGCCCCCGGCTCTGCCAGCTCATTGGCGCCGAGCGCAGCGGCGATCCCGAAGCCTACATCCGCGGCTCCGTCACGCTGCGCGGCGAGCCGGCCTGGTTGCAGACCTTCATGGCCACCGTCGCGAGCGACACGCAAAACGCCGGCGGCCAAATCAAATCGCAATCGACCAGCACCGAAGACCTCACCCGCGCGATCATCGATACGGAGGCGACGCTCCGCGCCAAGCGCGCCCTGCGCGACCGCCTCCAGCGCCTCTTGGAGAGCCGCCCCGGGCGGCTTGCTGATCTTCTGGAGGTCGAGCGCGAGCTGGCGCGCGTGCAGGCCGAGATCGACTCAACGGAAAGCAACCTCGCCGCGATGCGCACGCGCGTCTCCATGTCGATGCTGACGATCGGCTACGAAAGCTCGGCGCGCTCGATCCGCAGCGACACGTTCGAGCCGCTCGGGCGTGCGCTCGCGGGCTTCCTTGGCGCGATCGTTCAGGGCGTGGCCGCGATCATCATGCTGATCGCGATCCTGATCCCGTGGGCGGTGCTCGCGGCGGGCATCGCGTGGGTGCTGCTCTGGGTGCGCCGCCGGCGCGGCGGGCGCCTGCTTCCGCGCCGCGGCAAGGCCGAAGAGCATCCGCCGGCGGCAAATTCGTAGACCTTTGAGCTGCGAACCGTTCGCAAAATTGCGAACGCCGCGAACAGTGCTACATACGCCTCAGCCGCGCGCCGGTTCGAATCCGGATGGGGCGCTCCCCAACGCGCTTGCGCCCCTACACCCTCTATCTTGGGATGCGCGCTCATGCCTTCGCTTGACTCGTTTAAGTGCCGCCGGACGCTCCGCGTCGGCGACACGGACTATGCCTATTACGATCTGAAAGTCGCTTCGCAGAACGGCCTCGGCGATATCTCCGCCCTGCCCGTCTCGCTCAAAGTGCTGCTCGAAAACCTGCTGCGCACCGAAGACGGCGTCGCCGTGAAGCGCGCCGACATCGAGGCGATGGCGAAGTGGCTCGTGAATCGCGGCAAGGACGAGGTCGAGATCGCGTTCAGCCCCGCGCGCGTGCTGATGCAGGACTTCACCGGCGTTCCAGCCGTCGTCGATCTCGCGGCGATGCGCGATGCGGCAGCGGCCCTCGGCGCCGATCCCGAGAAGGTCAATCCGCTCGTGCCGGTCGATCTCGTGATCGATCACTCGGTCATGGTCGACAATTTCGGCAAGGCGGATTCGTTCGCGAAGAACGTCGCGCTCGAATATGAGCGCAACGCCGAGCGCTACACGTTCCTCCGCTGGGGCCAGTTCG
>CAZMCA010000129.1:0-9603 GCA_964564595.1 uncultured Caulobacteraceae bacterium
CATCGCCATCGACGGGGTTTGCGCGCATGTCTTCTTCGATCGTGCGCGTCGGCCCCGTACCCCAATTTGCAAAGATGCCGCCGCGCAGCATGCCCTCGTACTTGTTCCAGGAGAAACAGCCGGCAAACGCAGCGCGCAGCGAGGGCGGGCGCACGGTGATCGCGTGCATCGCTGCTTCGCCGGTGTTCGAGCATCCGAAGATGCCGACAGCGCCCGTCGACCATTCTTGCGCCGCCAGCCATTCGGTGACGGCGTAAGCGTCCTGCGCTTCGTTGCGATCATGGTAGCCGCGCCGCGCGCCGAACGACGCATCCGAGCCGCGACGACCGACGACCGCGACGACGTAGCCGTAGCGCACGAGCCGCGTCATCCCGCCAACGAAACTCACGTCTGGCCGGTCTTCCGGCGGCGCGCCGCGATTGACGGTGTGGTGCCACAACACAGGGAAGCGCCCTTCGACCGGGCGTCCATTGTTAGCTGGCCGATAGAGATCGACCGCGAGCCGCACGCCATCACGCATCGGCAAGTAAAACGAGGTGCGGACCATCCCGTCCGCGACGGCGGGCGCGTAGCCCTGATACGATGCGAAACGCGAGACCCGCTCTTGCGCTGACGCAGGCGTCACCGCGAGCGCGAAAAGCGCAAATAACAAGGCGGCCAAGCGCACATCACCCTCCCCGCCGCGCTGCTTGCGCGATCGTTGTTTCTTTGTATTGTATGCCACACAAACTAAATGACAAGCCGTGTTTGCGTTGACCGCGCGCCCAACGCGCCACACGCTTCCGGAGGGGAGAAAACAAGATGGCGACCGCGCAGGATGAAGCCCGCCCGATTGGCGCGAAACTACTTTGGCGGCTCGTTGCGCCCATTACGTTTCTGACGCTGCTGTCTTCGCTCGATCGCGCAAACGTATCCTTCGCTGCGCTTCGCATGAACGCCGATATCGGGCTGACGCCGGAGATGTACGGCATCGGCGTCGGCACGTTTTTCTTCCTGGGCTTTATCGGCTTTCAGTTTCCGCACGCGCTTTCGCAACGGCTTCTCGGCGCGCGTATTTGGATTACGACGTGGGTGACGCTGTGGGGCCTTGCCGCGACGGCGATGACCTTCGTCAACACGCCAACTGAGTTCTACGTGCTGCGCTTTGTGCTTGGCGTCTGCGAGAGCGGCTGGGCGCCGGGCATCATCTACTACATGAGCCAATGGGCGCCGCGCCGGTTTCGCGCATCATCGATTGCAGGATCCATGCTGGCGATTCCGCTTTCGATCATCATTGGCGGCCCCCTCTCCGGGCTGTTGATGACAATCCAAAATCCCGTCGGCATCGAAGGCTGGCGCTTCATGTTCTTCGTCGAAGGCGCGGCGACCGTCCTGTGCGGGATCGGCGCCTATTTCTACTTCCGCAACACGATGGAGGAAGCGGGCTGGCTGAACGACAGCGAGCGCGCCTGGATCCGCGCCGAACTCGCACGCGACGCCGCGAGCGCGCCGCCAGAGCAAGCCGCCAATTTCGGCGCGGTGCTGACAAGCCCGCGGATTTGGGCGGCGGCGGGCGTGTGGTTCACGCTGCTTTCTGGCGCCTACGCGATCATGTTCTGGCTGCCGCAAGTGATCCGCGCGCTTGCGGGCGGCAATGATCTTGAGGTGAGCGTGCTCTCGGCGCTGCCGTGGGTTGGCGTCGGCGCCGGCATGATGCTCAACTCCTGGCATTCCGACAAAACGCAGGAGCGCTATTGGCATATCGGCCTTGCCGCGGTGCTTGCGGCCGGCGCTTTGGTCGCGGCCGCGCTTGCAGGACCAACGCCTGCGGCGCTCATGCTGCTCGTGCTCGCCGGACTTGGCCTCGGCGGCGCGCAAGGCGCGTATTGGGCGCTGCCGACGAGCTTCATGACCGGCGGCGCCGCCGCTGCAGGCGTTGCGCTGATCAACACCGTCGGCTCGTCTGGCGGCGTGGTGACGCCGCCGCTGATCGGATGGATCCTGCAAGGCAATGAGAGCATCCAGGCGCCGATCTTTACCGTCGCCGGCTTCATGGTGACGGGCATCGTACTGCTGCTGATCGTGCGCGCACTCGAGCCGCGCGGCGGACCGCCGGCAGCCGAAGCGGTGCGCGCGCACTGAGCGCGGCGCGTTAGCCTTCCAAGTGGAACGTCAGCCCGGCGCGATCGTGCAGCCGCTTGATCAGCGGCTCGCCCATCGCAGCAAGCGGCGACCAGCACCCGCCTGGCGCCGTCGTGCGCGGCGTTGCAGCTAAGCAGATCGCGGACTCGGCCAGGATTTTCGACGTCGAGCCGTACCCTGGATCCTTGTCGCCCTTGACCGCTGCGCGCACGCTGCGGCCATCGGGATATTCGGCCACGAACAGAATGTCGTAGCTGCCGTTTTCGCGCTCCTCCTTGGTCGGCCCCTCGCCAGGCTTCAGCGGCACGGCCATGTTGAACGCGGGAGCAGGCGCGGCACGATCCTTCACCATTTGCATTTCGTCGTACTGGAAATCTTTTCCGTAGGGATGGCCAAGCAGGAAGTTGGTGCGGTGCACGGCCTTCGTATTGATCGCCGCCATCATGAACGGGATCACCCACGAACCCACCGCCGTATCTTCATACGCCTGTTGATCGTTCGGCTGCGCAGGCCCCTTAAAACCAGGTGTCAGTGCAAAGGGATCAGTGAGCACGGCAATGATGCTCGGGTCTTTCTGAGCGGCCGCCATTGTCGCGATCCCGCTCGCCATCGTGCCGCCAGAGGCCCCGCCCACGATCGAGCGGACACGCCCGCGCACGCGCGGCGCCGGCGCACCGTGCTTTTGCTTCGCCGCTTGCTGCACGAAAAACACGCCGCCATCGAACGGAATGGAATCGAAGCCGCAGGAGAACACTAGCCGCGCGCCGGTCTTCTTCGCCGTGGCGTCATTGACGGCCATCATCTGCGCGATCCAGTGCGACTCGCCCGTTAGATCGACATAATCCGTGCCAGCTTGCGCGCACGCGGCGACGACGTTCGAGCCGTACAATTGATAAGGCCCGACCGTTGAGATGATCACCTTTGCCGCACCAACCATCGCCGCGAGCGACTCGGGATTGTCCGAATCCGCGACGATCAACGGCAGCGATGCAGGCGCCCCGATGAGGTCGCGAATTTCCTTGAGTTTCGCCTCGCTACGGCCCGCTATCGCCCATTTCAGATCGCGGCCGACGCCATAATTGGCATTGAGATATTCCGCGACGAGCCGGCCGGTGTAGCCGGTCGCGCCATACAGAATGACATCGTAGTTGCGCGGCGCATCGCTCATCGGCGGCCTCCCTTGTTGTGCGCTGTTAAAGCCGCAGCGCCCCGCTCGCCGCAAGCCCGCAGCGCTTGACGCCGATTTGTACGCCCTACATACAGTTAGAAACGGCCGCCAATTGAGCCGAGGGAGAACGCCGCGATGAGCACCCAGAAGCGCCCCTTCCGCGCCGATCACGTCGGCAGCCTCTTACGGCCGCAAATGTTGCTCGACGCGCGCGAGATGGCCGCGGCCGGAAAGCTCTCCCGCGCGGAATTGCGCGCAGCCGAGGACGCAGCGATCAAGCAAGCGATCGCGTTTCAGGAAGATGTCGGCCTCAAGGGCGTGACCGACGGCGAGTACCGCCGCACATATTTTCACATCGATTTTCTCGAGCAGATCGACGGCGTCGAAGCCGAGATGACAGGCATCGCCTCGAAGTTTCATCGCCAAGACGGCGATCTCGATTTCGCGCCGCCGAAGCTCGTCATCAAAGACAAGCTGAAACGCGCGCACGCCATCGAAGGCGCGAACTTCGAATTCCTGAAAGCCAACACCAAACAGACCGCCAAGATCACGATCCCTTCGCCGAGCATGGCCCACTTCCGCGGTGGGCGCGCCGCGGTGAGCGAAGCGGCCTACCCAGAGATGAAACAGTTCTTCGCCGATCTCGCGCGGGTCTATCGCGAAGAGATCGCCGACCTCGGCGCGCGCGGCTGCCGCTACCTGCAGATGGATGACACCAATCTGGCTTATCTATGTGACCCAGCGCTGCGCGATGGCGCCCGCGCGCGCGGCGAAGACCCGGACGCATTGCCGAAGCTCTACGCCGACCTGATCAACGACGCGCTCTCAGGCGCGCCCAAGGATATGATCACGGCCGTCCACCTGTGCCGCGGCAATTTCAGATCCGCCTGGGTCGCGGAAGGTGGCTACGATCCCGTCGCGGAAGTGCTGTTCGGCCAGATCAACGTCGACGGCTTCTTCCTTGAATATGACAACGACCGCTCAGGCGATTTCACGCCGCTGCGCTATGTGCCGAAGAACAAGTTCGTTGTGCTCGGCCTTGTCAGCTCGAAGCTGCCCGAGCTTGAAACGAAGGACGCTTTGAAGCGGCGGATCGATAGCGCGACAGCGCATGTGCCTCTCGAACAGCTCTGCCTCTCGCCGCAGTGCGGCTTCTCCTCAACGGTGCACGGCAACGACATCACGGTCGATGATCAGCGCCGCAAGCTCGCGCTTTGCGTGGAAACAGCGCTGGACGTTTGGGGCGGGCTCTAACGCCGGCGCGGGCGCGCTGCGTTGCGGACGCGGCGCGTCGTGTGCGCCACATAGCGGCGGCCCGCATTGAGCAGAGCCATCCAACGTGGCGGCGCCTTCATGCGCGCAACCAGTCGTTCTGGAATTTCAGCAAGCGCGCGCAACGCGCGCGACATTGCCCACTGCCGGTCGCACGGCATGGGCTACGAGCGCAGCGGTGGCGCGAGATCGAGATCGGAGATCGCGCGGCGCAAGCGGGCATTCTCGGCTTCGAGCTGCTTGATGCGCTGGATCTGATCGAGTTTGAGGCCGCCGAAGTCCCGGCGCCAACGGAAGTATGTCGGCTCCGTCACGCCGATTGCTTTGGCCGCCTCGCCAATCGATACACCGCGCGCAATGAGTTCATGTGCACGCTGAAGCTTCGTAGCGATCTCTTCCGGCGTATGGCGTTTCCATCGCATAGTCGTCGTCCCCGCTGCCTGAGGACGCCGGACAGCCGTGGACGTTCGCGCGTCCTTTTATCGGCTAACCGCCCCACTACGCCGGTCAGGCGACACAAAGTTACCGGGACACGAATTACGCGAGCATGACGGCTAGATGACGACGCTGTCATCTCGCTCGCGCACAAGCGGCGCAACAGCCGCGCTTGGAAAGTGAAGCATCAAGCGGGCGCCACGGCCAGGCGCGGAATCGAGATCGATCCGTCCACCGTGGAGATCGACGATGCTCTTTGCAATCGGCAAGCCAAGTCCGATACGGCCGTCAGCGCCGGTCCGCGCGCGATCAGCCCTATAAAAGCGGTCAAAAATGTGCGGCTGGTCGGCCAGGGCTATTCCTTCGCCCGTGTCGGCGATCTCGACGGCGACCCCTTCGGCGGTGGCCTCGCCCCGGATCAACACCGCCCCGCCGTTCGGCGTGTGCGCAATGGCGTTCGCGACAAGATTGCTGACCGCACGCTGGAACAGCACGCGGTCAACCTCGGCCTCGAGCTGGTCGTTGCAGATCATGGCGAGATCGACGCCGGCCTCCGAAGCGCTCGCTTCATAGAAGGAGCGAATCCGTTCCAGCTCCCGCGCCACGCTCACCCGCTCGCGCTGCAGCTTAACCTGCGTGCTCGACGCGCGCGCCAGAAACAGCAGCCCTTCCACGATGCTGGAAAGGCGCTGGCATTCTTCCATGTTGGAAGCGAGCGCCTCAGCGTATTCCTCATTGGTCCGCGCCCGCGCTATCGCTATCTCGGAAGCGAGCAGCATCTTATTGACCGGGCTACGCAGTTCGTGGGCGACGTTGTCGGCGTACTCCTGCAACTTCTGATACGCGCGCTCCAGATCGTGCAGCATCTCGTTGAACTCGTGAGCGTTCTTGCGCATCACCTGGCTAATGTGATGGCCGTAGATGGCCACCCCCACGACGATGAAGAAGATCAAGCCGACGATCAAAAACTCCAAGCGCCGCAACGTTTTTGCGATCTCCACCTGCTCTTGCAGGTGCGCGATCTGGACTGCCTGCATCTCGCCGAGCGTGACGGCGATCGAGTTCGTGAGCTTGGCGTAGGTGCGGTCCATACTCGCCATTTGGCGGCCCGCCACGTCCGAGTGTCCGGCGCCGATCTGCCGGAAGATTTCGTCCGCGCTTGTCACCATCTCCAGCATCGATGCGCGCACGTCTCGGAGCCCCGCCTCAATCGCAGCGCGCTCCTCCTCGCCGGTGTTGCGGCGAAGTTCGTCGGAGACGAGGGCAAATTGAACGTCGAACTCGGCGAGCGCGCGATCCCGGCGTTCGCGCTCACGCGCAACGTCCCCACTGTCGAACACGTCGTTGCCGGGCGCATTGGTCTGTTGCGCGAGTTCGCCGAGCTGGACGATTTCCGTCGATCGGGCCGCCCAATCCCGGCTTGTCTCAACGGCGCCCTCGTAGGCGGACATGATCCGGTGGCTCAGCGACAGCGTCGCTGAAATCGTCACGATGTCGAACGCAGCAAGCGCGAAATAGACAAGGTGCAGCCGGTTGGCCGTGCGGGGCTGGCGGTTAACGGACGACATAGCCGCGCCCGCGAACTGTATGAATGAGCTTTCTGGGGAATGGATCGTCCACCTTGGACCGCAAGCGGCGGATATTGACGTCGATCACGTTGGAGTCGCTATCGAAGCTCATGTCCCAAACGCGCTCAGCAATGAACGTCCGCGACAGCACCTCATCCTCGTGCCGCATCAGCAGCTCCAGGAGCTGGATTTCCTTGGGCGTCAGATCAATCGTCTGGTCGCCACGGCGCGCCTTGCCCCGCATTGGGTCGAGCACCAGATCATCGATCCGCAAGATGTCGGCCGCCGCGCCCACGTTGCGGCGAAGCACGGCGCGGATACGCGCCAGGAGCTCGCCAAACGCAAAGGGCTTAATGAGATAGTCGTCCGCGCCGAGCGAGAGGCCGCGGATGCGGTCCTTCACGCCGTCACGCGCGGTGAGAATAAGAACAGGCGTCGTGTTGCCGATCCGGCGAAGGTCCCGAAGAACAGTCCAACCATCGGCCAGCGGCAGCATGATATCGAGGATAACGAGGTCATATTGACCCCCGCTCGCGAGATCGAGGCCATCGGCGCCGTCGCCGCATACATCGACGACAAATCCCTCCTCGCTCAGGCCCCGCTGCAGGAAGCCAGAGGTCTTTGCGTCATCCTCGACCACGAGAAGCTTCATCTCGCGCGCCCGCCCATCCTAGTGGTGAGAGGATCGCCCCGGATCCGAATTCGCACCATTTGCACGATATTTCGGGTCAGAGGTGTGCGGGACAGCCCTAACGCCTTTGGGTGGAACTATTCTGCGAATGAGCGTCATACGCAGCGCCAATCGCGCTAAGCGCTCGACGCGGAACACTCGGCAGCCTGTTTGGCGAATAATAATGAACGCAAACACGCCTGCGCCATTCCGTCGCAACTACTCACATTACTATTCGCGCGCGACACGAACCTGCGCGCCGCTTCTCACGCCATTGCCGAGCGCTTGAGAAACTTCACGGCCACATCGTTAAGCGCGATCGTCTACGCAGAACGTAGATCGATGATGGATCAAACATGCGTTGTTGCAATGCGTATGAACATCGCGCCAACGGCGCAACGCGCCATGCAATGAATGCATTCCCCTGAGCGTCCGCGCTTAGTACGCATCCGTTACCGTGATGGCGTTTGCCGCCTCCTTTCCTTCGTTTCATGTTCCCCAGTCTGCGAGCACTGCGACAGCGCCATTTTTGGAATTGAGCGCGCTGTCTTTGGGGGGAAGTTATGGTCCAGCTGTACCGCGCCGATCTGCAATTCATCTTGAATCAGATTCTGTTGGCTGAGAGCGGCGGCGATCCGCCGACCGTGTTTCACCCCTGGGGCCTGCGCACCGTCACGGGCTATCGCAACCACCTGACGCCAGGCCAAGAATACTGGGGCGCTGCGGACCAGAACTTCCCGCGCCTGCTTGCGCCGTCGTTCCGCGCTGCTGATCCCGTGCCGGTCGGTTTCGATCTCGACGGCCCGGGACCGATGGCTGTGGGTCAACCGACGAGCTACCTGCAGACAAGCGGCTATGTGTTCGACTCGCAGCCGCGCCTCATCTCCAACCTCATCGTCGACCAGACCCCGAACAATCCTGCCGCGGTGGACGCTAATGGCGGCGCGCCCGTCGTGTACTCCCCCGGCATCGATGGCGTGTTTGGCACCGCCGATGACAAGGAAGTCTTCCTGATCGGCAACGTGGCGCCGGACGAAGGCCTCTCGGCTCCGTTCAACAGCTGGTTCACCCTGTTCGGCCAGTTCTTCGATCACGGCCTCGACCTTGTGAACAAAGGCGGCTCGGGCACCGTGATCATTCCGCTGTTGCCGGATGATCCGCTCTACAATCCGCTGACACCTCAATCGAACTTCATGGTGCTGACGCGCGCCACGAACGATCCGGGGCCGGACGGCGTCCTCGGCACTGCCGACGACATCCGCGAGCACAACAACCAAACCACGCCATTTATCGACCAAAACCAAACCTACACCTCGCACCCCTCGCACCAAGTCTTCCTGCGCGAGTACGTGTTGAACGGTGCGGGCCGTGCGGTTTCGACGGGCGAATTCCTTGATGGCGCGGGCGGTGGACTCGCCACCTGGGCCGATGTGAAGGCGCAAGCCGCCTCGATGCTCGGCATTCGGCTGAGCGATTTCGACATCCACAACGTCCCGCTGCTTCTGACGGACGAGTACGGCCGGTTCATCCCCGGCGCGAACGGCTTTGCGCAGATCGGCGTGCGCGTCGGCAACGGCGATGACGGCCGCGCCGGCACAGCCGACGACATCGTCGTATTCGTGCAGGGCGTAGCTGGCGGCCTCGACATCAACTCGCCAGCGGCCATCACAGCTGCGCTCGTCGCCGCCGGCCAACCGCCGGGCACGACGGGCGTTGTCATCAAGATCGACCACGCCTTCCTCGATGACATCGCGCATGCCGCCAATCCCGGCACGTTCGATCCCGACGGCCCGACTGGCCCACTGCAGCCGATCAACGAAACGCGTGGCGATGGCTCGCCGGGCACCTACAACGGCGCGCTGCTTGACGCCCACTACATTACTGGCGACGGGCGCGGGAACGAAAACATCGGCCTTACGGCGGTGCACACGATCTTCCACGCCGAGCACAATCGTCTCGTCGGCGCCATCAAGGCAGAAGTTCTCGCGAGCGCCGATCAGGCGTGGATCGCGCAGTGGCTGCTGCCCGGCGCGAACCAGGCCGATGGCGTCCAAGAGCTGGAGTGGAACGGCGAGCGGCTGTTCCAAGCCGCCCGCGTCTTCACCGAGATGCAGTATCAGCACCTCGTGTTCGAAGAGTTCGCGCGCAAAGTTCAGCCGAACATCGACCTCTTCATCAACATCGACATGACGATCAACCCGGGGATCTTCGCCGAGTTTGCGCACGTCGTGTACCGGTTCGGCCACTCGATGCTGACCGAAACCGTCGATCGCTATGACGCCGACTTCAATGTCGTCGGCGACGGCAATCCGACCGAAGCCGGCAATCAGCAGATCGGCCTCATTGCGGCATTCCTCAATCCGCTCGAA
>CAZMCA010000130.1:0-9589 GCA_964564595.1 uncultured Caulobacteraceae bacterium
GGAATGGCGCACAAGCATATGGCGCAATGCGCGGAGGGGCTCGCCGCCCGCGGTGTCGCGACGCTGCGCTACAATTTCCCGTACATGGAAGCTGTGTCCAAGCGGCCAGACCCGGCGCCGCTCTGCCACGCAACCGTGCGCGCCGCCGTCGCCGCCGCGCACCTGCGTGCGCCCAATCTGCCGATGTTCGCCGGTGGACGTTCGTTCGGCGCGCGGATGACCTCTCAAGCCCAAGCGAAGGCGCCGCTAGAGCTCGTGCGCGGGCTCATCTTCTTTGCGTTCCCGCTTCACCCGGCCGGTAAGCCATCGAGCGAGCGTGCGGCGCACCTCGCCGATGTCGCGATCCCGATGCTGTTTTTGCAAGGCGATAAAGACACGCTCGCGGAGCTCGACTTGCTGAAGCCGGTCGTCCAGTCGCTTGAACCGCGCGCCGAATTGGCGCTCGCGGCACACGCCGACCATTCGTTTCATGCGCCGGCGAAGAGCGGGCGAAAAGACGCGGAGGTGCTCGCCGAGATGCTCGATGCCGCGGCGGCTTGGATTGTGCGCGTTACTCGATAATCCGGCGCAGCAGATCGAGCGCGACCTCCACGCTCTTCATGCGAATTTCGCTGCGGCCGATATCGCCGAACATATGCATCTCGTGGAGGATGGACCGGTTCTCGCGCGCCGCCGCGAAGTGAACGAGGCCCACCGGCTTCATCGCGGTCCCGCCGCCGGGCCCAGCAACGCCCGTGATCGCGATTGAAACATTGGCGCGGCTTTCGGCGAGCGCGCCCTCCGCCATCATGCGCACCACTGCCTCGCTGACAGCGCCGGTGTCGGCGATGAGATCGCCCTGCACGCCGAGCATGTCTTCCTTGGCGCGGTTGGAATAGGTCACCATCCCGCGTTCCAGGACCTTCGAAGACCCGGGGATTTCAGTCAGGCACGCCGCGACCAGCCCGCCCGTGCAGCTTTCCGCGGTCACGATTTTCAGCCGGCGCTCCTCGCAATCGGCCAGGATGAGGCGGGCGGCCATGATGTAGTGATCGGGGAACATGTGGCCTTTCCGGCTGCGGCTGGGCTGCGACGTTATTTACGATTTGCGCAAGTCCGCGGGGCAATGTCCATTCCCTGAGTCGCGGGCCGCCAAGGACCCGGCCGGACCAGAAGGGGCAGGGGGATGATCGCAATCGCTCGGCGCGCGGCCGCGCCCGTTTTCACGATCGCGATGTTCTCCAGCGCCGCGCTCATCTTCACGTTGCAGCCGCTCGTCGGCCGCCTGGTGACGCCGCTGCTCGGCGGTTCGCCCGCAGTCTGGAATACGTCGATGGCGTTCTTCCAGGGCGCCTTGTTGCTTGGCTACGTGTACGCGCACCTGCTGGCGCGTGTCGCGGACGTGCGCCTCCAGGCGATCGCGCACGCGCTGGTGCTGGCCGCAGCTTGGGTGGTGTTGCCCATCGCGGTGACACCGATGTTCGGCCCGCCAAGTTCGGAGCACCCCGCGCTTTGGTTGATGGGCGTGCTGCTGGTGAGCGTGGGCGCGCCGTTCGCTGCGGCGTCGGCAACCGCGCCGTTGCTTCAGGCCTGGTACGCGCGCACTGGCCGCGCCGACGCGCACGACCCGTACTACCTCTATGCGGCGAGCAATCTTGGAAGTTTCATTGGCCTGCTCGCATATCCAGTGCTCATCGAGCCTGCGATCGGGTTGACGGCGCAGACCGGGCTTTGGAGCCTCGGCTATCTTGCGGTGGCTGGGCTCATTCTCGTTGCGGCGGCGGCGGCGGTCATCGCGAACGCGGGCGCGCGGCCGGATACGGCCGAGGAGAGCGCAACACCCACTTGGCGTCAGCGGCTCTATTGGCTTGCGGCTGCCGCTTTGCCGTCCAGCCTCATTTTGGGCGTGACGCAGCACATCTCAACCGATGTCGCGTCGGCGCCGTTCTTGTGGGTGGCGCCGCTCGCGCTCTATTTGCTGACTTTCGTGATTGCCTTCGCACGTGGCGGTGAGCGGCTGTCGCCCTATGTGATGTTTGCGCATCCCGCGGCGCTCGCCATTGTCGTGTGGCTCTCATACGCGTCGCGGCTGGACTTCATGTGGAGTCTCGGCGCGCATCTCCTGTGCTTTTTTGTGAGCGCGTTGGTGTGTCACCTTGCGCTTGCACGTACGCGCCCGGCGGCGAGCCGGCTCACGGAGTTCTACTTCTGGGTCTCGCTGGGCGGCGTCGTCGGCGGCGGCGCGACGGCGCTGCTCGCGCCGGTTATATTCAACGACATCTACGAATACCCGCTGGCGCTCGCTGCCATCGCGCTCTTCCGGCCCCGCACGAAAACGCCGCTTCTGTCGCTCTCGAACGCGCTAGCAGCTGCTACCGTGACGATGGCGGCGATTGCGTTGGTGTTGCTGTTCAGGACGCCCGTCCAAACTGCGCTCTTCTGCGCTGGCCTTGGGGGCGCCGCCGCGATGCTCGGCGCGGCGTTGCCGAGCATGGGCGGCGGCCAGCCACCTGCGCAGCGCGTGGCGTTCCTTGGCGCGGCGCTTGTGTTTGCGGGGCTGACCACGCTCGCTCTGTTCAAACCCGATTGGGTGTTGACGCCCGCGTCCGATAATTCGGGCGGCGTCGCGGGCACGGCGATGCTTGGCTATGTCCTGCTCGCGGTGGCGCTGATCGTGCTTGCCTTCGTCGTGCAAGCGACGTTGCGCGCGCAGCGGCACGACGAAGGCGCCCATCCATTGGCGACAGACATCGCGCTTGGCGTGGCGCTGCCAGCTATTACGCTTTTGATCGCGCTTCTGGCCGCGAGCCGGCAGTTTGAGCGCGATACGATCATCGCCCTGGGCCTTGGCATCGCGGGCGCGGCGCTCGTCATGAACCGCGACCGGCCGCGGCTTCTCGCGGCGTTGGTGCTGTTCTCCTTCGCGATCGTATATCTCGACGATCGCTATGGCGGCCGCGTGATCGATCAGCGCCGGAGCTTCTTTGGCGTGTTGCGCGTCGAAGAATTCGCCGATGACGCAAATCCCGCAGCGCCCATCCTGCGCGTGCTGATGCACGGCACGACGATCCACGGCGCGCAGCTGAGCGGCACCCCGGAATTCGAGCGCCATTCGTTGACTTACTACAATCCAAACACCGCGCTGGGCGAAGCCATAGTCGCGGGCTTGAGCGGCGGCGACACCAACCGCCTTGCGCTGATCGGTCTTGGCACCGGGACCACCGCGTGTCTGCTGCGCCCGACGGACGAACTCACGATCTACGAGATCGATCCGCTCGTGGTCAGCATGGCGGCGTCTCCGCGCGGCGATTTCACTTACGTGAACAATTGCGCGCCGAACGCGCGCATTATGCTCGGCGATGCGCGGCTTCGGATCGCGGAAGCGCCGGAAGGTGCGTTCGATGTGATCGTGGTCGATGCGTTCTCTTCGGACGCAATCCCGGCGCATCTGCTCACACGTGAAGCAGTTGCTATGTATCTGTCGAAAACATCTGAGCGTGGTATCGTTGTGCTGCACTTGTCGAACCGAAACCTCGCGCTGGTTTCGGAAGCCGTTCGTGTCGCCGCAAGCCTCGATGCGCCGTATCTTTGGCGCGTGAGCGACCGCGTGACCGACGCCGTCGCGGGCCCATATACTGGTCTGCCCGCGAGCGCGATGATCCTGGCGCGCACGCCCGAAGCGCTCGCGCGTGTTCCGCTTGCATCGACGACGTGGACCGCGCTGCCAACGCCGCCGGGCCGCCCCTGGTCGGACGATTACATCAACTTGCCGCGCGCGCTGTGGCAGAGCCTCAACGGCGTGGAAGCATGTCTGCAAGATCAGCACCGCATCGATTGCGGGAGCGAGCCGGCGCAGTAGGCGCTGCGCCCTACTTTTGAGTGCGGAGGAGGGTGGCGGAGGCTTGCGCCGCGAGGCCCTCTTCGCGCCCAAGAAAGCCCATGCGTTCGGTCGTGGTCGCTTTCACGCTCACGCGCGTCAGCGACAGCCCGAGCACTTCGGCCGTGCGCGCGCGCATCGCTTCGCGGTGCGGAGCGATTTTCGGGCGTTCGCAGATCAGCGTGATATCGACATTGCTGATCGTGGCGCCAGCGTGGGCGGCCAGCTTTGCCGCGTGCGCGAGAAATTTCGCGGAGTCCGCACCCTTCCATTGCGGATCGCTCGGCGGGAAGTGATCGCCAATATCGCCGAGCGCGAGCGCGCCAAGGATTGCGTCCGTGAGTGCATGCCAACCGGCGTCCGCGTCCGAATGTCCGATGAGGCCCTTGCTATGCGCAATGCGCACGCCGCACAGCGTAACGTGATCGCCCTCGCCAAAACGATGGGCATCGAAGCCCGTCCCGACGCAGACCACGCCAGCCTGCGCAGGTGCGGCAATCGTTTCGCTCAGCAAACGCTCTAGAATTTCGAAGTCCTCTGCGTAAGTCAGTTTCATCAGCCGGGGATCGCCCGCCACGGTCGTCACCGAATAGCCAGCTGCGCGCGCCACGGCGAGGTCGTCATCGAACACGGAATCCGCCGGCGTACGCTCGTACGCATCGACGATCGCCGCGTAGCGGAAGGCTTGCGGCGTCTGAATGCGCATCACGCCGTCGCGCGAAACGTCGGCTGCGACGTAACCGTTGGCGTCGATACGCTTCAGGGCGTCCGCCCCGGGGAGCGCGGGCGCGGCGCCTGCGGCGGGGCCGATGGCGGCGATGAGCCGGTTCACCAGCGCCTTATCGAGCCCTGGTCGTGCGGCGTCGTGGATCAGAACGACGTCCGGCGCGGCATTGGCGAGCGCTGAAAGGCCGTTCCGGACTGAGGCCGTCCGGGTCGCGCCGCCATCAATACGATGAGCAACCGGACCGGCCGCTCTAGCGAAGAGGGCTGCGTGTTCAGGATCAGTGACACAGATGACCGGGTCGGCCCCAGCACCTGCCAACGCCTCAATCGCGCGGCGAACCACTGGGATGCCGCCTAAGTCTCTATATTGTTTAGGGATACTGCCGCCTGCGCGGTCTCCGCGGCCAGCCGCCACGACGATTGCCGCCACTTTCATGGGCGCCGCGCCCTCGAAACCAAATGCTGCATTGCACAAGATTCCTGTGGCGCCCGAAATTTAAGCAGCATAGCATGCAGGGCAGTAGCGGGTCTTCTCCGCCGTTCGTGACGGCGTGACAAGCGTGGGCATGGAGCTGGTTGTGGCAGGGGCCAAGGATTTCCTAGAGACCGCGCGTGCGGTTTCCCGGCCGCCAGCGCCGGATGCGGAGCGCTGGCTCGAGGCGCTACCCGCGCCGGTGCTGGGCGTCGATGCCGGCGAGCGCGTGCGCTTCGTAAACGCTGCCGCCGCCGATCTGCTTGCGTCAGTGGGGCGGGGTCTTTTGGGCCGTCGGCTCGCCGAGATTTTTGGACACGATGCGCCGCTGGTCGCGCTGGTTCGCCGCGCGCTCGCCAGCGATGTGCGCATTGCCGAACAGGAAGTCGCGCTTGCCGGGCCGGGTTTTGCCCTTGGCCGCGCCTCGATCTCGGCTGCGCCGGTTGGAGACAATGGCTACGTCGCGCTTGTGATCTCGCCTGCGAACAAGGCGCGCGGCGGCGTTGGCCAGCCGATGCCGACGGCCGCTGCGCGCACGCTTGCGCATGAAGTGCGCAACCCGCTAGCCGGCATTCGCGCCGCGGCCCAACTCATCGCCCGCGCCGACGATCCAGACAGCGCCGCGCTCGCGAACCTCATCCGTGACGAGGTCGATCGTATCCGCCGCCTCACCGATCGGATTGATCCTTTTGTTGAGCCGCCGCGCTTCGAGGCCGTGAATATCCACGAGGCGCTCGAGCGCGTGCGCAAGATCATAAACTCCGGCGCGCCCGACGTGCGTGTGCGCGAACGTTACGATCCAAGTTTGCCGCGCGTGCGCGGCGATCTTGATCAGCTGATCCAAGCGATCCTGAACATCGCCAAAAACGCGACAGAGGCCGTGCACGGCCAGGACAAGGCCGAAGTGACGTTCGCGACGAGCTACCGCCCCGGCCTCAAAATTCGCGCGGCGCCAAGCGGCGCGGCGCGCGCGCAGTTGGAAGTTCAGATCGTCGATAACGGCCCAGGTATTCACCCTTCGCTGGTCGACAGACTGTTCGAGCCGTTCGCGAGCACCAAGTCAGGCGGCATGGGCCTTGGGCTCACGGTCGCAGCCGACATTGTGGGCCGTCATGACGGCCGCATCGAAGTCGACAGCGCGCCGGGGCGCACTGCTTTCCGCATTCTTCTCCCGATCGATCCTGAGGACGAAGCGTCATGAACGCGAACATCCTGCTTGCCGACGATGACGCCTCGTTGCGCTTCGTCCTCTCGCAAGCGCTCACTAAAGAAGGTTACGCCGTCCGCGCAACAGGCAACGTCGCTACGCTTGCGAAATGGGTGCGCGAGGGGGAGGGCGATCTTGTCGTCTCCGATGTCTACATGGGCGACGAATGCGTGTTCGATACGTTGCCGAGCTTGCGCACCGCGCGGCCGCAACTCCCTGTTATCGTGATGAGCGCGCAATCGAACGTGATGACGGCGCTCTCCGCGGCGGGCGCGGGCGCCTACGAATATCTGCCAAAGCCGTTCGATCTCGATGATCTGATTGGCGCCGTGCGCCGCGCGCTATCGGGTGGGCCGGATGCGAAATCGCGTGTCGCCGCCTCCAAGGCCGAGCGCGAAGAACGTCTGCCGCTGATCGGGCGCTCCGCTGCGATGCAGGAGGTCTACCGCATCATGGCGCGCGTGACCGGCACCGATCTCACGGTGCTGATCGAAGGCGAAAGCGGCGCCGGCAAGGAGCGCGTTGCGCGCGCCATTCATGAATTTTCGAAACGCGCAGCCGGCCCGTTCGTGACGATGAGCCTTGCGGGCGCCGCCGGGCCACGCATCGAATCCGATCTTTTTGGCCCAGAGGGGAGACTCGCAGAGGCGGCGGGCGGCACGCTGTTTCTGGAAGACATCGATGATCTGCCGGTAGAGGCGCAGACGCGCCTCGTCGGGCTCCTGCAAGCGGGCGAAAGCACGCCGCGCCAGAGTGTTCGGCTCATCGCGGCCTCGCAGCGTAATCTCGGCGCACTCGTACGCACCGGCGCGTTCCGCCAAGACCTGTTCTATCGCTTGAACGTCGTCACCATCCGCCTGCCGCCGCTGCGCGAACGGCTCGACGATATCGGCGATCTCGCGCGCGCATTTCTTGTTCGCGCGCGGCGCGAAGGTTTGCAGGAAAAGACGCTCGACGCCTCGGCCATCGAACGCCTCAAGACCCACGATTGGCCAGGCAACGTCCGCGAGCTTGAAAATCTGTTGAAGCGGGCGATCGCGCTTTCGCCAGTCACAGTAATTACAGCGCGGGAGATCGAGCGCGAACTTGGCGTCAGCCGCGCCACGATGGGCGCCGAGGTCGAAGCGCCCGAAACGTTCGAAGAGAACGTGATGCGCCGGCTCTCCAACGTGTTTCAGGGGCCGGACCTGCCCGAGCCAGGCCTTTACGACCGCGTGCTCGCGGAAGTCGAACGCCCGCTCATCCAGCTCGCGCTCCAGGCCACGAAGGGCAACCAAATCAAGGCGGCGGCCGTCCTGGGGATCAACCGGAACACCTTGAGGAAGAAGATTCAGACGCTCGGCGTCCGCACTGGGCGAACCGATTGACGGAAGCGTCTCCCGGCGCCAACACATTGTTGCAATGGAGCAACAGGCGCCCCGCGAGAGCGTGACAATTGGGATCGGCGGCCTGCCTATCGGCCGTCCGAGCAAGGGCGCTGTCGCGTTCGCCGTGGGCTTTGTCGTGGCCGCTGGCTTGGCGGCAATGGCTACGCTCCTGGTCGTGTCGGACGCCGATCGGGAGGACAGCACGGTCGCCTGGATGCTGGGCGCGAGCCTGGCGCTCAGCGCGATCCTCGCCGGCATCCTCATCCACCGCATCTGGCGCATCGCCCGTCAACGCAACAACGCCGCGATGGGCGCGCGCCTGCACCTGCGGTTCGTGGCGCTGTTCAGTCTTGCAGCCGTGGTGCCGGCGATCGTGATGGCCGTCTTCCTCGGCGCCGCGCTCACACAAGGTGTCGAGCAATGGTTTTCGACGCGCGTGCGCACCACGATCGATAGCGCCGCGAATGTCGGCCGTTCGTACGTAAACATCGCCACCGAAAATCTACGCGGCGAAGTGCTCGCGATGGCGGCGGATTTGAACCTTGCGCAAAGCGCGCTCACCGGTGATCCAGCGCGCTATGGACGTTTCCTCGCCTCTCAGGCCGAGCGCCGGCTGCTTGCCTCTGCTTACGTCGTAGATCGTTTCGGCGCCGTTTTGGCGCGCGCGGAGGAGAGTGGGGCGCCTGCGTACCACGCCCCCTCCGCGCAAGCCTATGACGACGCCGACCGTAGTTCGGTTGCGATTGCGTTTGAGGATTCCGACAATGTCGTGCGCGGTCTTTATAGACTGAGCGCGTATGACGGCGCGTATCTCTTGGTGATGCGCGAAGTCGAGCCGGGCATGCTTGCGCGTCTGCGCGAGTTCGAAACCGCCGTGGTCGCTTACCGGGACGCAGAGCGGCAGCGCGCCCGCGTACAGGGCCTTTTCGCACTCACATATACCGCCGTCACTGCGCTCGTTCTGCTCGGCGCCGTTTGGCTTGGGCTCGCTTACGCTACGCGGATTTCCGGCCCGATCGGGCGGCTCGCCGATGCATCGCGGCGCGTGTCGTCTGGTGATTTCGCTGCGCGCGTGCCCGCCGATGCCGCGCATGATGAGGTCGGCGAACTCGAACTCGCGTTCAACCAGATGACGGCCCAGCTCGATGCGCAGCGTAAAGAGCTGATCGCCGCGCAGGAGGCAGCTGAGGGCCGTTCGCGCTTCATCCAAGCCGTGCTCGCGGGTGTCAGCGCGGGCGTTTTTGGCCTCGATCGCGACGGCCGCATCACTGCCGCCAATCGCTCCGCCGGGCATCTCCTGGGTATGTCAGACGAGCCGCTGTCTGGCCGCCGGCTTGTGGATGTTGCGCCCGAGTTTGCTGATCTCCTGAACAACGCGACGCCGCAGATCGAGACGCCGCCGGTGCGCATCGATCTCGTGCGTGAGGACTTCTCGGCCCATCTCTCGGTGCGCATGAGCCCGGACCCCGAAAGCGGCGGTTTCGTGCTGACGTTCGACGACATGACCAAGGTGATCTCGGCGCAGCGTCAAGAAGCGTGGAAGGATGTCGCGCGCCGCATCGCCCACGAGATCAAGAACCCGCTGACGCCGATCCAGCTGTCCGCTGAGCGCTTGCAACGCAAGTACGCGAGCGAGATCGCTTCCGATCCGGAGACCTTCCGCCGCTGCACGGACACGATCCTGCGGCAGGTCACGGATATCGGCCGCATGGTCGATGAGTTTTCCGCGTTCGCGCGGATGCCGACGCCCCGCATGGCGTTCGCCGACATGAGTGAGATCGCGCGCTCTGTCGTGTTCGCGCAGCGGCTTGTGCACGCCGACATCCACTTCGAAGCACTGGGCGTGGACACGCCAATCGGCCTGATCTGCGATGAGCGCCTCATCGCACAGGGCCTCACCAATCTGGTCAAGAACGCAGCAGAGAGCATCCAGGGCCGCCGGCAACGCGACGGGGAGCCGA
>CAZMCA010000131.1:0-9567 GCA_964564595.1 uncultured Caulobacteraceae bacterium
GCCCGCGATGAGGAGGTCGCTGGCGCGCGCGAGTTGGACGGCAAGGCAGGTGTCCAGCACGTCGGACGAGGTCATGCCCTGGTGGGCAAAGCGCGCGTCGTCGCCCACATGCTCGGCCACGTTGGTGAGAAAGGCGATGACGTCGTGCTTGGTCTCGCGCTCGATCGCGTCGATGCGGGCGACCTCGAACTTGCCCTTCTCGCGGTACGTCTTGGCGGCGGAGGCGGGGATGACGCCTTTTTGCGCCAGGGCCTCCATCGCGAGCGTTTCGATTTCGAGCCAGATTTCGAAGCGCGCCTCTGCGGTCCAGAGCGCCTCCATTTCCTTGCGGGCGTAGCGGGGAATCATGGGCGCTTCGTAGCGGCGCGTGCGCTGCGGGGCAAATTCAGGCCGGCTTTTGCGCCAGGCACATGATCGACCAGCCGGCGCCCAGCGCTTCGAGCGCGCGCTGGTAGGCGTGGCCCGTCAACGGGTTGAGGAGGGCTTGGACCTTGTGCGCGGCGAAGAGGCGCATCGGGCCCTCCTTGGCGCGCGGGACCACGGTGAACATTTCGCGGACCGAAAAGTGCGGCGCGGCGAGCGTGCGGAGCTGATCGCGATCGACCCAATTGCGGACCCAGCCATCGGCCGGGGGAAGTTTGTTCTTCTCCAGCACGGGGCGGTTCTGCGTGGCCATCATCATCATGCCGCCGGGCTTCAGAAGGCGGGCGATCTTGGCCATGAACGCCGGCTGATCGGCGACATGCGAGAGCACTTCGATGTTCACGATTGCATCGAAGCTCGCGTCTGGAAATTCCATCGCGAGGAAGTCGCCGGCGGCGAAGGTGATGTGCGGCATACGCTGGCTGGCGCGCGCGATGACTTCGTCGGCGTGATCGATGCCGGTGACGCGGCCATATGGCGCCATGCGTTCGCACATCCAGCCGGCGCCGCAGCCGACTTCGAGGATGTTGAGATCGCGCCGGCCGAGCGCATCGAGCCAGCGTAGGATCTCACGCGAATAGCGATCGGAGAGATCGTCGAGCTCCTTTTCACGGCCCTGGGCGTTCCAGGCGTTCCAAACCTCGCTCTCGGCGCGTGCTGGCGTGGCGGCTGTCATGACAGGGTCCGCCTAGCATTTTGCGCGCGCCGCCGGAATGCGCGACGCCATCAGCGCGACTTTCGCCGCGTTTTTGGGGCGCCTTAACCAAGCGCCTTTCGGAACGCGACGATCCTCTCGACCTCTTCATAGCCGAGGGCCGCGTGCGCCTTCTGACTCACTTCGTTCCAGAGCTGTGTGTCCGATCCGATTTCGGTGTGGCCGCGTGCGCGCGCCCAATCCTCCGCGGCGGCGACGAGCGCGCGCCCGGCGCCGTGGCCGCGCCGGTGCGCGGCGACGCACCAGCCTTCGATGAACGCGACTGGGCTCGTTTCGCAGCCTTCGGCGTAGTCGCGCTCTGAAAGTTCGATCATACCGGTGATCTCGCCGCTCTCTTCGCAGAGCAGCACGTGTTGGCGCATCGATTGGCGCCCGGCGAAGTGATTGTCGATGTCTTCGGCGAGCAACGCGGCGTCCTCGTCCGGCCAGAGGGCGACGCGGAGCTTCAGCCACGCATCGCGATCCTCCGGCTGGGCGGGGCGAACTAGCATTTGGCGATCACCCGGCGGCGTTCCGTTCAGCGCGTTCGCGCATCAGTTTGGCGAGGCCGATGGAGCCGAGCAGGTAGTGCACGGCGGCCCAAGCGTAGAACGCGAGCGTCACGATGATGCCTTGGCGCGATGCGCGCGCGCTCGCGTTTGCGCAATCGGCGACGAGTTCTGCGTTGGCGCCCTCGGGCGCGACGCCGCCGGGGCATGCCTGGATGAAGCTCATCGGGTGGCCCATCTCGCTCGCGGACGGGAAGAACGTTCCCATCGTCGCCGCGATCGTGCCGAGCTGTTCGCCGCTATTGAAATGGAACTGCGCGAGTTGATCGATAAGCCAGCCGGTGAAGGGCGGGCCGCCGCCGAGCGCGAGGAGGTTGAGGAAGAAGAAGAGAAGCGCCGTGGCGGTCGCGCGGCGGCGCGTTTCGACGACGTTTTGCACCACGCCGAACGTTGGGCCGAGATAGGTGTAGTGGAAGACGCCCGGGATCAGCAGGATCGCGGCGGCGTAGCGCCAATCGTCGAGCATATACGCGTAGATGTAGATCGGCGTTGCGATGGCAAGGCCGATGGCGGGCACGATCGCGTACCAAGCCGCGCTGCGCTTGCCCAAGAAATCGGTGACGAAGCCGCCAAGCAGCGTGCCAAGACCGGCGGAGAAGCCGCCGACGAGGCCGAATACCAAGCCCACCGTTGCGAGATCCAATCCGAACTGCCGGATGAAGTACGGCGCGCCGAACGCGCCTGAGCCGTACCCCGCGAACGAGGCGATGGTGACGCCGAGCACGATGTTGAGCACCGGCCAATTGCCAAAGAGCGTGCCTGCGACGGAGCCAAGCTCCTTGAACTCATCGCCGAGCGAAAAGGGCGGCGGCTTGACCGCGACGGATTCGGGCGCAACGCCGCGTGCGATCGCATCGGAATGGCCGCGCACCGGCTCCTTGACGAACACTTTGAGCGCGAGCGCGACGAGCACGCCCGGCAGCCCGACGACGACGAAGGCCCAGCGCCAATCGAACGTTTGTGCGATCCAGCCGCCGGCAATCGCGCCGATCATGCCGCCGAGCGGAATGCCGAACGAATAGATCGCGAGCGCCGACGCGCGTTTCTGCGGCGCGAAATAATCCGAGATGAGAGAGTGCGCGGGCGGCGAAAGTCCCGCTTCGCCAACGCCAACGCCGACACGGAAGAGCAGCAGCTGCCAGAAGCTGTGCGCGGCGCCGCAGAGCGCGGTGAACCCCGACCAGATGACTATGGCGACGGCGATGATGTTGACGCGGTTCCAGCGCTCCGCGAGCCGCGCGATCGGAAGGCCCAGCGTGGTGTAGAGCGCGGCGAACGCAATGCCGCCGAGGAGGCCGAGTTCGGTGTCGGTGAGGTGGAGATCGACTTTGATCGCCTGGCCGATTGTGGAGATGATCGTGCGGTCGATGAAGTTGAACGTGTAGGCGAGCACCAGCAGCCAGAGCACGCTCTGCTTGTAGCCCTCCGAGTAATCTCTCGAGTCAGCGGCTCCAGCCGGTACGGTCGCGTCCGTCATGCGTTCCCCCGTCGTGCGCTCTTTGGCGCTTGCAACGGTTAGAACACGCTTCCCCGATGTTGCGAAGCGGCATCCGGCGCCTCGCCTTCCCGCTCGATGGGGGAGACCACGCCGGAGGCGCGGGTAGGCGCGCGCGCGCAAGGGTCGGCTGTGCGCTTTTGGCGAAATGCCTCACGCGCAATGCGTATGATGTCGCGCGCGCGCCCCTCCAGCGTCGCTATAGCGACGCAGCCTCCCCCATCGAGGGGGAGGCGTTGGCGTTGCGTCAGTGGACCTTCGACACGAGGTCGCGTTGGAGCGTGCGCGACGAGAAGATGAAGAAGAGGCCCGCGGGGATGAAGATGAGCGCGGTCGCGGCCATCGAGAGGCGCAGGCCCTCTCCATATGCCATCTGGCACACCGCGCGCTGATCGTCCGCGAGCGCGGAGAGATCGCGGGCGCGGCAGATGTCGTTCGTCAGCACGTCAGCCATGCCGGCGTTGGCGATCTGCATCGACATGAAATAGTCCGACAGCCAGCCGACGATCTGCGGGCCAAGGCCATTGCCGATCAACGCGACGGTGAGCAACAGCACCGCAATCGCGGACGCGCGTGAGCGCGCCGACACAACGCCCTGACCGATCGTGTATTGCGAGCCGAGATAGGCGTAGTGCAGCACGGCCGCCACGCTCCAGAGTGCGAAGGCAAGGCCAAGCCGCTCCGTCGGCTGGAAGAACGCGCCGAGATAGAACGGGATCGCCAGGATAAGCCCGACGCCGGGCAGGATCGCGACCGCATTCGGGAAACGCGGCGAGAAGCGCTCGATCAGGAAGCCGCCCAGGAACGTGCCGCACGCGGAGAAGAGCGAGAGCGGCAAGCCGAAGCGAAGCGCGAACTCACCGGGCGAAATGCCGTGCACGCGCTGCGCCATCGGCGCTTGAAAGCCCGCGAGGCCGTAGCCGACGAGCGCGGTGAGCGCCGCGCCTAAGGCCATCAGCCAGAATGTCGGCTTGCGGGAGAGTTCGCGCAGCGTTTCGACGAAGCTCGCTTTCTCGGCGCGCACAGCGCCTGGCGGATCGGAATAGCCGCGCGGCGGCTCACGCATCGTGAAGAGCACGATGAGCGCGAGAATGACGCCGGGCGCGCCGATCACGACGAACGCAACGCGCCAGCCTTCGACTTGATTCCAGTCGAGCAGATTGAGCACCCAGGTCCAGTTCCACGCTTCGAACATCGCGGCGATCGCGGGGCCGTGCAGCCCTGTTGCGATCGGCCCGCCGAACGCGTTCGAGAGCGCGCCGCCGATGGTGACGCCCATTGAGAAGATGCCGAGCGCGTTCACGCGATTGCGGGGCGTGAAGTAGTCCGCGATCAGCGAGTTCGCGGGCGGGGTGCAGCCCGCTTCGCCGATCGCGACGCCGATGCGCGCCATCAGGAGAAACGCAAAGCTCGTCGCCAGGCCGCAGAGCGCGGCCATGATCGACCAGATCGAAATACAAAGCGCGATGATCCAGACGCGGTTGTAGCGGTCCGCCGCCATCGCGATCGGGATGCCCATCAGCGCGTAGAAGATCGCGAAGGGCGGGCCGTTGAGGAAGCCGTACTGGCTGTCGCTCAGATTGAACTCGTCGATCACCGGCTGGGCGATGACGGAGAGCAAATTCCGGTCGATGAAGTTGAGCGTGTAGACGAGGACAAGGAGGGTCAGCACGTAGCCGCGATACGGCTTGGAGCCAAAGCCAGCATTTTCGGCCGGGCGCGCGCCGTCCGCCGTTACATCCGCCATCTGCTCTTCCCCCGAGACGCTCTTGGTTTTGCCGACCCCTATAGCGGGCCCCATGGGGGTTCCGCTAGCGGCAAGCCACTGAGGGGAAAGGGGGCAGGCGGCCGCTGCGCATTAGCCCGCTTTGCGTGGTTCGAACGCAGTGAGAATGGGGCACGGCCCTGCCGCGCGCGCGGCACACGTCGTTGCCAATCGCGCCAGCGCATAACGCGCGGCGGAAAGTTCGGCGATCTTCAAATCGAGCGCGGCGATGCGCGTGCGCGCCATGTTGCGCGCCTCGGCGCGATCGTCGGTGGCGTCGAGCGCGAGGAGTTGGCCGATCTCATCGAGCGTGAAGCCTGCGACCTGCGCGGATTTGATGAAGCGAAGGCGGCGCACGTCGTGTTCGTCGTAGCGGCGTATGTGACCGGTGGTGCTGCCGCCCTGCGCGCGGGGCGGCTCCGCGATCAGGCCGCGGCGCTGGTAGTACCGAACGGTCTCGACGCCCACGCCGCCTGCGCGGGCGAGGCCAGCAATGGTCATGTCCGCCAAGGGGCTTGCCTCCGTACTATGGTACGGAGCCCATATAGGCGCGGTGACGTTCCCGACAAGTGAGAGAGAAATGAGCATCCCTGCCGCCACCCAACGCAAAGCCGACATCCACCGTATGGTGATGCCGGGCCACACGTGCCCCTATGGGCTGAAGGCGCTCGACCTGCTGAAGCGCAAGGGCTTTGCGGTCGAAGATCATCCGTTGCGCACGCGCGAAGAGACCGACGCGTTCAAGTCCGCGCATGATGTGAAAACGACGCCGCAGACTTTCATCGATGGCAAGCGCATTGGCGGCTACGACGATCTGCGCCGCTATTTCGGCCAGCGCGTGCCGGAGGCGGGCGCAACGAGCTATTGGCCGGTACTAACCGTGTTCGCCGTCGCGGCCGCGATGGCGCTGGCGGTGAGCTACACCGTCGTCGGCAACGCCTTCACGATACGCGCCGGCGAACTTGCGATCGCGTTCGCGATGACGCTGCTGGCGATGCTGAAGCTGCAGGACATCGAGAAATTCTCGGCGATGTTCCTCAACTACGACCTGCTTGCGAAGCGCTGGGTGCGATACGGCTATATCTATCCGTGGGCGGAGTTCACGGCGGGCTTGCTGATGATCGCGGGCGCGCTGATCTGGATCGCCGCGCCGATCGCGCTCTTCATCGGCACGGTGGGCGCAGTCTCCGTGTTCAAGGCTGTCTATATCGACAAGCGCGAACTGAAATGCGCGTGCGTCGGCGGCTCGTCGAACGTGCCGCTCGGGTTCGTGTCGCTGACGGAAAACCTGATGATGATCGCGATGGCGGTGTGGATGCTCGCGATGTAGCGCGGTTTGATGGCGCTCAAGGCGGGCCGCGGGCGCGCGTCGCAGGTTCGCTCGCATGGACGTCTCGGAAGCACTTGCGCGCCGCTTCACATGCCGCGCTTTTTTGCCGAAGTCGGTGCCTGGCCACGCTATTGAGCAGGTTCTGCGGGTGGCGGGGCGTGCGCCGTCAGCCGGAAATGTTCAGCCGTGGCGGGTCTGGGCGCTGGCGGGCGCTCCGCTCGAAGCGCTCAAAGCGCAAGTGCGCGCACACACACGCGAAGGGCAGCTGTTCGAGACCGCGCCTGAGTATACGATCTATCCTGAAGAGATGGGCGAGCCCTACGCGACGCGCCGGTTTCGCAATGGCGAAGCTTGGTATGGCGCGCTGCGCATTGCGCGGGACGACCACGCGGCGCGCATGGGCCACGTCGCCGAGAACTTCGAGCTGTATGGCGCGCCGGTAGGCATATTCGTCGCGATCGAACGGACGTTCGGCGTGGCGCAGTGGCTCGACCTTGGGATCTTCCTGCAGTCGCTGATGCTCGCAGCAGCTGAGCGGGGCTTGGATACGGCGCCGCTGGAGTCTTGGGCGTTCTGGCATCCGACGGTGCGTTCGGCGCTCGAGATGCCGGAAAATCTCATGCTCGTGTGTGCGGTCGCGGTTGGGTACGCCGATCACGAAGCACGCGGAAACGCGTTCCGCTCGGAGCGGGCTCCGCTCGAGGAATGGACGCGCTTTGCCGGTTTCGACGAGGCGCTACATCAAACCTAGCGTTTTCAAACTCGCCGCGCCCTGGGCGCCGATCACGAGATGGTCGTGGACGTTGACGCCGACGGCTTTGGCGGCGGCGACGATCTCGCGGGTGACGGCGACGTCGGCGGCGGACGGTTTGGGATCGCCGCTGGGGTGGTTGTGCAGAAATCCCGAAGAGGTCGCTCGCCGTTGAATTACTTGCGCAAAAGTGTCCACATAGGCCGAAAGGGCGCCGTGATTGGGTATAGTCTGATTTAGCCCACTCGCGATCATCACGCTCAGCACATGCAAAACACGCTCGATCACGTCTTTGCATAATCGCGTACAAAATGGAATCGAAGAATGCTTGTGACGCGGGAGGGCGCGCGTGTTGAAGCTTGTTGGTGCATCGCTTGCTGTCGTGTTTTGCGCTTTGGCGCCGAGTGTCGCGCACGCTGATCCGTGTACGGCGCCGCTGCCGAGTCACGCAGGCGATGCGTTCAGCGGCACGGTGCGCTATGTCGGCGACGGCGATGGTCTTTGCGTCGGCCGTTCCAACGATCCCAGCACATGGATCGAAGTAAGGCTCGGCGATTTCAATGCGCCCGAACTTCACTCGGCAGACGGCCCGCGATCGAAGCGGTTTCTCGAACAGGTAGCAATGGGACGCGAGGTGACGTGCCGCGCAGTGCGTGGTCGGCGCGGACGTGTCATCGTCTATGATCGCGTGATCGCGGTATGCCGCGTCGATGGCCGCGCGATTGGCGATCTGCTGCGGGAAGCGGGCGCGCCGACCGGCGGCAATTGAGCGAATAGGGCGTGCCGCCACGAACGCGCGGGCGCATCGAGCGCCTAGCAACCCGCCGCTTTGCTTGGCGGTTGTCCTGGCGCATTCTTGGCGGGCTGAGCCACGCCCATGAACCTGTGCATCATATGCGGCAATCGCCCCCAAGCCGCACCCGGCGGCGCCGTTTGCGAACGGTGCGCGGGGATGCTGAGCACTGAAGGCCATCCGCTGTGGCCGGCAACACCGGCGCCCGAAGCCATGACCGAAGAAATTTTGGCGACTCTCCGGGAACACGTCGCACGCTTGGTCGGCGGGGCGCCGTTCGAACGCGAACTCTCGCGCGACGAGGTGGACGCGCTGCTGCACAGCTTTCCCGAATAAGGCGAACAGCTCTTCGGGGCCTCAGGCGAGCTTGCTGCAATTGACCGTGTTGCGCTTGTCCCAGGCCTGCAAGGCTGAACGGCTGTAGAGCACGGCTTTGCCGACTTTGAGGTAGGGTGGGCCGAGCTTGAGTGCGCGCCAATTGCGCAGGGTGCCCAATGTGATGCGGCCTTTATAACGGGCCACGACCTCGTCGTCGGTAAGAAGTTCGTCGTCGAAAGCGACGTCTGACATGGTGTTCTCCATGGCTCGGCCAATATCGACCTTGGCGGTCATCTTTCGCGTTGCGATTCGCCCGGAGAGAACGGGAAACGCCGGGAAATGGTGGGAAACGGTCGGGAGCGCCCGTTCAATAATGCGCGTGATCGCGTCGACGCAGGCGCAGCGCTTCATCGCGTCCGTGGGCATTCCATTCGAGCCAGGATGCAAACCCGTTCCCGAACGCGATCAGGATCGCAAACACGACCGCGATCACGGCTTGGCCCCACTCGCCGACACATGCACGCGTCAGCGCGTAGAGGAGAAGGAGCGGTGAGCCCCAGCGGATCAGAACCCAAAGCGCAAAGAATGCTGCGGCCGCGACAAGGAAGGGCTGCGGGATCGTTGGGAAGATCTGGAGCGGGGACGGGTCGAATTGCATGGCGCCATTTCCTGAAAGGGAATGAGGCGCTGCGGTTCGACCGGGTTGGCTCCCGGATTCACTTTCTGGTCGTCCAGCCTGCGCGGACGCCGATCCTCGATGCGCTCATGCCAACACAAGTGCGCCACAGGCGCAAGCGCGATGCGCGCCCTATCGGTCCAGTCCGGGCGGCAGCTTGAGCGCTTTCGACAATTGTCGTGCTGGGTCTTGGGTGCGTGAGCGCACCAGCGCCTTGCGGATGTCGAGATGAAGCTCCATCGCCTTGAGGCGGCCCTGCCATTCCGGCTCGAACTGAAAGATGTTGCGGCCAACTTCCGTCGCGAGGCCAAGGCGTTTGAGTTCTTGCGCACGCGCCTTCAGCGCATTGGTCACCTCTGGCGACCGGTCAGGCGCCTGGAGCTGTGCAAGGCGAATGCGGCCTTGCTCATCGAGCTGTCCTTCAATCATGCGGTCGAGCCGGCTTGGGCGATGCGCTCGTGCTTCCCGCTCCAGCGCTAGCCGGGCGTCGTCTCGCCCGCGCGGACCAAGACGCTCGGTGGCGATCTCCTGCGCCGCCGATCGGAAGCCATGGCTCACATATTCGCGGGGGATGACGAGGTCGCGGCCATCCTCGTGCCGGCCACGCAGGATGATGTGCGTATGCGGGTTGTCCGTGTCCCAGTGATCGACCGCGATCCAAGTCAGCCGCGTGCCGAGCGCGGCTTCAGCGCGCCGCATCACCTCGCGGGTGTAGCTCTTCAGATCGCCGAGCCGGCCGCCGTTTTCCGCGGA
>CAZMCA010000132.1:0-9482 GCA_964564595.1 uncultured Caulobacteraceae bacterium
GCGAGGCGCGAGAGAGATCGTCCGCGGCCACGAGCGCAATATCGCGCGCGCCGGAGGGATTGCGGCGGAGGCCCTCCGCGCGGTCAGCCGGTAGGCGCTGCACATAGAGATTGATGCTCATCGCGACCTCGCTGCCGGGAGTTTGCCGCCGAACGCGGCGGCGGGAAGGCGCGCTTGCGTAAGCAATGCGGCGGCTCGCGATTTTAGGCTCGAACGCGCGCCCGGCGCGCTCAGGGCTCGAACGCGCGCTTTGCGCGCTCAAGCGGCCAACCGAGCATGTCGACGATCTCTTCCGGCTTCAGCTTGGCGCTATCGAACACCAGGTGCTCGCGCGTCCACGGTTCGCGCTCACGCCGTTGCACGTCGATCCAGTCGGGCAGCTTGAGGTTTGGAATGTCGGACGTGCGCGTCTCCACACGGCGCTTATGCTCGTCGCGATTGGAGCAAATGATCTCGACCTCGACGAACGCCGCGGGCGCATGCTGCGCGACCAGCCGCCAGGCTTCGCGCGACTGAGCGATCGGGTTCACGCAATCGGATATCACCGTGCGCCCAAGCCTAAGGTTATCCAGTGCCACAGCGTGCGCCACGCGGTAGCCTTCATCGGCGTTCACCGGCAGGCCCATATCGCGCAACGCTTGCTCGATCACATCAACGCGCAGACGCACCGCGCCCAGCCGTTCAGCCAAGATCGCCGTGATCGTTGATTTTCCGACGCCCGGCAGGCCCCCAAACGAAATGAGCATCGCCCCTCTCCTCATCTGCCGAAGTCTAGAAGAGGGGGCCGGAGAGGGGGAGGGGGAGGGGGCTCAACCGCCCCGTTCGATGCGTTTTGCGTCCACCCACAGCGCCTCAAGCTCCTCGAGCGGCTGCACGCCGCTCTTGCCGTCGGCGCGCAGCCGCGCCTCGATGTGCTGGAAGCGCCGCGTGAACTTGGCGTTGGCGCGCCGCAGCGCGTCCTCGGGGTCGACGCCGATCTTGCGTGCGAGGTTCGCCATCACGAACAGCACGTCGCCCATTTCATCGGCCATCGCATCCGCGTCCGCGTGGCTGCGCGCCTCGGCGAGTTCGCCAAGCTCTTCGTCGAGTTTCTCCAGCACCGCGCTCGCGTCCGGCCAATCGAACCCGATGCGCGCGGCGCGTTTGGTGAGCTTCTCGGCGCGCAGCAGCGCTGGCAGGTTTAGAGCAACGTCATCCAGAACACCCGGCGGTTGGTTGTTGGCCGCACGCTTGGCGTCCCGCTCAGCTGCCTTCTGATCTTCCCACGCGCGTGTCTGTTCTTCGGCGGTGCGCAGGTCAGCCGCGCCGAACACGCGCGGATGCCGGGCGGTCATCTTCGTCGCGAGACCAGCTGCCACATCGGCAAAGTCGAACGCGCCTTGCTCCTCAGCTATCCGTGCGTGGAAGACGACCTGAAACAGAAGATCGCCAAGCTCTTCCTTCAGGTCGCCCATCGCCTTGCGCTCAATCGCGTCCGCGACCTCGTAGGCTTCCTCGATGGTGTAGGGGGCGATCGTCGCGAACGTCTGCTCGACATCCCACGGACAGCCGTCCGTCGGATCGCGCAGACGCCGCATGACCGCCAGCACGTCCTCAAGCGCCGCAGAGGAGCGCGAGGGCGCACTGGGCTCGGCCCTATCTATCTGATTGGACGACGTTTTCGGCGGCATGCGTGACTCGCATAAGATATATTATGGGAAGTGATGGCTATTTGGCTTGCCTGGGCTGCCGAGTCTTAGATCACCAAGCATCCGCCAATTGCTCCGCCCGGCCAAGGCTCGCGCTTAGCGCGCCAGATCGATCGCCATGCCGTCGAACGCAGGCTCGACGCCGTCCGGAAGCTCTGCCTTCAATCGCGCATAATCGAGGTCGAGGTGCATGTTCGTCAGCACCGTGTGCTTGGGCGCAATCTGATCGCGCCACGCCAAAGCCTGCTCGACGCTCGCATGGGTTGGGTGCGGTTTGTAGCGGAGCGCGTCCACGATCCACAGATCGAGGGCCCCTAACCGATCCAATGTTTGTTGCGAAAGCGCAACGACATCGTTCGAATAGCCGACGTCATCGAAGCGGAAGCCGAGCGAGACGACGCCGTGTCCGTGATCCTGCGCGAGCGGCGTGAACGTAATCGCGCCGCCCGGCCCGTCGATCGTCACGTCGGCGCCGTCGTGCAACTCGCCCGCATCGTTGAGGATCGCCGGGTAAGCGCCCTCTCCTACGAAGATGTACCCGAAGCGCCGCATCAGGCTCGCGCGTGTCGGCGTGTCCATCCACACCGGGATGCGCTTCCTCATGCGCAGCACGATGGCGCGGATGTCGTCGATGCCATGCGTCTGATCAGCGTGATCGTGCGTGTAGAGGATCGCGTCGACGTGGCTGACCTTCGCCGCGTAGAGCTGCTCGCGTAGATCCGGCGAGGTGTCGATCAGCACGCTCGTGCTGTCCTTCGGCTCGCCAGCCGCTCCTTCCCAGCGCTGCACCAAGAGCCCGCAGCGTGAGCGCCGGTTCTTCGGCTCGTTGGGGTCGCACACGCCCCAATCGCCATCGGCACGCGGCACGCCGCCCGAAGACCCGCAGCCAAGGATGGTGACGCGCAGCGTGCTCATGCGTGCGCCTTCGCTGGAATGCGCGAGAACAGCCGGTGAAAGTTCTCCGCGATCCGCGCCGCGCAGTCTTCGCGCGGCAACCCGCGTAGCGCTGCGAAAGCGTCATACACGTCCGCCACGTGCACCGGCTCGCACCGGCGCCCCCGGTGCGGCACAGGCGTGAGATACGGGCAGTCGGTCTCGAGGATCACACGATCGAGCGGCGTGATCTCCGCGATTGCGCGTACGTCGTTCGCGTTCTTGAACGTCATGATCCCGGAGAATGAAACCGTTGCGCCGAGCGCGAGCGCGCGGCGGGCGAGGCGCTCTCCGCTCGTGTAGCAGTGCATGAGGATCCGGAAGGGGCCCCTCTCCCACTCCTCCTCCAAGAGGTCCCCCGTGAGGTCGTCCGCTTCGCGCGTATGCACAATGAGCGGAAGATCGGTCACGCGCGCCGCCTCGATGTGTGCGCGAAAGACGCTGAGCTGATCGCCAACCGGGCTGAATGTGTAATGCAGATCGAGCCCGCATTCGCCGATGCCGACGATCTTTGGATGCTGCGCGCGCGCGATCAACTCATCGGCCGTGAGGCTCGCATGGTCCTTGGCGTAGTGCGGATGCGCGCCGACGGTTGCGTAGATATCCGCATCGCCCTCAGCCACAGCGAGAACCGCGTCCGCGTTCTCGATCTTGTCGCAGATCGTCACCATCGTGCCGACGCCGCCTTGGCGCGCGCGGGCGATGACCTCAGCGCGGTCCGCAGCGTACGCCTCGTGGTGCAGGTTCACATGGCTGTCTATCAGCATCGCGTCCGTCATGAGCGGGCGTTCACCGCGCGGTCAAGCACGCCCGCCGCGCGGGCGAGCGCATGCGCCGCATCCATGTCGAGTTCGTCGCTCTCGCGGCGAATGTCCTCGAGCGCCGACCACGCTGCCGCCCAGCGGTTCTCGTGCGTCTCTTGCGCCTGCGCGCGCAACCAATCGCCTGCGATTTCGAGTGTTAGCGCAAGATCGCCGCCGCCGCGCTCCAGCATCACGGGCAGCACAGCGCCCGCGCCTTTGCGGGGCAACGCGGCGAACGCTTCATCGAGCGCCTTGGCTGCATCCTCGCCGCCTTGCGCTTTGAGTGCGATCGCAAGACCAGGCCGGCCCTTCGCGAGCCGCAACAGCGCTGGGCTCACATCGCCAGCCGCCTCGCGCACCGCTGCGTCGTCGAGCGCGCGGAGCGGCAAACGTCTGCAGCGTGAGCGGATGGTCGCAAGCGCGGCGCCCGGCGCATGACACACCAGAAGTAGCACCGCGCGCGGCGGCGGCTCCTCCAGCGTTTTCAAGATCGCGTTGGCGGCGTTGCGGTTGAGTTCATCGACCGCATCAACGATCGCGACCCGCATGCCGCCTTCAGCGGGCGCCATAGAAAAAAACCGCCCGAGTTCGCGTGCGTCATCGACCGTAATTTCGCCGCGTGGCTTTCCGGTACGGTCATTGAGGCCGCGCCGAAGCACAAAGAGGTCGGGATGCGCGAGCTGCGCGATGCGACGGAAAATTGGATCGTCTTCGCTCGCGTCGAGCGGGCGTGGCCCGGTGCGTCCTGCGCCGAGCGCGGCGCGCGCAAACCGGTACGCGAGTGTGGCTTTGCCGAGCCGGCGCGGACCGGTGATGAGCCAAGCGTGATGCAGCCGCCCGCCGCCCAGCGCATCCGATAGCGCCAATTCCGCTTCGTCATGGCCCACGAAACGCGGGTTCTCGCGCGGGTGCGTGGTGTCCGGCGCTTGATCCGGTTCCGCTGTCATCACATCCAGTCTAGCAGCGCGCGCGCTTTATCCCAAACGCGCAGCGATAATTGCACGCGCAGCGGCCAGCGTCTCGTCACGCGGCTTGGCCGCGTCGATCACCGCGCATCGGGCCGGTTCACGCTTCGCGATCTCAAGAAAAGCAGCGCGCACGCGTGCATGGAAAGCTGCGCCCTTGGCTTCGAAGCGATCTTCCCCAGAGGCGCCGCCACGTGAGCGGCCAAGCCCATCGGCGGGATCAAGGTCGAATACGAGCGTCAAATCCGGAGCGGGTGCATCGATCAGGCGCTGCAATGTCTCGAACGCCGCCGCGTCGAGCCCGCCGGCGGCGACTTGGTAGGCGAACGTGCTATCGACGTAGCGGTCACACAGCACCCACGCGCCGCGCGCTAGAGCCGGCCGTATCGTGCGATCGAGGTGATCGCTGCGCGCCGCAGCGAACAACAACGCTTCAGCGATTGGACTCCAGCGATCGGCGCGCCCGGTCACAAGCAATGCGCGGATCGCATCCGCGCCCGGCGCGCCTCCGGGCTCTCTTGTCTGCACGACGTCTTTGCCCTCAGCACGCAGTGCTTGCGCGAGTGCGGTCGCGAGCGTCGATTTGCCGGCGCCTTCGCCGCCTTCCAGCGTGATGAAGCGCCCGCGCGCTGTCACGAGCCGCCGCCGAAGGTGCGCATCATGCCGGTCCACGCCTGCGCGAACCAATTGGCGCCGCCGATGCGCCTGCCCGCAACCAGCGGATATTCCCGCCGTGGAAAGCCCGGCCCTTCCACAACAAGCTTCGCGACTTCCTGGCCTTGTGCGATCGGCGCGCGGATCGGTCCTTGATACGAGATGTGCGCCGTCAGTCCGGCGCGCGCCGCATGCGTGGCGCCGACATAGACGCCGCCCGGCGCAACCAGCGGCACTGTGTTGCGCCCTCCAAGATAAACCGCTGCCTCTCCCACCACGGCATTTGGTTCCGCCAGTGCAATGACTTCATAGTCGTGGAAAGCCGCGCGCATCAGGCGGAGGGCTTCGCTGCGCCGCTCCGCCATTGTGCGCGTGCCGTTGAACACGATGATGCGGCGCTGATCGTTGAGCACGGCGGAGCCAACGAGCCCATAGCCGCTGTCCGCGGTATGGCCCGTCTTGACGCCGTCCGCGCCAGTGAATGCGCCAAGCAGCGGATTGCGGTTCTCTTGGGTGCGGTTGTTGAACGTAAACGTCCGCTCCGAATAGAGCCGGTAGATATCCGGATAGGTCGTGATCAGGTGGCGCGCGAGCCGCGCAAGGTCTGCCGTCGAGATGACGTGCTCGGGATCCGGCAGCCCTGTTACATTGCGAAAGCGCGCTGAGCGGAGGCCAAGTTCGCCGGCCCGCCTGTTCATCTCCGCGACGAAGGCTTCTTCAGAACCGGAAATACCCTCGGCCAACACGATGCACGCATCGTTCGCCGAGACAATGATCGCCCCGCGAATGAGATCGCCCACGCGCACGCGCGAATTGAGCTCGAGGAACATGTGCGAGCCATCGGACATCGCCCCATTTCGCCAGGCGTTCTCGCTCACCGCATATGTCGTGTCCTGGGTGATCGCACCCGATTGAAGCCGTTCGGCGACGATCAGAATCGTCATCAGCTTCGACATCGACGCAGGCGGAACTGGCGTTTCGCAATCGTCGCACGCCAGCAAAATACCCGTGCGCCCATCGAGCACCGTGACGTGTTGGGCGCCGGCAGGCGTTGGTTGGGCGGCCGCCGCCGCGGGCCGTGCTTGCGGACGGCGGCGTTGCGCATCGGCCGTGTCAGCCCATTGCAGCGATACCAGCGCCATGAGCGCGGTGAGGATGAGCGCGCGCATCGAAAACCCCTCGGCGTTGCTGCACGCTGCTGGTCGCTGAAACGACTCAGGCGCGCCGGACGCTACGGTTTAGATACGCGCGGTTACGGGTGCGTCAAACGCGCGGCGCCGTGCGGCCGAGATAACGCACGCGCACCTGCGCCACCCCCGCTTGGCGGAAATCGAGCGCATCGGCACTAGCCCCCGAGAGATCAATCAGGCGCCCGCGGACGAACGGCCCGCGATCATTAACACGCACGACGATGGCCCTGCCGTTCGTCGTGTTGGTCACTTCCACCAGGCTCCCTAGCGGCAGGGTGCGGTGGGCGGCCGTGAGCGCTGCATGATCGTAGGCCTCGCCCGTGGCGGTGGGCCGGCCGTGCAGCACGCGGGCGTAGTAGGAGGCGACGCCTTCGGCCTCGTAGCCGCAGGCGGCGTCCAGCGCATCACAAGTTGCGTGCGCCGTGGAGGGCGCGTTGGCGCTCTGCGGCAAGTCCGCCGGCGCTGCCGCGCTCGTCATCGTGAAAAGGGCGAGGGCCGCCAAGGCGGCGCGATAAGTCGGTCGCACGCGGGTCCTGTCTGGGTGTTGTTGGACAGGCCGGAAAGACGCAAGGCGCGCGCCAAGTTCCCTCGCCAGGCAGGCGAGTTGGCATTAACTCAGCAAAATCCGTGGGTTAGCGGGCGGCGACGATGGCTTCTGGGTAGCCCAGGGAGGCCACTTGCGCCCGGGCCGCCTCGGCCGCGCCCCGGCTCTGGTAGCCGATCACGCGGACCCGGAAGACCTCGCCGTTGGCCGTCTGGCGCGACTCGACCAGCACCTGGCCCGCCGTTTCGAGCGCTGCGCGCACGCGGTGCGCGTTGCTGAGATCCGAGAACGCCCCGACTTGAACGACATAGGCGCCCCCTGCCCCGGCCGCCTGAGGCGCGGCCGCGGTCTGGACGAGCGGCGCTTGCGATGGCGCGGGACGGAGCGGGGTGCCGATAAACGGCTCTGTTTGGGCGGTGGCCTGAGGCGGCGGCGCACTGGCGGCGGCCACTTGTGCCCCCTCCCCTTCTCCGTAACGGCGCGGGGCAGGGCCCAGATACCGGACGTGGACGCGCGCGGTGCCCTGGCCTTCGAAGCCCAGCACGTCGGCGGTGCGGCGGGATAGGTCGATGAGGCGATCGCCCACGAACGGGCCGCGGTCATTGATGCGGACGATGGCCTCGCGGCCGTTTGCGACATTGGTGACCTGCACGAGGCTGTTGAGCGGCAGCGTCGGGTGCGCCGCGGTCAGACCTTCCTGGTCATAGGTTTCGCCATTCGCGGTCTGGCGGCCGTGGAAATCGGGGCCGTACCAGGAGGCAAGGCCAGTCTGTTCGTAGCCGGGCTCGGGCGTGGGCACGTAGGTGCGGCCGTTCACCTCGTAGGGCGGGCCGACGCGCTCACGCTCCAGCCATGCCGGGCGCTGCTGCGCTGGCGGGACTGCGGCTGCCAGCTGAACCTGCGGCGCAGGGTGATTGACCGGCTCGGCGTCTTCCGGCCCATCCGGTTCGTTCTGCAGCTCTTCAGGATCGGCAGGCGGCGAAAGCAAGTCGGGATCGCGGCTTGCCTGCCGATTGACCGGGCGAGTCAGATCGAGGAGGCCGCTCGAAGCGGGGCGCTGCTGGGCGCCATAATTGTAGCTGTCCGTGAGCGCCGCCATCCGGCGCGGCGCGGGCGCCGCTGCCGGCGCAGACGCGGGCGCGCCCTGCCCCAAATACGAAATCGGCGCACGGCCCTGGGCATGCGCCGCCGGCGCGCCGAGGACGATCGCCGGGATCAAGATAACGCCAAAACCAAACGCGGTGCGGGAGATGGACATAGAGCGCGGTCTACCAGAGCCGCGTTGAAGCCCGGTTAGGTTTCACGGTTTATGGCGGTTCACCAACATTCGGTGTACTTCGCGCGCCGCCGCAGCAGCGCGGCCCGGACAGGTGGCCGAGTGGTTTAAGGCAGCGGTCTTGAAAACCGCCGCGCTCGCAAGGGCGCCGTGGGTTCGAATCCCACCCTGTCCGCCAGCGCGGCGCGGAGTTGATCGGCGCACCGCTGCGCGGGTGTCATCGGCGTCATCTGACCGTTCAATACGTTTTGGGGGCTTCGTGACTGCTTCGGCAGCAATGCGGACGCCGTGTATGGCGCCGGAATTACGGCGTTAGGTTAATATTCAGCGCGCGGGGGAACTAACCAAACAGTACTCACCGAAGGCGGCGTGTCGCGCCATTAACGTGTGTGGCTATATCTCCTGGGAGATGAAAGTAACCGTGGTGAGTTCTTAAATTACGTCCTGAGAATTGTTTCCGAAAGCGCACTATATCTTTCGCGATATCTTCCGCGGCGAGATGGCTGACTGCATCCCAGGGGGCACTGGGGGACCGGCGGCGCTCGCTTTCGGAGGAGTAGAGTAATGCAGGTTAAACTGATGACCTCGGTGTGCGCGCTCGCGCTGGGGCTGGCGTTCGCGCCGGTCGCCTACGCGTATGGCGCGGGCGACACCGAAGCCACCAATGGTTCGGCCGCCGCCGACCACGGCGGCACGGCCGTTTCGACGAGCGATGATGACAAGGTGATCATCGCCGACAACGGCAACAGCGAATCCACGGACAATTCCGACAACTCGGACAACTCGGACAATTCCGATAACTCCGACAACTCGGACAATTCGGATAACTCGACGACGACCACGTCGACGACGACCGACAATTCCGACCATTCGACCGACACGGACGTGGACGTCGATGTGGCCGACTCGGGCAACTCGAGCGAGCAGAACGACAACAAGGGTTCGTTCAACTCGGACGACGACACCGTGCAAATCGCCGACTCGGGCAACACGACGTCGACGACGACCGACAACTCGGACAACTCGCTGAACGTCGCTGACTCGGGCAATGACAACTCGTCCACGAGCCTGGACCTCCAGGTTGCTGACTCGGGCAACAACAACTCGACGAACACCGACAACTCGAACAGCTCGACAAACCTCGACCTCGCCGTCGCCCAATCGGGCAACGACGACTCGTTCAACTCGGACAACGACAGCTTCGCCGTCGCTGACTCGGGCAATGAGCACAACGGCAACGACGACTCGTTTAACACTGAAACGACGAACGTCGCGGTTGCTGACTCGGGCAACGACAACTCGACCAACACGTTCACCGCGACCGACAATTCGGACAACTCGCTGAACGTCGCGGACTCGGGCAACGACAACTCCACGACGACGCTCACGGCGACCGACAACTCGGACAACTCCGTGCAGATCGCCGACT